>JABFQO010000003.1 GCA_019685575.1 Candidatus Bathyarchaeota archaeon A05DMB-4 | reverse complement strand
ATAAGGCGATGTCGGAAAGCCTGACCGCCGCATGGACAAAAAGCTAAATACACACGGAAAAACCTAACGCCATTCCTAAACCTCTTCCCAGATTCTTACCTTGCTCATCCACAGTGTCCGAAGACGCATTGTAAGGAAGCCTAAAAGCAGCCACAGCAAGCATTATCCCACTCGCAACAATGCTCCACATCATACTGTCCAGATAGTCGAAAGGCAACACCAAAGCTAAATTCCCCTAACAGTTTTTATCTATTTTTAATCATTTTTATCATATATTTTTGCTATATAAACCTTTCATTTTAGGAAAGCCACACAAACAACTATCATCCTCTCATAGAAAGCGTTACACCTAAAGAGGAAAAGCCTTCGCCGTTATTCCTAACCGCGAAAAAATCTCCTTCGCCAACATTTCGGCGTCTCCGACCCTGTAATTGTCTGTAATTACAAGTTTCGGTTTGCTTTCTTTCACATACTGAAGCAACCCGTTAAAATCAGAGTGATCGCTTAAAGCTATTATGTACTCGTTTCTACCGACTTCCCTGCATGGAGTTGAAAATTCCCATCCACTAACACAAATTCGAAATGCATCTTCCCCCACTCGTCCTTTTGAGCCCATGTGATAAAACGCCACATATGGATCGTGACTTTGCAGAATCTTCTTTCCCTCATCACCCGAAGACAACAAAAGCCTTCCTAACCGCATTCCGTGCCGCTCACAGATTTTTGATACATGAAAAACTTTTTCAGGCATCACAAAAGGCACCTTAACTTGGGCTGTATGCAGAATCTGCATAGTTTCCTGAAGCTTGCCATGATAACCAAACACGTAAACAGGACCTTTTTTCAAACCAGTCTCCACCAAAGAAACAAATAAATCTTCAAGGCTTCCCTTAAAATTCCTTACTCGACGAGGGTTCCCATAGGTTGCTTCAATCACTAGTACGTCAGTTTCTATAACAGGAGTGTCGCGTAAACGAAAATCGCTCGTGTACAAGATTCTTGTTCCTTCAGCGTCTTCAACAAGTGTTTGTGCTGCGCCTAAGATATGATCTGCATAATGCAACGTTAAAGTTTCATCATCCACTTTCAACAACTCTTCATAATTAAGAGTTTTCACATCACCCATCATGAGGAAAAGTGGGCCCAGCATCACGTCAATTAAATCCTTGGTCGCTGGAGTCATCGTTACCCTCTCACAGTGCATGAGACTTTGTCGCAATCCTAGTAGATGATCAGAATGGGCGTGAGTAACAACTCGTACCGGCCTTGCCTCCTCAAAACCGTCGCAAGCTACGTGTTTGCCCAGAAGAATAGCTCCCCTTTCTGTAACTCTTGCCTTCGAAAACATGAAACTAACCAATATATCCTATGTAAAAGTGTTTTAAATAGTTTCCAAGGCGCGAGATTAATTTCTTCCGGCACAGCTCAGAAAAATTGTGTGTTATTTTGTTTGGTTATTTCGAGGTTATATTCTTTCGGGCATCACTATTGCGGTTTGAGTGTGTAAAACGCCGTTTAGCTTGCGAATTTCGTTTAATATTTCTCCTAATGTATCTAGTTTTGGGGTTTCAACGAATACTATTACGTCGAATGAACCTGTTACTGCGTGCGCCATTTTTACGCCTTTAATATTCGATGATGCGTCGGCGATTTCCCAAAGTTTGGCTGGTTCGGTGGTTATGAATATATAGGCGTACAAGTTGTTTCACGTAGGTTAAATTGTTATTAGCTTCTAAAAAGTTTTTAGCTTATTTTTTTGTAGGTTTTCAATTTTTGGACGAATTTTTTCGGAATGGCTACTGCTTTGCCGAGTTTTTTGTTTGCGGCAACCAAAATCACGTAGCCTTCAGCGATGAGTTGTTTGTTTTCTTTTTTATTGATAGTGAAGATGTATTTGATTGATTTTTCTTTGATGTAGTCTACGGTTAAAGAAATTTCGAGAATGTCGCCAAATTTTGCGGGAGCTTTGAATTTGCAAAGGGCTTCGACTCTTGGAAGCCAGAGGTTGTATTTTTGGATGAAATCGTTAAAAGTGAAGCCCAATTTTTGATACATTTCTTCTTCTGCTCTTTCAAAGAATCGGAAGTAATTTGAAAAGTGGACGACTTCAGCCGCGTCGGTGTCAGCCCAGCTTATCTTGTATGTTGTTTTAAATGGTGGCATGCGATCCCGAACTAATGTTTTGTTACTGTTTTTTGTACGCGTAAATGGTGTGCGATGGGTAGCCTAGCTTTGGGTTTTCGCAAAAATTGTCTATTTTGTAGGGTTTCCAGCCTATAATTTCGTAATCGTGCGATACTACGCGTGCGCCGTTTTTAAGTTCTGATTCCAGTTTCGTTTTGATTTTTTCGTTTGCGCTTGTTGTGAGATAAAGAAACACGACATCTGCCGCGCGTAGGTCAACAGTGAACATGTCGCCTTGAACTATTGTGACGCGATCTTGAAGCCCAAGTTCACGAATGGATGTGAGTGCTTTTTTTACCAGGTCATCTCTTAATTCTACGCCTACGGCGCGTGCGCCGAAGTCTTGTGCGGCCATGATGACGGTTCTTCCGTCTCCTGCGCCTAGGTCGAAGAAGGTTTCGTTGTGTTTGAGTTCTGCGAGTTCTAGCATGTGTCGGATTACGGGGAGTGGTGATGCTACGAAGGGGGCGATGAACATTTGTGGTCCTCGCTTTGGTGTGTATGATGATGTGGCGGTTGTTTTTTAAGGTTTTCTGGTGGTTTTATGCGACGTAGGTGTTCTTTTTGCTTAGGGGTGCTTTTGATTCGCCGCATTTTATGCAGCTTTGTTGGCAGATTTCGAGGTATTGTTCTTCGTTTTTTTCTAGTGCTTCTGCGGCTTTTCGGCAGAGTTCGCTTTGTTCTTGGCATCCTGCTTCGTTGCAGAGTTTTGAGATGAATAAGCAACTGTTTTTTACGTCTTCTTTCTCCAGTGCTACACGATTGCTGCGGATTAACAAGCATAATTCTCTGGCTAGTACGCATGTTCGTATGTATTTGAATCGGCTCAGGGTTTGTTCGCGGAGTTTTTGTCGGCTTACTTCCAAATTTTGCTTCTCCGATCGTTGTTAATTGTGTAAAAGGTGGGGTGGGTTTTAAGGTTTTGTGAATTTATGATTAATGTGCTGGCTGCTTTCATGCGTGCGGAACGGTGTGGTTGTGCGCCGCGCTTCTCTCCCCCTCTTCCATATATGATCCTATTAGGATCCAAATACACCCCAAATATGAACAGAGAACCAAGAGTTCACTTTAGGGTTTGATGGTTTTTTGCCATTTTTCGCGTAGGATTTCTATGTCTGCTGCGTCTATGATGTTGTCCATGTTGAAGTCTGCGTGGGGGTTGTATTTCGGCGTGCCTTGTGTGGCGTTCCACGCTATGGCGACGATGTTGACGTCTTTTATGTTAACTATGCTGTCGTGGTTTGCGTCGCCCACCATATAGGGGCTTCTTAGGGGGAACATGTCTTGATCGATTGGGTTTCGGCTTGTGTTGTACGGTTTGGTTCCGATCCCAAATTCGTCGAATTCTGTCCATTTGTAGTTGCTCCAGTAATTTCCTTCAAAGCCGTTATCCCAATTATTTTGCGAGTATATTGAATAAACTGGTATTTGTGTGGGTTTGTTGATAATGTTATTGTGATAGATTGTGTTGTTATTTGAATATTGGACTGAAAAGGTGTTACCATTATATTTTAAAGTGTTGTTAATGATAACGTTATATTTCACGCTCCAGAAATCTATGCCGTAGCAGGCGCCTTCTTCTATGATGTTGTCGCGTATAATGTTATACTCAGTAGGTTTTTCGGCTTTCATTAAACAAATGCCTGTTTTGCTGTTGTTGGTTAGCCAATTGCGTATCACAGTGTTGTTGCTAGATCCGCGGAGGTAGATTCCTTCACCGCTTTCTAGGATTCTGTTGTTTGAGAGGAGGTTGTTTGTTGATCCGTTTAGGAATATTCCGCTTCCTGGGTGAGTGTTTGTTTTGTTTATTAGGTTATTGCTAACTATGTTGTGAGAGGCTTTGTTTAGGTGTATTCCGATGCTGTTGTTAAAGGCAATATTTTCTGTTATTGTGTTGTTGGATGAGGTTACGGTGATGCCGTGGATTCCGTTTCTTATGGTGAAGTTTGAAAAGTAGACGTTGTTTGCAACGATTTTGACTATGTCTGCTGCGTCATTTTTTTGTATTATGGTGTGAAGTTTATCTTTTCCCAAAATTGTCAAAGTCTTGTTTACGATTATGGTTTCTTGGTAAATGCCTGCTGGGACGATTATGGTTTCTCCCGGGGTCGCGGCGTTGATGGCTTCTTGTATGGTTCCGTATTGAAAGTTGCTGACGGAATGAATGGTTGTCGTTGCAGAAACTTTACTGATGTAAATCGGCGTGAGGATTAATGTGAAGATTAGAGCGTATCCGTAGATTTCGTTCTTGTGTCTCTTCATTAAAGCCGCTGCACCGTAAATGACTGAGGGTTGGTCTTTATTTTAACGTTATGCTGTTATGCATAATATTCGATGTTTTTTCTCTCCTAAGGAAAACAATTAAATAGCTCTTTTACTGCAAAAAATCCAGTCAAGGTTAGGAAGGTTCGGTGAGATTCCATGAAGACTAGGCTTACAATCTTGCTTTTTTTGGTTATGGTTTTCCCTTTAACTGCTGAGTTATTCTTTCCTTTTATTCCTGTTGCTTCTTCTTTTGATTCCGTGGTTCCTGCGTCGGTATCCTTGGTGAGCTCAACGGTTCCCATGGATGTGGGGGCTACAATGAATTTTGCGAGTAGCATTAACATTACTGGTAACATTGTTGTGGCTGGGAATAATGTTACGAGTATTTCTGGGTTGAGTTATTCTGCGCGTGCGAGGGTTTTTCTGGACGGGAGTATAATTGTGCGGGATAATGGTACGCTTATTTTGCGTTATGTTACGCTTTATTTAATGGGTTCGAAGAGGGATTATGATCGTTATATTCGGTTGTCTAGTCCTTCTCCGGATGGGCATCCGCGTTTGATTGTTTTGAATGCGACTATAATCGCTTTTGGGTATGTTGCTGCGACCAAGCTTAGTTTTGGTAGTGTGATAGACGTTCGTGATAATAGTGAGGTCACTGGGAAGGAACTTTCGTTTAGTCGTGCGTTTTTCAAGGATATAGGTAAACCATATCCCGCGTTGCTTAATTGCTCGGGTGATTCTTCTGTGAATCTTTCTTATGTTTTTGTTGAGTCTATTCGTACATACAATAACGCGCGTGTTTCTGTTTCTATGGGGGCTGGTCCGATTAATCCTTTTACGAAGAAGCGTGAAAGTTTTATTTTTAATGCTACGGGTCTTTCGGTTGTGAAGTTTTATGGTGTGAATTTTACTAGTTCTAGTGTTACTGGTAATGCGTCTTTGTCGCTTGCTTGGAGTAAGCAGGGGGCTGCTACTAGTTTGAGTGTGAAGAATTGGGCGACGGTGAATGTGACGGCGGGGAGTAGTTTGGTGGGCGGCTTGGCTCGTAATGGTATAGAGGCCGTGGGTAATTCTCGTGTGACTATTAGTAATTCTAGTATGAAGGGTAGCGTAAAGACGGCGGGGATTATTCTTGCGAGAGACAACGCTACTGTTTCGTTGAATAATTGTACTTTGTTTGGGAAGATTGTTGCGCGTGGGCGTAGTTTGCTTTATATGTCTAACATGTCTAAGCCGACTTCTTATCAGCAGGCGCGTATCGAGTTGCGTGAGTTTGCGAAGGGGTATTTGTACAATTGTTTGTTGGGTTCTGCGGCTACGGGTCCTGAGGTGGTTGTTTATGATAAGGCTTTTCTGTCGTTTGTTCAGTCTTCTATGAGTTATGGTTTTGTGCGTTTTTATCAGACTAGTTCTGTTTACTTTTCGAATTCTTCTGTGAAGACGTCTCAGATTTTTGCTGATGATTCGTCGAATTTTACGTTGGCTAATGGTTCTTCTGTTGGGAATTCGTTGGAGATGAGGAAGAATTCGAGTTTGCGTGTTGAGTCTTCTTCTCGTGTTATGGCTCTTTTTGTTGTGGGTACGGCGAGGGTTTCTTTGGTTAATGGGTATGTTTCGATGGTGCAATTGAAGGATGATTCTAAGCTTTCGGCTGTTGATTCTGTGATTAAGGAGCTTTTGTTTACGGGTATTAATGTGACTGGTTCGTGGAGTGGGTTGACTAATTTTGTTGCGAATTCTTCTTTGACTTTGGGTGATCGTTCGCCGGATCTTGTTCTTGTTAATACTTTTGTTGATACTGTGGACGTGATGTTTTTTGGTTTTTCTAACGTGACTGTTAGTAATTCTACTTTGCGTACTATTAATTTGCAGGGTTCGAGTGTGCTTTCTTTGTTGAATACGTCGTTTGTTTTAGACGCTGTTAATGTTTTGGGTAGTGCGAAATTGTATGTGTGGTCTGTTGTGCGGGTTCGTACGGTGGACTATTTTGGGAGTCCGCTTTCTGGTGCTAATACTAGTGTTCTTGGTGGGGTTACTCCGTTTAGTCCTACGATTGCTTCGAGGTTAAGTGATGCTGATGGGTGGGCTAGTTTTCTGTTGTTTTCTGAGTTGTTTAATTCGACTGGTCGTTTTGCGGTTGGTGATGTGCAGATATACAGCAAGTATAACGTGTCTAATTCTTGGGTTTCGGCTAGGAAGAATATTGTTTTGTCCGCGTTGTCTCGGGATGTTGTGATGAGTTTGCCGTTGCCTTCTTGGTCGGTGTATATTCTTCCTTCTGTCGTGTTTGTTGCCGTGATTGTGCTTCTTGCTGTTGTTTCGTTTTTGTATGGGCGGATTCGTAAGAGGCAGGCGTAGTTTTTTCTTTGGGTTTGACATGTAAAAATCTTCCATAAAACTTTTAAGTGTGCTTCGGTTCATATTGTTACTGCTGAAAAAGAGAAAGGAGTAAGGAAATTGAATAAGAAATATGCGTTAGTTAGTATAGCGCTTATCGCTTTGATGTCTTTGAGTCTAGTACCAACATTTGCGTTTCATACGCCAAGCAGCACTGACGACAATGTTTTCGAGGCGTTTGGTCCGAGAGTAAGCCAGATTTTGATCAAAGTTTACACTGACTATACGACTGAGCTTGCGGGCTTTAAGGCTAAAGAGATCGACATTATGGATTGGGGTCTTGAGCCGATTGACTATCAATGGTTCGAGACGAACGATCCAACCCACGCACAGTACAGCACGGCTTTCTACGTTGAATTTGGCGCTTTCCAGTACGACATTAACAATCAAGTCTTGCCCACCAGCATCCAATCCGTGAGACAAGCTATTGCGCACCTTATCGACAAGCAGTACTTCATTAACACTTACCTTGCCGGTATGGGCCAGAAGCTTGACTCTGTGCTTGCTTATTTGGGCACGGGCTGGTATAATCCGGGATGCACAGACCTTTACAACCTTGCGCCGAGAACGACTATGACACCCACGCCAGACGATGTGCCAGACTGGGAAGCGGCAATTGATCTGCTCTTGGCAGACCTGCCAGTTGTCGAAGACCCAGCACACCCAGGCGAATACATGTTCTTCTGGGACAGTCCCTTCGACACACCTGACTCGTCAGGCACATTCCCAGCAGTTGCTGACGGTCACCTTCTGGTCTTCGCAAGATCAGAGATGACGCCGAGAACTCAGCAAGGCATTGAGCTTGAGAACTACTTGGAACAAGTCTTGCCCGAAATGAGCTACGCTTATACAGGAACAAAATACAGAATGTACGTTGACCTCTACATCCGACCGAGAAGCGTCACGAGCCCACAAGTCATGGGCCAATACCGATACCACCTCTACACGGGAGGCTGGAGCCTCGGCAGAGACCCAGACTTCTTGGTGTACTACACCAGTGGCATGATCGACAAGCCAGAACCATACGGCAACAACTACGTCATGTACGCTAACCCCGACTTCGACTATGAAGTCGACCAGATGCTCATCTCAAGCGAACCAGGCAGCCCAAGCAACCCAAGCGACGGTGTCTACCACGCTTGGTTGGCGCAGGAGATTATGGAAACTGATGAACCTGTGATCTGGGTTTGGAGCTTTGCTGGTTATAAGGCTGCTTTGAGCAACTGGCGAGGCGTCGTTAACGGCGTCGGCGTCGGCTTGAACAGCTGGTGGACGTTCATGAACGCCTACAAGCTAGGCGGAACCGGCTACGGTGACATTATCCGTTACGGTTGGGCAGGCGACCTGCTCTCGTTGAACGTTATCAGCGCTCAGTGGCTGTGGGACTGGGATGTCCTAGGCAAAGTGTACGACGCCTTGATCGCTGTTAACCCGTACAACGTTGCAGAAGACCTCCCATGGATAGCCACAGACTGGGAAGCAGGCACATGGGACTACACTCCAGGCGGCGGTGAAACCACACTCCTCTTCGACTTGAGAACAGACGTGTACTGGCAGAACATTCCATACCATGACAGAAGCGAAATCGCAGTCGGCAACGGAGACCAGATAGACGGTCCATTCGAAGACTATGTGCTCACACCAGTAGACGTAGTCTTCAGCTGGAAGTACCAAGCAGACAACATTCTATCCTGGAACGGCTGGCTAGCCGAAGCCGTAGTCAAAGTAGGCCTAAACCCAACATGGCAGTCACTCTGGCCATACGATACAGCGTTGCCACCATGGTGGGACCTTGACCCAGCAGATTGGAACTTCGACTATGTTGAGTGGGATCCAGCGCTGGCGGAAAACCAGTTGATGGTCTACTTTGACGTTCCGTTGCCATGGCTGGCCCTTCACTGGGTAGGCGGCATCCCGTTGATTCCAATGCACCTGTGGAGCCAGATTCCAATCAGCACCTCAGGCGACATTGACGCTTGGCAATACGACCTCGTCTACGGATGCGGTCCGTTCATCCTCCTAAGCAGAACACCAGCAGTCCAGAACGTGTTGATCAGCTTCACCGAAGGCCAATCCTACAGAGGCACCACCATAACCCACGGCTTCTGGAACGTGCCAGTCGGAGAAACGATCACCATGCTCCCAGGCGGAGCAGCCCAGAGCATAGGCTGGACGGAAACACGCACCGCAACAAAAGACCCAGTCAGCTACGAAGTCAAACTCGCCAAAACAATGAAATTCAGAAACACCTACCCAACAGCTGTCACCGTAAGCTACTACTTCGACTACCGCGTCGAAGTATGGAACGGAGCAAACTGGGTTGCAGCGGGCACAGGCCAAACCACAACGGCAACAGTTGAGGTGCCAGCCGGCGGCTCAGTAATCGTCGCAGCTCCTGCAACGTTCAAGGTATCCACTTTCGGCAAGATCAGGATCTACGAATCCTATCACTGGGAGTGGACCTACGGCACCACCCACTACTCGATCACCTTCGAAACACCAGTCGCCGAAGTGTTCCTCAACGTAGCGGCAGACGTTAACGGCGACGGCATCGTCAACATCTCAGACGTCAACTTACTATTAGCCAACTGGCAAAAACGCTGGTACTGGTAAGCCGATAAGCAACTAAGCCAAAATTACCACCACCGGCAAGGGGCAAAGTCCCCTTCCGGCTATTTTAGAGTAATAAAATTGGAAAGTGAGAAATAAAATGAAAGGAAACAAGATGAGCGCCATTCTCGCCATACTGCTGATGCTCAGCGGAGCACTCTTCGTTCCACGAGCATTCGCCCAAGACCCCGCAGACTCGATACAATCAAACCCATTAGCCATAAACTGGACCTACCCAACACACACTCCAGGCGAAACATTCACCGTCTACGTCGACGTAACAGGCGTAGGTAACCTACTCAGCTTCCAATGCGGCTTCTACTTCAACCCAACAGTCCTGCAAGTAGTGTCCGTAAGCGAAGGCGGATTCCTAAGCAACAACGGCGCCGACCCGATCCTGACATTCCCAGGCACAATCGACAACGTAAATGGCGAAGTCATACCTTTCGGTTACGGCTTACTGGGCGTCGACAAAGCCAAAACCGGAAGCGGCCACCTAATCGAAGTGGTCATGCAGATCAACCCAGCACTTTGGCCTCCAGACACTAGCGGTCCAGTGTTGATGATTGACTTGACCGTTACTGACATGGACCTTTGTGAAACCATCCTGATGGACAAAGAAAACTACGATGTCTCACCACCACCAGACCAAGTCTACGACGGCACGTTCAGCTTGTCCGCAGCTCCAGCACCACCAGTGGCATACTTCGTAACATCGGCCCCTCCATTCTATGTAGATTCACCCATAAGCTTCGACGCAAGCGGCTCAACCCGCGGATGGAATGGTTACGACTGGGTACCGATAGTGGACTATGCTTGGGACTGGGGTGACGGATCACCAGTTGAACACACAGCAATCCCAACAACCACCCACACCTACTCGTGGACACCCCCACCAGACGTTCAATCATTCACTGTAACCTTAATAGTTACAGACGAAGACGGTAGAGTTAGCGATCCATTCTCAAGAACTTTGCAGGTTCAAGTCAGGCCATCAGGCGCAGTCATTGACCTACAGAGCCAACGCTGGAGATACCAAGATCCATTCTTGGTTCCTGATCCATATTTCGGCGAAGGCTTAGGCTACGATTGTGACCTCTTCCGCCCAGGCGAATGGGTAGAACTGTGGGCCTACGTAACCTACGGTGGAGACCCAGTACAAGCCCAGCTAATCTCATACGAAGTCCACGACAACAACGACAACATAGTCCTAACAGGCACAGCCGTATCTGACGAAAACGGTTGGGCGTACTACTACTTCCGCGTCCCATGGCCATGCGACCCACCAGGTCCAGAATCACTGTTCGGAACCTGGAAAGCCATTGCGACATGGGAAATCGGCACACACGGCCCAGGCATACCCGGCTACGACAAGCCATACGCAGAGACAATCAATGACACAATGAGCTTCAAAGTCGGCTGGGGCATCTGGATCGTCAGCAAAGAAGAATGCGACGAACTCGGCAACCCCAAGGGCGACTTCTTCAAGAGCGAAATAGTCTACGTGAAACTCGGCGTACAAAACGACTACATGATGGCCAGACAAGTCACCTTAACAGTGACCCTATACGACGACCTAATGGTTCCAATCAACACACCGGCCATGTGGGTAGGTACGCTGGATCCAGGCTTTCAATACATCACGATGCCAGGCATACACATCGAGAAATGGGCATTCGTAGGAACAGGCACAGCAAAGGCGAATGCGTTCACAACACTGCCCTTCTTCAATGGCATCTCATGGTGCCCAGAAGTGACAAACACGTTCATTATCAAGAAGAGCGGCTTGCCACCGTGGTATCCAGACCCATAAGCCGCTCAAACTGATAGTGAACTGTCACCTTCCTTTCTTTTTTTGGTGATTTCTAACTCAAGAAGATCTTATGATAAAAACTGAAAAATCAAGCTCAAAATATAGCGTGAACAAGCATGAAAACAACATCACTCAGCACACTTTTTCTATTCATCATCTACCTAACAATTCAAACAATACCCATTTCTCTAAGCTGGCCAATCGACACTACCATACAGTCTTGGAAAAAAGCCACAATCCCACAGGGTCATTATGTAAATATCGCCCAAACAACAACACCATACGGCGAGGGAATCCTAATAGACACCATAGGCCACCCAGGCGCAACCGAATGGAACTACACATTCTTTGCGTACCACAACCAAATCTTCACAGTCCCTGAGAACGGCATAATCGAAATTAGCGGATACTTCTACTACAACGACGTTTCCTACGTAGTAACTCCGTCAAGAAAATACATAGCCATCTACCTTCTCCAACCTGATCTCTCCACCATAATCGCAACCAAACACATTCTAGACTACGCAAACAGTGATCTCCCAGACATCTGGTACCATCGAACCTTTACGATCCAAGACCTCACCCCGGGACAACAGTACAGGCTCGCATTCGGAAGGTTCGACCACTTCAGCTACGAACGATATCTCCAAGCCGCATGGGCAGCAGTCGACTTGGCACCACCACACCTAATAAACGTCCCACAAGACTTCCCAACCATACAAGAAGCAATAAACAACGCAACCAACGGCGACACAATCCAAGTAAACCATGGCACATACAACGAAAACATAATCATAAACAAAACCCTCACACTCATCGGAAAAAACAAAACAACCACCACCATAAACGCAAACAAAAACGGACACGCAATCCAAATCACAGCAAACAACGTCACCATCACAGGGTTCACCATCAAAAACAGCAGCCAAAACCAACTTCCAATCGGTGCAGCCGTGCTCATCAACTCCGTCATCAACACAAAAATCACAAACAACATCATAACCACCAACCAACACGGAATCAGCCTACAAAATTCCAACAACACACTCATCGTTGACAACATAATAAAAAACAACACAGTCGGAATCCAAATCGCCCAAAACTCCAACAACAACCTCATTTACCACAACAGCCTCATCAACAACACGCGGCAAACCCAAATCGAAACCACGCTAATCAACTACTGGGACAACGGCTTCGACGAAGGCAACTACTGGAGCGACTATGCAGGACAAGACCTGAACGGAGACGGTGTAGGCGACACAATACTCCCATGGGGAAATATCGATCATTACCCCCTTATGAACCCATACTTGGAAGGTGACATCAACCACAACGGAATCGTCAACATCGCAGACGTCACCTTGCTCACTTTGGCTTGGCAAACAACCCACGGCCAACAAAACTACAACCCCCATGCAGACCTCAACATGGATAATATCATAAACATAATCGACGTAACAATAATTGTCCAAAACTGGCTTCGCAAAACCCCCGGTATCTAAATTTCCTAGTCACTGAAATGTACAATAGCTGTACTCAAGGGTGTCTAGAACTTACTTCCACAACCTTTAAACGTAATTAATGCTAATTATAAAGTGCCGATAGAGAAAGGAGACTACGCGAAATGAACAATAGAGACTTAAGTAGGCTATTAAGTGTTTTAGTGATTTCCTTACTATTCGCATCAGCTACCCTGCCAGCACTAGCACACCTTGAACCAGATCTACATTGCTTCTGGGCATCCACCACACCTTCCATTGACGGCACCATGGGCCTAGGCGAATGGTCAGACGCCAACACTCGAGACTTTACACTTGAAATGAGAAAAAGAGCAGATGGGTCTCTGGACATTAAACTGAACGCCAGTCTCTATGTGAAGAACGACTATACCAACCTCTACATTCTTGTCAAAATCAAAAACGACACGTACTGGGCAACCGACTTTGCAAACCGTTGGAAAGGCTTCGCCATACTATTCGACGATAATCACGACGGTGTTGTAGGTGCAGGAGAAAACGGAGAAGGAGTAACTTCTTGGACAGGTTCACCCTTCTATTCAAAAAACGATCTTTACTATGATGATGGCGCTGGAATGTGGGACGCAGACATGAATGCTGGCAAGACTAATGATGGCGACCTCAAATGGACGCACACTAATCCCGTACCAGGCGCGTTGGGTGACTGGACATTTGAGATGGTTATTCCATTAGTAGGTTCTGACGGTGACGCTTATGATTTTGCAATTACAACCTTACCCAAGACCGTCGGATTCAAGGTATGGTTCTATGACCAGGCTAAAGGCACAGACGGTGTCTATCCAGACGATCCAGCAGTCAACTACAATATAAACGAGGTAACACTTGGAGCAACGTTTGGCACTCTGATTATGCACCCACTCTATTACCTTACAATAGAGACAACCGCAGGCGGCACAACCAACCCGGTTCCTGGAAAATACGCGTATGGGTATGGCACAATAGTCAGTGTGCTCGCAATTCCAGATGCAGGATTTACTCTTGACCATTGGGAGTTGGATTTGATTAATGTAGGTTCGGCAAATCCATACTTCGTAACGATGAACCAAAACCACACGTTGAAAGCCGTTTTCAGGTTTGTGCCACCAGTAGGCGGGATCTCAACTTCAGCACGCGCTTACACGTTGCCATCTCTGGTCTGCTATGGCTCAATCTTTGCAATCTTTGGCTTGACTATGCGGGTAATAAGGCGCAAGAAAAAGTAGCTACTACTACAATCCCTTTTTATACTTGTATGGGCTATAGGATATCATAGACATTGATTAGAGTCATATTCTACTTTAACATAAACACTTCGACTAAAGGTCATTATGGATAGAATAGTACATAGATTTGTATTGGCAACATCTGATACACCAAGTTGTGCATAGAATTTCCTTCTATAGCTATTCTGAGAAAGACTAAAAGGCAAGCAAGCCGAAGGTAGACTTGTAGATATAAAGATGAAACAACAAATAACGCGAATATTGATGACCTTGCTGGTCTTGTGCAATCTTTCAACATTAGCCATCCATATAGCTAGTTTAACCGCGACACTTCCAACAGGGATCTATAGTGGTAAGCTAACAAATTTTCAAGCCAGATTTGCAGATGCTGATTCATGGCAAATGTACCGTCACGATTTGGCACATACAGGATACACCTCTTCCACGACGCCAAGCGATAATCGCACAGCTTGGAGATATCAAACAGGCTCTTGGGTCTCTTCTTCCCCGTCCATCATTAATGGTCGGGTTTATGTTGGTTCATGGGATAGCTATGTCTACTGTTTAAATTCCTCAACTGGTGGGCTAGTTTGGCGGTTTAGGACGGGTGCTGGTGTTGATTCTTCTCCTGCTGTTGTTGAGGATAGGTTGTACATCGGCTCTTGGGACAACTATGTTTACTGCTTAGATGCCTTAAACGGTGGTCTAATTTGGCGTTTCAAAACTGGCGGCACAATTGATTCTTCACCTGCAGTTGTTGACGATAGAGTCTACATAGGATCTGGAGACAGTTATGTTTACTGCTTGAATGCCTCCATCGGCAATCTAGTTTGGCGGTTTAGGACGGGTGCTGGTGTTGATTCTTCTCCTGCTGTTGTTGAGGATAGGTTGTACATCGGCTCTTGGGACGGCTACATCTATTGCTTGAACGCCTTGACAGGTGATTTGGTTTGGCGTTTTCAGACGGGAGCCGAGATAGTTGTGTCTTCGCCAACTTTTGCAGAAAATCGCGTCTATATTGGTTCAGAAGATTCTCATGTTTATTGTTTGAATGCCTCAGATGGCAATTTTATTTGGAGTTACCAAACTGGAGACAGAGTGGCATCTTCTCCTGCTGTAGCTTATGGTCATGTATATTTAGGCTCTTACGACCATTACGTTTATTGTTTGAATGCTTCAAATGGTGATTTGGTTTGGCGTTTACAAACAGACGATTTCGTGTTAGAATCCTCCCCGGCTGTTTCTGAGGGTAAGATTTACGTAGGTTCTGCTGATGGCCATCTCTATTGTCTAGATGCCCTTACTGGCAGTCTAATTTGGCGTTACAGAACAGGTGCTGGCATAGTGTCGTCTCCGTCTGCCTTTGAAGGTAGAATATACGTAGGTTCTTATGACAATTATGTTTATTGCATCGGAGATCCCGTGCTTTTCCACGACCTATCTATAATAAAAATTAAGCCTCTACGAAATGTTGTCGGCCAAGGCTACGTCGCACTCATAAACATAACAGTCGAAAATCGAGGGAGCTTTGAAGAAACTTTCAATCTTACCGCATACGTCAACGCAACTGCTATCGAAACAAAAATAGTCACTCTAGAAAGCAACGTTCTAGTCACAATCACTTTTGTATGGAACACTGCCTACTTCGATAAAAGTAGTTATGTCATAACCGCTTGTGCCGGTCCAGTTCTGCTAGAAACACAAATTCTCGATAATACCTTTCAGGACGGAGAGATTAAGGTCACAATACCTGGTGATATAAACGGTGACTTCTATGTGAACATCCAAGACGCTAATCAAATCTGCCAATATTGGGTGCAAACAGTGCCGCCCGCACCGCCAAACGTGGACGTAAACTGTGACGGTATAATCAACATAGTTGACGTTACGGCAATGTGCATCAACTGGTTAAAACATTATCCATAAGTTGAGATGCGTCATTCTTTAATGAGAACTCGAAATTTTGGCTCATATACATAGAAAAGTGTTATAGAACAAAATATAGGAAAAGTTTAACGTGTTACTTTATTATATTTATGATGTGCTAGTGTCAACCAATATTGTTAACTAAGTGATAAAGAGATGAGGGTCCCTCGCGAAATATTGGTATCAGTGCTTATTTTCATTACTATTGTTTTGTTTTTTCTGGCTTTTTCTTATGTTGTTCATGCGGTCGATACGGATTGGGTAATCGACCTCTTCAACAACGGAGGTGGGAAAGGGAAAAATGTCGAAGGTGCACCGTGTTTTTTGGGTGAAAGGGTAGTCCTCTACGCTTACGTTACATACAAAAAAATTCCCGTCCAATCTGTTTTAGTTTCTAAGTGAATGACCCTCAAAACCGCATTATATCACTTAATACGGCGCAAACAAACTCCTCTGGATATGCCACAATAAACTTCACTATCACTAGGAACGTCTACCCAATTTATCCATCGTTATGGACAGCTATCGTGTCGACATCTCCTACCCAAGAAACTATCATAGATGTTATGGCCTTCTACATAGTTTCGCCTGTTGGCGGCTATTGTACTTATATTCAAAATGAAGATTTCACTAACCTACTGTTTGTTCAAATATCGATTATATTGATCATGATACCTATAGGATTATTGAAAAAATACAATAATAGACGCCTCTCCTACACTAGCTAGCAAAATTCTGCTTCGGTCCATATCGTTTAACGTTATATTTCTGATACGGGAATATTGATTAAGTTCTTTTGTTAGTTCTTAATTTTTGAGGAGTATGAACAAAAAACGCGCAAGCATTCTATCTTTGATGCTGCTTAGCATAGTGTCAATAAGCATTTTCAACGCTTTGTTTCAGATGCATTTGGTTCATGGTACCGATAATGCTTTGATAGTCGATGCGTTTTCCAGGAAGGCACCTTTCGACGGTAGGGGCATAAACCAGTCGAGTGAAGCGTTTTCTCCACTTGAAGAGATGCTCATTTATGCTTTGGTAACGTATAACGGAGATCCCGTTGCCTCCATTTTCATTTCATTTCAAGTTATTGCACCTACTTCAACACTTAACCAATTTCGAGTTGTCGTGACTAACCAGAGTGGCGTGGCCAGGATAAACTTCAGCATCCCCTGGGTTGAAAATGTCGAAAACATTGCCTTTGGCGAATGGCGCGTATATGCCTCTGTTTCTATCGCTGGAAGGTTGGCTTTTGATGTGTTGACGTATAAGGTTGGCTGGTTGATAGACACCAAAGTGAGAACGGTTACACCGACCCAATATCCAGAACCACGCGTCGAAAAGCAAAATTTCGTTAAAGGAAACGAAGTGGGATTAGAAATCACACTAGAAAATATAGCTATAAGCCTTAAGGATATCACTTTGACCATAGGGGTGTATGACGCTTTAAATCAACAGATCTATGAAACCATTATGCACTTCACAATGCCCCATGGCGAACTACTAATTTATCGAACATTTTATGTTCCAAAATGGGCTGCGACTGGAACCGCTGTAATACGCGTGGCAGTTTTCGATAAGGAACCTTCCTTAGGCGGAGTAATTTATTGTCCTGAGAAATCCGTGACTTTTAACATAGTACTGAGAGACATTGCGATTGTTGCAGCAAGCATTTCTGCAGCGGAATTGTATGTTGACCAGACACTTAGCATTAGCGTAACCGTGAAGAATTTTGGGGCTATTTCGGAAAACTTTTCACTGTCAGTCCTTTATGATTCTGCCATTATTGGAACAGTAGACGTTATCTCCTTAGAGCCAAATGCAGAAAGAGCAATTTCTTTCCTATGGAATACCTCAAACGTAGATGCAGGAGTTTACAGCATAAGCTCCTCGGCAAGTCGAGTGCCCGAAGAAACTAACATTATTAATAATAACTATGTAATTGGCCAAGTTAAAGTGTTACAACGTCGCACTCCTATTAGCCAAAGAGACCTCTACATAATTCTATGGATAATCCTCTTAATGTTCCTGTTTGCCCTTCTTGCTTTGCTTGTGCTCAGAAGAAGAAAAAAAGACGAATCAGAAATTTTGGAACAAATGAGTTATTTCCTTGAAATTTAAGTGGTCACAAATGCCTCATTTACCGAATGTGGTGTACAAGGAATTTGGACGGATGTACAAAGCTATAGGATTAAATTAGCGCTAATCCAACATAATATCGGTGGGTAATGAAGTTGGCGACGTGGAGTTTCGGGCTTTCGAGGAATGTAGAAGATAATATCGCTTTATTTTTATCTGAGAAAATACTTAAACTAAAGAGGAGTAGGTATGAGAAATAAGATTCTGGTCATTGGCCTTTGTGTGATGCTTTTCGTATTGCCTTTTTCTTCAAATGCGAAGACGTTGTCAACCATATTCGTCTTGGAAGTTTCTATAGAGCCGTCTTCTGTAATAATGGATGCTGGTCAATCCCAAACATTCACCTCAACGGTTCTGGGCGACTCTCCACCGTTTTCCTACCAGTGGTATTTAGACAACACCCCAATTTCCGATGCGATCGATCCGACTTACACCTTTACACCGAGTTCAGAAGGGGTGTACACTATTCATTTGAATGTTACAGATAGTACCTTTACAACAGTGCAGTCCAACATGGTTCAAGTGACCGTGAATCCTCCTCTGAACGTTTCTATTTCGCCTTCTTCCGTTGTTATGAATGTTAGTCAAACCCAATTGTTTAATTCTACGGTTTCTGGTGGTACATCTCCTTACTCGTATCAGTGGTATCTCAACGGCGCAGTGGTCTCTGGAGCTACCTTGTCCAATTGGACATTTACGCCATCTTCTTCGGGGTCATACATGGTCTATGTTAACGTAACAGATAGCGTAGGTGCAGAAGCGAAATCCAACGTTGCTTCGATAACGGTCCCCAAACTATTGATCAGCACGATTACTGATCAGCATGTTTACAAGTTGTATTTTACGCCTACTTTAACAGTAAATGTTGGCGGCAACCTTACTTTAGGCGGTGTCCCTGTTTCCGACGGTCTAGTTGCCGTAACAATCATTCAAAACAGCAAAACTGACCCGTATATTCGGCCAGTTCTTTTTAGAACTTTGTCCACGGGCACTTTGTCACCGCAAAACTGGAGCTTCAACATAGTTTCACTACAAGTTGGGGAAATTGTTGGTACCGGCGCCTTCGTGCCTAGAACTAATTTCACCCGCCCTTCCACACAATCGCAGCCGGGTCCTGCTTTCAATATAACTGTTACAAACACGAATTACAAACCATTAGTATATCTAACCCTTACAGTTTTTGATGCTAATTTGGTGCCTATAACTACAAGAATAATGGCTTTGCAACCAGTTCCGGCAAACTCAACTTTTTCTGTGATTACTGACTCTATTTACCTTGGGGAGTGGGTGGCGCTTGGAAATGCAACTGCTTATGTGTGCGCCTTTGACAATGTTCCTCCATACATATATTTCCCCTATTGTCCCGAAGCCTCTGTACAGTTTCAGATAGTCTCCAGTAGCGGGAGTGGGTTGTCTGTTCAGAACAACTTGGAACCCTTTGGCGACCAAACAATTACCTCAGTTAACGGAAACTACAACCTAATCTTTGGAATAAATTTTGAGATGGGGTTACCCTTATACTCGGCGTGGGGCAATTACACGGTAAAAGTGTCTTCACGATACAAGTCGCAACAGGCCATAAATAGTTATGTTTTCTGGGTAAAGATACCTGGGGATGCGAATGGTGATGGTATCGTTAACGTTAGGGATTTTAACATTGTCGGGCTTTATTGGATGCAACATGTACCCCCTGCAGAACCCTGCGCTGATCTAAATGGTGACGGTATTGTTAATATAAAAGATGTTAACTTGGTTGGCATTTATTGGATGGTACGTGAACAATTCACCTGAGCATTTTAGCCTCTCAGCGTAAATTGGGTCGGAATTCTGATTCTGAAACGGTAAATCTTAAAAACATCTCACATAATACTACGGTGTAGGTGAAAATTAATTGAAAAAAATCGAGTCACTTATCGTTAAGACTTTCGCTGTGGCGTTGATTCTTCTGATGGTCAGTGTTCCTTTGATGCCGAAGGCATCCGCATATACGGTGCAGCAGATTCCTCCGACCACTGTGTTCCCCAGTACGAACAAGATTACTGGCACGCCTGGTCAAATAGTAGACGTGGACATCAACATTACTAATGTGCCGGGCATCTTTTCGTTCCAAGCGTTTTTGGTTTTTGACCCAACCGTGGTTAAATGCAACGATGTGACAGATGGCGAGTTCCTCAAAAGAAATTTAGGTAGCACAATGTTGTTCCCAACTATAGACAACACAAATGGAGTGGCAGGTGGTGGAGTAGGCAGATTCTCTCCTCAAGCAGACGAGAGTGGAAGCGGGCAATTGATGCGTATCACGTTCGAGTTCATCGCTAACGGCTTTACTAACCTACATCCACGCGACATAATGCTTTTGAATATTGCCAATTTTGAGGTTCCCACCAAAATCGTTGATGTCTATACAGCAAACTACCTAGGCACCAATTATGACATAAAAATCGTCGGAAACGCAATCGGACAAGTCATAACTCTCCCTGACTTGTACATAACTGGCTACACCAAATACGGCGTAGAACCAATAAATATTGGCAGTTACCGAGGACAGTTCAAATTCAACATAACTGGAATTGGAGTCAATAGTGATGCTGGTCCCTTGGATTTTGCTTATGCCAATGTCACCATTCCTAAAAGCCTGATGTGGTGCACAGCCTTGGCCGACTGGGGCGTTCTTATTGACGAAGTATTATGCCCGACCAAATACGTCCACGACAACTCTACTCACACAATAGTGTCATTCGAGTTCACCTACAGCACCGCAGACCCAGTGAAAATGGTCAAAATCCAAAGCACAAACATAGTGCCCGAATTCACCACGATGCTATTCGCAATCATGCTAGCACTCGCAACCCTCGCTGCCGCAGTCTTCGGCAAAATAACGTGGACCGTAAAACGAAAAAGCTAAATCAACGCAAGCGTCGCATACAACCTATGCCCACAGTGAACCTCGACGTCTACAAAAAACTGTTAATCCCCTTTTCTTTCTTAATAACCCTCCTCGTAGTCTACACTTTCGATCCTAACTCATTCCTAGACGCATGGAAAGGCAGAGCATTCTACCTCTTCTTCCTCTGGCTCTTCGCTCTGGAATTCATCCTAGGCAACCCCAACCCAAAACCCTCAACACGGCACGGCGTAGAATGGGCAAGACTAATCCTCGGCGCGTTTATACTAATGATTCCCACGATTTACATAATCGAAACCAACATTTATGGACTCAACAGCACCATAATAGAAATCGGCAAATCCCTCGGCGTCGGACAAGGACTTAGTGAAGGCGGAGCGAAAACGTATCTTATTAATGTTGGCTGGCCGCTTTCAGTGGAGTACCTAATCGTAGCTGCGTCAATTTTCTTAGCCATACTCGCAATGTTGCACTTTGAGGGAATAAAACAATTCCCAATTTCCATGTTTCTTTTAGGCATGATGGGCGTTTTCTACATGATCGACACCTTCAGACCCTACGGAACAGCAACCATCCCCAACTTCCTAATCCCCCTGATATCTCCAAGCAACAATTTTTCTATCCAGAGCCTCGTACCACTAACTTCCTCAGCCGTGGCAATTGTCCTACAAAACATGGGCCGCGCGGTTCAAATGATTGTGCAGCCACAAGACGGAGGCGTACAAATGCTGGTCAGCGGTTCTCCAACCGTGTTTGGAATATACTGGCCATGCGCAGGAATTCACAGCCTCTTCATCTACACCTTCGTCATTCTTATCTTTCTGAAAGGCTCCCCATTGTCCCTCACAGGAAAAGCGGCCTGTCTCGCCGTAGGCGCAGTTGGGACATTTTTCGTAAACGTCCTAAGAATCGTATCCATCATCAACATCTACATCGCCATGGGTCCAGCAGCAGGCGACTATTTCCACAACTACTACGGCGAACTGTTCTTCCTCGCTTGGATAGTGGTGTATTTATTCGCGTTAGTTTTCGTTCAACGGTTTTTAACGAACCGCTCCTCAACAAACAACACGCGGAACACGGCCATAGAATAATTTTACAGAAAGTTTATTACCATTCAGTTTAAAAGATGAATTATGCGTCGCGACACCAAACTCCTATTTTTCACGTTAACAACATTCTTTTCCGTCATCTCTGCTTCTTTCGCAGGCAATGTGGGCATTTTAATGCTACGATGGAGTTTCTCCATACCCATCACTCCAATCACCCCCATAGCACCTCACGCCCTAGACGTAGTTGGACAAATAGTCTATTTCGGCTCAAGCGTAAAAGGCAACCCCACAAACTACCTCTACGCCCGCAACATCTCAAGCGGCGTGGAAATTTGGCGGTACAACACCAGCATCCCAATCAACTACGTCACACACTTCAAGAACAACGGCGTTGACTACGTAGCCGCAGGAACAGGAGGCTCCACAACCCAACCTTCAAAAAGCTACGTAATAGCACGGTCAACCACGGGCAACGTGACCCATTGGCAGTCAACTAACCTCGTTTCCCCAGTCATATCTCTCAGCTCAGCGAAAAGCTATCTGACCACAGGAGAAGACGTAATCGCTGGACTCGATAACGGAGATGGTACAGGAACAATTGTGCGGTTAAGGGGAGACAACGGAACAGTCACATGGAACTATCAGACCAACGGCTCAGTTTTTACCATATCAGAATTGAAAGACGGGAGCATCATCGTTGGCACCCGAGAGATTTCTCCGCCCACAGGCCACGTATACTGCTTAAACGCGAATGGCTCGCTTAGATGGGGCCTTTTCTATCAAGACAAGCCTATAACTTTGGTTAAGAAATTCGTTGACGTTAACGGAAATAACGAGCCAGAAGTAATTGCTGTTTTCAAGGATTACTCGCCTCCCTACAATGGCTTTATCCATGTTCTCGACGGCACAAACGGAGCAGAAGTTTCGCCATGGCCCTTCATCAACAACGGTGACCCGATCAAAGATTTGCTGTGTACAGAAGATTACACCAGAGACGGTTTTCCCGACATAGTGATAGGCACAGAAGATGGCAATCTTACAATAGTTGACGGACACACGGCATCGCGTTTCAGAGGACCAGTATCAGTAGGCTATACAGTGTCTTACATTCAATACATATATTACTACGAAAACGGAATTGCCTACCTAAACAAAACCTTGGCAGTTAGCGTTCAAGAATACGTGCCCCCATCTTCATATCCATATTTTATCCGCGGCATAAACGCGTCCAATTTATCTATAATGAAAGAATACTCAGTTCCTTTCCGTGCAGAAAACCTCTTTAACACTCGTAATTATACCCAGCCATTCGTGGGCGATTTAATTTTCACAGCATACAACACTGTCTACAACATTTCAGGAGACGAAATCATCGTCCCAGAATACCCATCACCAATCATCTTATTAACCCTACTCATCGCAGTGTGGCTCTTAATGGTAGGATTACGGCACGGGCGTCTAAAGGTTCAATAGACACTTCGACCCAGTTTTTGCATAATTTTCTAAAAAACCACCCTTTTTCTAGTTGCCATATAGAACTTTCTTCCAAAATCTTTATAATTTAAACTGCTGGTATACATTATTGCTGATAAGAGTAAGGAGACTATCGCATTGAAGCATACTCGCTTAATCGTAGTCATAGTTCTTACTGTATCACTCCTACTTTATTCATACGCGGCTCTCCCCGTAAGAGCAGAGAACATATATCCAGTACCATACTTTACCTATTCACCCGAATACCCACAACCTTACGAACCAGTGAGATTTGATGCCTCTTCAAGTTACGATCCGGATGGTTACATTGTGCGTTATGAATGGAATTTTGGCGATGGATACGAAGCCAAAGTCACTACCCCCATCATCAACCATACTTACGTGGAAGACAACACCTACCAAGTTACTCTCACAGTTGTAGACAATAATGGAGGAAGAAGTGCAAAAGTTGTCTACGTAATAGTAAATTGTCATGCATGGTTTAGAGTCGTTGACTCTTCTGGAAATCCCATAAGCAACGTAAAAGTAACATTATACTACAGCAACTCACCTACAAGCACTAACTGGCAAATCGCACCTGCTGGTCCGAACGATATGGAAATTAAATATGATCTCATAACACAGCCCAACATGGCAAATTCTTCAACAAAATACAGAAATCCTGGCTATACCGCTTCGATTCTGCGAGATACAAGTAACATCGGAATTGAAATTCACCCGTCCAGTTGGTATGTTTTCTTCAAGTTCGAATGGGGCCCAAACGTTGTCTATTGGCCCAACGAATCAAGACGAGTCCTTTCCTACTACTATGGCACCATTGAAACTAATTACTATAAACCCTCACATAAAGCTGTCTGGAATAGTGCCGCGGGCACTTACGTGATTAAATCTTCGTATATCCCTAGTGACGGTGTGAATCCCAAAAGTTGGCATCCCATAATTGTCAGCTTCGGAGCTGTGTCTGCGCTTTCTGTTTCTATTGGTCCTTCCACTGTGACCATGGATTTTGGTCAATCCCAAACATTCACCTCAACAGTCCTCGGCGGTTCCCCGCCTTACTCTTATCAGTGGTACCTCAACAACGCTCCAGTGTCGGGCGCCACGGATTCATCGTGGACTTTTACGCCGAGTTCTCCGGGTTCTTATACGGTTCATTTGAACGTGACCGACAGCACATCTACAACAGTGAAATCTAACGTGGCTCAAGTAACCGTTAATCCCACGTTGAGCGTTTCTGTTTTGCCTGCTTCTGTTGTTATGGATGTTGGTCAGTCGCAGTTGTTTACGTCTTCTGTTTCTGGTGGCACGTCGCCTTACACGTACCAGTGGTACCTTAATGGTGCAGTTGTTTCGGGTGCCACTTCGTCTTCTTGGACGTTCACTCCGTCTTCGGCGGGTTCTTACACGGTTTACGTTAACGTAACTGACAACGTTGGCGTAAAAGCAAAATCTAACGTTGTCCCAGTCACGGTTAATCCTACGCTATCAGTTAGCGTTTCCCCTGCTTCTGTTGTTATGGATGTTGGTCAGTCGCAGTTGTTTACCTCCTCAGTCTCCGGCGGTACGTCTCCTTACTCTTATCAGTGGTACCTCAACGGTGCCCCGGTCTCAGGCGCAACTGGCTCCACGTGGACGTTCACTCCAAGTTCAGCGGGCTCTTTTACGGTTTATCTGAAAGTCACGGATGCGGTGGGTGCGGTCGCCACCTCAAACACCGTTCCGGTAACAGTAAACGGACCGCTTAGCGTTTCTGTTTTGCCTGCTTCTGTTGTTATGGATGTTGGTCAGTCGCAGTTGTTTACGTCTTCTGTTTCTGGTGGCACGTCGCCTTACACGTACCAGTGGTACCTTAATGGTAGTCCTGTTTCTGGCGCGACAAGTGCGACTTGGACATTTACGCCATCGTCTTCGGGTTCTTATCAAGTATTCTTGAGAGTCACGGATAGTGTGGGTGTCAGCGCCGACTCCAACATTGCCCTTGTTACTGTGAATCCTTCTCTGCAAGTTACAATTAGTCCGAGTACCGCAACAATTTATCTAGGCCAGTCTCAAGCGTTTACTTCAAGCGTCACAGGCGGTACGTCGCCTTACACGTACCAGTGGTACCTTAACGGCAACCCAGTTTCAGGCGCAACGTCGAACAGTTGGACTTTCACGCCCGGCTCGACTGGAACCTACCAAATTTACCTTAAAGTGACGGATGCCGTAAACGTGATTGCCCAATCAAACATTGCACAACTCACGGTTAATCCGCCGCCGTCACTAACAGTGACGATTAGCCCAGGTTCCGCGACGATTGACGTTGGTCAGTCCGTGTTATTCACGTCTTCGGTGAGCGGTGGGACCCCACCGTTTTCTTATCAATGGTACTTGGACGGTAGCCCAGTGTCGGGTGCCACTAACCCGACTTGGACGTTTACTCCGTCTTCAACTGGAACTTTCCAAGTCTATCTCAAAGTCACTGACAGCCTAAGCGTGCAAGGCACATCAAACGTCGCGCCGGTTCAGGTTAATCCGCTTCCGACCGTAAGCATTAGTCCGTCTTCTGCAACTATAGACCTTGGCCAATCCAAAACATTTACTTCCTCTGTTTCTGGTGGCACCTCTCCCTACTCTTATCAGTGGTATTTGAATGGCAACCCGGTTTCTGGAGCGACGGGTGCCACTTGGGTCTTTACGGCGTCTTCCTCCGGCACTTACCAAGTCTACTTGCAAATCACTGACAACATGGGACAAATCGCCACCTCAAACATAGCAACGATCACAGTGAACCCACCCCTTTCCGTCACTGTGTCGCCTTCTTCTGTTGTTATGGACGTCGGTCAATCGAGACTGTTTACGGCGATTGTTTCTGGTGGTACGTCGCCTTATTCTTATCAGTGGTACCTTAACGATGCTCCGGTGCAAGGAGCCACAAGTAGCACTTGGACGTTTACGCCGACCACTCCGGGCGCCTATAGCATTTACGTGATAGTAACCGACAGCGCAGACATTGACCCAAGCGCTTCGTCTCCTCCAGTTTACGCCACAGTTAATCCAGCCCCCACTGTTAGTATTTCGCCTTCTTCTGTTGTTATGGATGTTAGCCAATCCAAAACATTTACTTCGTCTGTTTCTGGTGGCACCTCTCCCTACTCTTATCAGTGGTACCTCAACGGTGCCCCGGTCTCTGGCGCAACTGGCTCCACGTGGACGTTTACTCCGTCTTCCGCAGGCACCTACAGCGTCTACTTACAAATTACAGACGCCGTGGGAATGCCAGCCACTTCGAACACCGTGCCAGTGACGGTGAACGGTTGGCCAACAGTATCAATCACTCCTACATCTGCAACAATTTATGTAGGCGGCTCAGTGGACTTTTCCTCATCGGTCTCCGGCGGTACTCCACCTTATTCTTATCAGTGGTACCTCAATGCCGCACCTGTTCCGGGCGCTACTGGCCCTGCGTACACGTTCTTCGGCGGCTCAGCGGGTTCCTATAATGTTTACTTGAAGGTCGCTGACAGCGTCGGTGCAGAGACCGACTCTAATAATGCTCCGGTCATGGTGCTCGTTGCCTTAACGGTCACCATAAACCCCGCGGCTGCTTCCATTTATCTCGGCGATTCGGTGCCGTTCACATCAACTGTCAACGGCGGCGTAGCGCCCTACTATTATCAATGGTATGTGAATAACGCCCCTGTCTCAGGCGCTAATAGCCTCACGTGGACTTTCACGCCAACTTCCATCGGCACATACAACGTGCATTTGAACGTAACCGACAGCACCGGTGCAAAGGCAAAGTCTAACGTTGCCCCAGTTACTGTAACAAGCGGCGTTGTAGGCGGGCGCTCCACAGCAGTGGGAACCTTCCAGTTCTTGGCACCGTGGCTCAGCATGATTTCGTTGATGGCTGCGGCTTTGGTGCTGAAAGGAATTATTGTGAAGAAAAAAAGAAGCTAAAAATACAACCCCATTCTCTTTTCCATTTTAGTTAAAAAGGAAGCCGGCTAGTACTATGAGCGTCAAGCCACGAAAGTACGTGAAACATTCTCGGATGTCTAAACTTTCTAGGAAACAGTTCTACGGTTTAATCGTGGTTGTTATGATCGTGGTGTCTTCTTTAGCGGTTTACGCGTTTTTTAGTCAGCCTGACCATGGATTCAAAGCCGCTATAGTTGACCAGTTGAGTTCAAGGGAAGACTTCAAAAACATTACGTTCGTGAAAACTGCGAACGCCACATTAACTGCCGCAGGTTATGCAGTTACTTATTATAACGGCTCGGGTGTGACTGTAAATTTCTACCGTGGGCTCCCTTCACGTGGTTATAAAATTATACTGATGAGAGTGCATTCTGCTTTGTATAACGGTACAGAAGCACCTCTGAACTTGTTTACTTCTGAACCCTACAGTGCAGAGTATCCATACGAGCAGTCTAGAGACTGGCTGAACATAGCCATGTATCAAGAAGGGGGTGAACAATATTTTGGCATTCTTCACGGGTTTGTCGCGCATGCGATGCTTGGCGATTTTAGGGACGCAGTGATTATTTTGATGGGTTGTAACGGCTTGGACAGGTACGCTCGTTCTCGCACAATGCTTCAAGCATTGGTGGAAAGCAAAGGCGCCAAAGTTGTCATAGGATGGGACTTGGCAGTGAACGTGCAGCACACGGACAAAGCCACCGCCCGGCTTCTGTATCATTTGCTTGTGGAAAACCGCACAATAGACGAAGCCGTGAATGAGACCATGAACGAAGTTGGGCCTGACCCGTATTTTCAAAGCGTATTAAAATTCTATCCTAACACAGCTGAGGTTGCTAACTATAGGATTCCGCTTGGTCCCGTTCGATCTGCGGTCGCAGAATTTATCGTTAAACCTAACTCGTTCGCGTGCGTGAGTGTTTGCGTCTTATCTTTTCTGGTGTTTAATAGGCGACGCTTTGTTTTTGGAGGGTTTAGGAAGAAAAGCCCTTGAGTTTATCGTAACGTTTTGAAACGATAAGGTAAAGGTTGTCTCGCAAGTCGTTTCCGATAAGCTTTGTTTGCTGAAGCTTCTTAATCTCGTTGGCTAAAATTTTGTCCTCTAAAACCTCTTCGATCCACTTTTGAAAATCGCCCCGGTAAAGGTGAAACTCTAATGATTTCACGTTTACTTCCAAAATTTTCTTTACAAACTCCTCCAGAGACGCAGCGCTCACGCCTGTGTAGTTGCCTATCGAAGTGAAAAAGTAAAACGCGTTTTCCCTCGGCAGTTTTCTGAGGATTTTGTTTGCCGGTATAAAGGTGGTCATGGCTGTCTTTCTCCAGTTTTATATGTCTTTTTTGCTTATAAAAATAGTTGTCTGCCGCCTTAGATTTCAGAGGCAGTTTCACTTTCTTTGAATTTTCTTGTGGCGATCGAAGTGCGGATGCGTAGGACTCCGGGAAGCGGCACTACTTTCTGGGCGATAAAAGCGTGAAGGTTCTCTTGTGTTTCAGCGACCACTTTCGCGATTATCAACAGTTCTTCTGACAGTGACGTGGCAACTTCGACAACTTCTTTCATCTCTGCGAGTTTTTTCGCAACTTCTTCGCTTTCTTTTGGGTCGGTGAAGACCGTCATGAACGCCGTGACATGTTTTTTTCCGATTTTTTCAAGGTCGATTATTACGGTGTATTTTTTTATGATGCCGCAGTTTTCCATGCGTTTTATTCTTTCGTAAACCGTTGAGTGGGCAATTTTGAGTTTTCGTCCGATTTCGCTGTAGGTTTTCTTGGCATCCAACTGTAGAAGCCTAAGAATATCCCAGTCCAAGTCATCAAGAGTTATCGTTTGCTTTTTAACCTTCATACCTAAACACTTGCTGACAAGTAAAGATACGGTTTTAAACTATTATGATTTGCTATCGAAGATTTGTAGGAGTTACCGTGGAATTTCGACAGATTTTTATAAAAATCAAGCGCAAACTCGGTCATGGGTTGCTCGAAAAACTGTAGCAATCACTCAATTTTTTTCTTAACTTTTTCAAAACAAACGGTGTTTTTATGAAAAATTTGCAAATAACGAGCCACAATACCTTTAAATCGTCGTTTTGCCTTATAGAACTTTGTTCTATAACATTTGGTGATAACAATGACTACGTTACTGAGTGTTCCCCGAATCTGGGAGCTTCTGAGACGGTTTAAGGATTTTTGCAGGCTCAAGGGCTGGAAGACTTGTGAAGAAGCAGATTGGGTTAGGCTGGGTCATGAGTATCATGATTTTGTTTGGGCTTGGAACGTGCATCCTTCTACTTTCAAGAAGGTTTCTCAGAATCACAAGTGCACAGTTTCTGATGGTTTCTCCTACCGCATAGTCAACGCGTCCTTTGTGGCTTGGATTTTTCAGCAACGGTTAACGAAAAATTTTATTCAAACAGTTACGGAAGATCCCGAGTTAGCCGAGACGACGGCACTTTATGATTTGAGCCAAGTTTATGAGGGAAAACCTGTTTGTTTGAAGTTTAATTCAACGCGCAGTCAAGTGTTCAAGGAGTTTGAGCGTTTTCTTTCTGAAACATGGGGCATAGCAGTACAATCCATCTAAGCTGCATGCTTTATCTGTTTTTCTTGTTTTCGGGAAGGTTTGATAAGCACTTGCCCGTTATATGTGCTGTTGTGGTTCACGATGTCAAGCCAAGAACGAGACGAATCCGATAAACTGAAGAAGCTCGCTGAATTCCGCACACGTTTGGAAAAGAAGATTGAAACCCTGAGCCGAGAACTGGAGGATTCGCTGATCTTACTCGAATTCGTGGATGCCGCTTTGCTGGAAAAAGGCTTCAAAAAAGCAGAAGTGAGGCTTCCAGTTTCGAAAACGTTACCGCTTCAGCCAGTTTCAGTTCTGTCACCGTCTGCTACCAGCGCGGTTCCGCCTGTTTTGGAATATGAATCATCAGTGCCTCTAAAAACCGTGAACGGCGAACTTCTCGCAAACCTTTACATCGGCAAGGATTCGTTACGGGTCGTTCTGGCCGAAGACAAATCCTTCAACATAAATACTCCGCCTTTTCTTCAGTTTTTGGTGGAACGTGTTTTCGTGAAAATGCAGGACAAAGACCGTCAAGCATCGGCTTCGGGTGAGCTTGAGCCAGACAAAATTTTTTCCTTTAAAATCGTTCAAGATGGCGACGTTTTGAAGGAGATTCTAGTTGAGAACGTTTCTGAGGATAGGTTGCGGGAGTTAAAGACTGCTTTACGGTGGACTTTGGAGAAAATGTACGAGAAGACAAAGCCACCAGACGTCTGAAAACTAACATCGCAACCTATGCGGGCACGTCTCAAAACAAAGAACGCTTAACCAAGCTACTCTTTTGTTTCTTCGGTTTCCTCTGGTCTTAACGGTTCCAGCTTTGGCAGGTCGCTTAGGCTCATTTGTCTCTTGTTTACTATTTGCAGGTATTCATCGACAGATTTGTTGACGTTCCACACTATCGCGCCTGGAGTTTGGGTTTGTGTGCCTTTCTTTTTGAGTCCATATTGCGCGGCGATTCGTTTGTCTTCCCATATAATCATGTAAATAATCAGGGCGGCCGGCAGTATCAGCAGTGTCACTGGGTGAATTGCCACTGCAAGGTACATTTGGAAGATCATGTAGACAGCGAAGAGTACGGGTAGCCAGAACCAGAACGAGGTGAAACAGACTTTGGTTATCCAGAATGCTTCCTTAATAAATTCTATGAAGTCCCGTAAGGCACCCATCCGACGCACCTCACTATTGTTTAACCAACAAGAGGTTTATATAGTCTTTTGGAATTCTGCGGCGATTCGAGTTTTCATTTTTTCTTGCAGAAACCATGTGAAAAAAAAGTTTTGCTACGGAATTGTTTGGTTGTTATTCTAGCCTTTTTATGATGTGGTAGCCGAACTTGGTTTTTACGGGCGGCGAGATTTCTCCCTTGTTCAGTTTGAACGCTGCGGTTTCGAATTCTTTGACCATTCGTCCTCTGCCGAAGGTGCCTAGGTCTCCACCCTTTTTTCCAGAGGGACAAAGCGAGGTTTCCTTGGCGAGGTTGGCGAATTTTTCTCCCTTGTTCAGTCGTTCTAGAATTTTTTTGGCTTCGCTTTCGGTTTTCACCAGAATATGCGCGCAATGTACTTTGTCTGGCATGCACGTTACTATCGCGGTTTTTGTTAATAATCTTTTTGAGGTCTCGTAAGGAATCGTTTATATTCCTTGTATAAAGACAGACATTTAGGCAAGAGGGTTGTTTTGTTGAAGTTGCTGTGCAAGATTGGACTGCACAAGTGGGAGAACTATGGTAATCAAGTGCAGATTTTTTGGAAAGAGCCCGGTGTAATTTGGGGTTTGGAGACCCGTTGTAGTGTGGTCTACGAAAAAAGGAAGTGTTTGCGGTGCGGTGTAAGGTTTAAACGGAAATTTGCGCCAAATCCTGATGGAACGCTTTCATGCATTGGTTGGGAAACCGACAAAGAGCCTGAAAAATAGATCGTGGATTTTGTTTGTTGTTTCATAATTCTTTTTAATATTCTTAATAAGAATTCCATGATGTCTGGGGATGTAATTGATAGGGTTGAATCTGGGTCTTGCGCGGAAGAATATGCGAAGGTTTTTTAGAAGAAAACTGGTGGTTCTAGTGTTTTCTGTTTTGCTTGTTTGTTTGGTTGTCGTCATCGTCGGCGCGGTAGTATATAACGTGATGCAGATGCAGAGCCAAGTGGGCGTTACTCCTTACTTTCCCCCGTAACTTGTTTTTCCCATTAATATTCTGGCTTCATAAAGTTATAAAATATAGACATTGAGAGTGACTGCCACCCGATGTTTCATGCCTTCTGTGGAGGCAGTTTGAAAATGGAAGAATGGAACGAAGAAGAATACAACGAAGAAACTGAAGAATGGGACGACGAAGAGTGGGAAGAAGAAATCTAAACCGCCGCAACCAACTTTAAAACAACCCTTAACCTTCCCATTTTTCTACACATTATCAACTTACGTTCGCATTGATCTTTCGAGAAAAGTGATGAGTTTTCTCCGTGCAACAATAAACACTATCCCCCTTATGAAGCGCTGATACAAAAAATGGGTACATCCACGCAAAACACGAAGGCGGAGTATTGATTCGTAAACTATAATAAGCACAAAAAGAAACAAATAAACGAACTCACATTAACCAAAACACGAGTTCCAAATAACCAAAACTTCTTCACTCGGAGGTGAAGCTTACGGGATCATCCCAAACCGTTACAGTAAAGTATGAAATCCGCGCCAAATTCGAAATTGAAGGCGTCGTCGAAAAACCCGACGTTATCGGCGCAGTTTTCGGACAAACCGAAGGACTTTTCGGACCAGAACTCGATTTAAGAGAACTACAAAAATCAGGCAGAATAGGTAGAATCGAAATCGACCTGCAATCAAAGCAAGACAAAACCACGGGTAGCATAATCATTCCCACCAGCCTCGACAGAGTATCAACCGCCATAATCGCCGCCAGCCTCGAAAGCATCAACCGAGTAGGACCATGCCAAGCAAAAGTCACGCTAGAAAAAATCGAGGACATCCGCGACACAAGAAGAAAACTCATCGTCGACCGAGCAAAACAAATTCTCCACAAATGGAACATCGAAACCCTACCCAGCACCGAAGAAGTCTTCAAAGAAGTTGCCGAGACGCTGAAACCCACAAAAGTAATCCAATACGGCGCCGAAGAACTTACAGCCGGCCCAGACATCGAAAACGCGAAAGAAATAATCATAGTTGAAGGCAGAGCCGACGTTATAAACCTGCTAAAATGCGGAATCACGAACGTAATCGCCCTCGAAGGCGCCAAGGTTCCAGACGAAATAATTAAACTTTGCAAAGAAAAGGAAGCCACAGCCTTCCTCGACGGCGACCGAGGCGGAGACTTAATTCTTAAGGAGTTGCTCCAAGTCACTGATGTAAAGTACATCACAAGAGCCCCAGCGGGCAAAGAAGTCGAAGAAATCGGCTGCAAAGAAATCTTCACCGCGCTTCAGCAGAAGGTTCCCATAGAAAAACTCAAAGCGGGCAAACGTGAACGCGGCAAAGTCATGCTTCCAAAAAAAGTCACAGAACTAGTTCAAGAATTGAACGGAACCTTGGAGGCCGTGTTGCTCGACGAAAAGGTGGAACAAGTGGAACGCTTGCCAGTAAGCGAGTTGGCGGAAAAACTTCAAACAGCAACAGGCATAGACATGGTGGTTTTTGACGGCGTCGTCACCCAACGAATGGTAGACCTCGCGAACGAGAAAAACATAAGATACCTCATCGCGGCAAGAATCTCAGACGCTGTGAAACAACCCTTAAAAGTCAACATCCTAACCTTCGCCGACATCACGTCAAATAATCGCTAAAAACCATCATCACAAAGGCCCTTCCTTCATTTTAGAGCCACTCATAACGATTAAATATTAAATACTCAACATAATCAGTGAGGAATCAATGATGTCCTGTTGTGGCGGAAAGGCAAAAAAGAAAGAAACTAAAAAAGAGAAAAAAGAATAAACAAAGTCATAACAATCCTTTTTCCATTTTTTCTTTATTTCTGCTCCTTCAAGAAAACCATAAGCCCAACAGCCACCAGCGCAAGCGCAAAAGAGAAATAAAACGGCGCATGCTTGCCGAAACTCGTCCAAAAAACACCAGCAATTAACGAAGCAGGCATAGCACATAACCCTACGACCATTTGAAAAGCACCTAAAAAGCTTGCGCGAAGTTTTTCTGGGCAAAGTTCTGAAACAAACGCCCGCTGCACTGGTTCTATTGCGCCTTTGTGTAGGCCGTAAAGTACGAAGAGCAGAATTATTCCGATGTAAGATTGATTTAGGATGAAGCCTAGGCAAAGGGCTCCCCAGAAAAAGTACGACAGGATCAAGACTGTTTTTCTGCCCACCATGTCGGCGAGTTTACCGAAGGGTAAAGAAGCGATAGAAGCAACTACGGTGAATATGAGATAGAGCACAGGAATGAATGCTGCTTGAAAACCAAAATTTTGAGCATAAATCAACAAGAAGGAGTAACTGAAAGCCCCCAACGCGAAGACAGCACTTATGAACAGAAAAAGCTTAAGATTCGGCGTCATATCTTTAAAGGATATTCCATGAAAAATTTTTCCTGTTTTTCTGTCTTTTATGAAAATCAGAACAAGCAAACTGCCGATCAAACTGGGGATGGCGGCGAGGATGAAAAGGGCTTGATAGCCCAAATAGCTGAACAGTAATATGCACGTGATTATGCCGAAGACGGCGCCCAAGTTGTCCATGGTTCTGAGCAAGCCAAAGTTTCTTCCACGGTTTTCTCGGGTCGACGCATCGGCTATTATTGCATCTCTTGGCGCTCCACGCATTTTCCCAGCGCGGTCTAAAATTCTGAAAGGAACGAGATGCGCCCAAAAACTAGACACCGCGTAGCCGAGTCTCGATGTTGCGCCGCAAAGGTAACCAGTCCAGATGAAGATTTTTCTTTTTCCCACCCTGTCCGAAACATAGCCCGATATGGCTTGAGAAACAGAAACTATTGCGTCGCCGAGTCCGTCGATAAAGCCCAAAATCGTTGGCACCATGTTAGGTTGTGCAATCAGCAATGCCTCGACGAACAGAGGCCAGATGGGGTATATCATGTCAGAGCCGAAGTCGTTGAGGAAAGAGGCTATTGAGAAGACAGTCAGGACTTTACGGTTTTCGCTCGTTTCTGCGGTCGGTTTCTGCTCCATTCGGGTCACGTTGTTTTTTTTCTTGGTTTTCAGTGTGGTTTTTAAGGACGTAACGCTACTAAATACACTTCTTACGTTAAATGGGAGAAAACCTCTATGGACAACGCTATAGTTAAGGCTTTAGCGGACATAGTCGGAGCAGAAAACGTTTCAGCGGCGAAACCCATAACCGAAGCCTACGTGACGCGGGGCATCATGGAAGTAAAATCCAACGCGCCAGCCATTGTTGTCCGTCCAAAAAGCGTCGAAGAAGTTAGGGCTGTGTTGCTTTTGGCCAACGAAAAAAGGATTCCAGTAGTGCCCCATTCTGGCGGATTAAGCGGAGGCGAAGCGACCCCTATGAGAGACGGCGAAATCCTCCTCGACCTTCGCCGGATGAACCAAATAATTGAAGTCAACCCGGACGCAAGATACATGATTGTAGAACCTGGAGTAACTAGCGCCCAAGCATGGCGATACATGCAGACAAACTATCCAAAGTACAGGGCTGGAGTTCCAGACGGTGCACCGCCCTCAGCGACAGTCATGGGCGACCATCTTGATCGCGGCTTTCATTTCTTTTCCACACGCTATGGTCCAGCGGCAGATGCTGTTTTGGGGCTTGAGGTTGTGTTGCCGACGGGCGAAGTCGTACGAACCGGCTCTTGTGCGTTGCCAACAGCAAAGTGGTTCTACAAGTGGATGTTTGGTCCAGACTTGACGGGGGTCTTTCTTGGCGCCCAAGGAACGCTGGGCGTGGTCACTAAGATGGCTGTGAAAATATATCCAATGCCCAAATTTAGGGACGTAGTGGCGTTTGGCGCAAGCGACTGGGAATACCTTGTTGAGCCTTGTTTGGATGTGCTCAAAATGGAATTTGTCGACTTGGCTCAGGGTGGGAATCATTACCTTGCAACATGCAGACGCGCCCGATATACTTGGCCGCCGCCTCAGAAGCCGCCGTTCTTACCTACGGTTTGGATGAATTTCGAACTCGGCGCGGAAACCCAAGAAGAACTCAACGCCATAAAGAACAGAATCTTCCAAACTTTACAAAAATATCAGAAGGATTACGGCGAGAAGAACATTTTCGAGTGGAAACTTGACGCAAGAAACATCGGTGCCCGTCTAACAAAACCCAACCGTATCAGCGTACCCTACGCTGGACACAAGGGTGGAGGCTTACTTTTCATCACTTGGTACGTACCGTGGAAAGATTCGGCGAAATTCGGCAAAGAAGCGGAAAAACTGATGGAGAAGTACAAGTTCTCGCCGGTTGTGTGGCTGGCAGCGGTTGACCATGGCAGGCAAGGTCTGATAATGCCTATCGTCTTGTTTGATCCGAAGTCGAACGACGAATTTGACAAGGTGAATGCTTTGGATGCTGAAATGACCGATAAATTCTTGGAAATGGGCGGAATTCCATACAGGCCAAACGCCGACATACATGCGCCGAAGACAATGAAACAAACCGTCGGTTACTTCGAACTGCTGCAACGATTAAAGAAGACGCTCGACCCGAACGGTATCATGCATCCGGGGAGATTGGCGCTTCTGACGGAGGGATGCTAGAATGGGAGAACTGAAGTATTTGGAAAGGCTCAAGGAAGACGCTTATAACTGTCTCCACTGCAGACTGTGCACCTTCACATGGAGCTGGCCCACAGGACCAAACGTGTGGCCTGAAGGAAGTTTTCAGCCATCGTGTCCATCTGGAGAGAAGTTCAAGTTTGAAGCCTTCTACGGCGGGGGACGCTCTTGGCTCGCACGGGCAATGCTACAGGGCAAGATTGACTTGAAAGACCCAGCCTTAGTTGACGTGCTTTTCGCTTGTCCCACATGCGCGAACTGCCAGCAACAATGCACACTGGAGGAGCCGCAAGTTGGTTACAGACACCGCATAGTTTCGTTAATCGAAGCTATGAGAGCCGAGGCCGTGAAAGCAGGATTGGAGTTGCCGAAAAAACAGAGAATCTTCGGAGAACACATCGGAAAAGAACACAACCCCTACTACCCCGAACTTCAAAAAGACCGCTTTGCATGGTTGCCCAACGATTTGAGGTTGCCCGAAAAGGCGGAGAATCTTTACTTCGTCGGATGCACTGCGGCTTATAGGCAGAAGGAAATAGCAAAAGCAACTGTGGACGTGTTTAGAAGAGCGGGTGTCGATTTTACAATAATGAAGGACGAATGGTGCTGTTCCTCGCCACTCTTACGCACTGGACAGTGGGAAACACCGTGGGTTAACGTAAAAAACATTGCCCAGCACAACATTCAAGAGGCCCAGAAAACCGAAGCCAAACGCATAGTCACAGCGTGCGCCGGTTGCTACCGCACGTGGAAACTGGACTATGGGCACGAATACAAAGACATTCTCGAAACCAGTCACAACTTCGAAGTCCTCCACACCACAGAACTGCTGGAAAAACTCGTCAAGAACAATGAACTCAAATTCCAAAAAGACCTCAAAATGCGAGTCACATACCACGACCCGTGCCACTTGGGCAGACACACGGGCGTCTACGACGCTCCGAGAAACGTGCTCAAAGCCATTCCGGGAATCGAACTCGTGGAGATGCCACGGACCCGAGAAAACGCGTGGTGCTGCGGTTCTGGCGGCGGCGTAAAATCTGGTTATCCGGATTGGGCAGTGGAAATAGCAGGCGAGCGGATAAAGGAGGCTGAAGCGCTCGGAGTTGACGCAGTGGTTTCAGCGTGCCCGTTTTGTTGCAGAAACATAAGCGACGCGGCAACCAAATACAGTTCAAAGCTGAAAGTGTATGACGTTATAGAGTTGGCCTGTCAAGCACTATAAGAAAACTGTCTCTGTTTTTTCTCTTTTTTACATTAACGCACTCAAACTCTTAAGATTAAACTTGGTGTTGGCACAGCCGTTCTTGAGCAACGGAAGCGCTTGTCCTGCGATGCCTACTTTTTCCAAAAACATGCCGCCCAATCTCAATTCTTCCGTGCATGCGACGCCTAACACGCCGTCGTAATTATTGTTGCTTAGAATCTTTTCGACACAAGAGCCGCCGGGTATGACACAAACATCATATCCCTTCTTTTGAGCTAGCTTCGTTGCATAACTAATGAGGCAATCTTCTGAGCAATGGGCACATATGTAAGAAGGAATGCTCTTGTCAAAACGTGCTTTGCAACGATTGTCCATGAATTTTCGTGCGCAGTGAGGAAGCAACAGCACTTTTTTGCCGGCTTTTTGGAATCTATCTCGGTGCGATAGGTTTTTTACTTGAATGTCAACCATGTCTTCGAGAAGCACCAAAGCGTCGGTTATGTCGAGCCCCGTGGCTTGCTCAATCTTTAGTTTGGCGGCCAATTCTCTTGCCCTTTTTCCCAACTTCTTATGCACGTCCTTCTCTCCAGCCACTCTGGCAACTTCCTTGAAGAAGGATTTGGAAACGTTGGAGAGGTCGAAGTTGAATCGGTAGGGCATATTTATCATAATTCAACAGTCACACGTTTAAGTTTATCTGAATTTATTTAGGATTAAGCTCCTTTACTGAAAACCAACTTGCTCTGTGTTTTCAATTTTGCGTGGTTATGTATATGTCTTCCATGGCTTGTCGTAGAGAGCGCTAATTATTTTCAAAATAATTGTAAAAATATTTTAAATAGGTAAACACTCTATATGCAGTGTGCATTTTGTGTTATTAAACACTAAAACTAAGTATGGAGTGTGCAAGATGTTGAAGTGCCCGTATTGCGGGTCTGAAAACCTTAGAACCCTCGAAACCAGAGATTCCTTTGACAATGCTGTTAGGAGACGTAAAGAATGCATAGACTGCGAAAAACGTTTCACCACTTACGAGTACGTGGAAACCGTGGAACTCATCGTGAAGAAAAAAGACAACAGACTTGAACGCTTCGACATGAACAAAATCATCAAGGGGCTCCAGAAAGCCTGCGAAAAGAGACCCGTTAAGATGGAGCAAATTCACAAAATAGCTGAACAAGTGTGGCAAGATTTAATGAAACTCGGCAAAGACGAGGTCACTTCGCAAGAAATCGGAGACCTCGTTATGAAGTACCTGAAAAATGTTGACCGCGTAGCTTACATTAGATTCGCTTCTGTTTACAAACGGTTTGAAGAACCAGAAGACTTCAAAAAAGTGCTTCTGGAGGCGAGAAAATGAAATTCGTCAGAAAACGCGACGGAAAACTGGAACCCTTTGACCAAGAACGCATAACCACCGCCATCTGGAAAGCCGCAAAAGCAGTCGGCGGAGCGGACCGCGAACTCGCTAAAAAGCTAAGCGACCAAGTTGTAGCCGAGCTTCAGAGACGTTTCGGCGAGGATGGTGTCCCGACAGTCGAGGAAATCCAAGACCTTGTTGAAAAGACGCTTATAGAAAACCGACACGCCAGAACTGCCAAAGCTTACATTCTTTACAGAAAGCAGCACCAAGACCTAAGGGAGTTGGCGGCGCTTCTCAGCTCTGCGGATTTAGTAGACCAGTATTTGGAAATCGAAGATTGGCGTATTCGAGAAAATTCCAACATGAGCTATTCGCTGCAAGGCTTAAACAATTACCTCTCCTCCACAGTCATAGCGAAATACTGGATCACAAGAATCTACCCTCCCGCAATAGCCGAGGCACACTTCTCCGGAGACATGCATATTCACGACCTTGGAGTTCTGGGACCATACTGCGTCGGCTGGGATTTGAGGGACTTGCTCTCTTCAGGTTTTGGCGGTGTTCGAGGGAAAATCGAGTGCAAACCAGCCAGGCATCTAAGGACCGCTTTAGGGCAAGTCGTCAACTTTTTCTACACGCTTCAAGGCGAAGCCGCTGGAGCCCAAGCCTTCAGCAACTTCGACACTTTCTTGGCGCCCTTCATCCGTTACGATAGACTTGGCCAACGGGAAGTCGAACAAGCACTTCAGGAATTCTTCTTCAACATGAACGTACCCACCCGCGTAGGCTTCCAGACGCCTTTCACAAACCTAACCCTAGATCTGTCGGTCCCAGAGTTTATGAAGGACGAAGCCGCCATAATCGGCGGTGAAGCAACGGGCGACGCTTACGGTAGTATGATAGAAGAAATGGAAATGTTCAACACAGCCTATGCGGAAGTGATGAACAAGGGCGACGCGATAGGCAGAGTTTTCACCTTCCCGATACCCACTTACAACATAACAAAGGATTTCCCGTGGGAATCCCCTGTAACCCAAAAAATCTTCGAAGTAACCGCAAAATACGGTGCTCCCTACTTCTCCAACTTTATAAACACCGACATGAAACCCGAAGACGTGAGAAGCATGTGCTGCAGACTACGAATCGACAACCGAGAACTCCGCAAACGCGGCGGAGGCTTGTTTGGCGCTAACCCATTAACGGGTAGCATCGGCGTAGTAACGTTAAACCTTCCACGGATAGGCTACCTTGCTAAAGATGAAGACGGATTCTTCGAACGGCTAGTAGCGCTCATGGAATTGGCGAGGGACAGTTTGGAAATAAAGCGAAAAGCACTCGAAAACTTTACAGAAAACGGCTTGTACCCCTACTCAAAGCACTACTTGCGCGATGTTAAAGCAAGGTTTGGAAAGTACTGGAAAAACCACTTCTCAACGATAGGCTTGGTTGGCATGAACGAGGCGATAATGAACCTCTTCGGCTACAGCATCGCAACCTCTGAAGGCTTGGAGTTCGCGGTGAGAGTGCTTACCTTTATGCGTGAGAAACTAGCAGATTTTCAACAACAAACCGGAAACATCTACAATCTTGAAGCAACACCAGCAGAAGGAGCAAGTTATAGGCTGGCACGCATAGACAAGAAAAAATACCCCGACATAATAGTGGCTAACGAGAAACACTTGGCGAAGGGTGCTGAACCGTTCTACACGAACTCTACGCACTTGCCTGTGGATTTTGAGGGCGACATCTTCGAAGCTTTAGAACATCAAGACCGTCTTCAGACACTTTACACTGGTGGAACCGTTCTGCACATTTTCCTAGGCGAGAGGCTTCATTCGTGGAAAGCCGCGTCAGAACTCGTCCGCAAAGTCGCTTGGAACTCGCACCTTCCCTACTTCACTCTGACGCCTACTTTCACTATATGCCCAACCCATGGTTACCTAAGCGGCGAACATAAACAGTGCCCCATCTGCGCCGCACCCAGCGAAGTCTACTCCCGCGTTGTTGGGTACCTGAGACCTGTAGACCAGTGGAATGATGGAAAACAAGCAGAATTCGCCATAAGAAGAACCTACGAAAAATCAGTCGCCCCAGTCCCGGTGGAAACTGCATGAAGTTCAGTGGTATTCAAAAAACAAGCCTACTCGACTTCCCTGAAAGAGTAGCGACCGTGCTGTTCGTGCCCGACTGCAACCTGCGCTGTCCCTTCTGCCACAACTGGCGAATAGTTGTCGACCCGAAACCGCCTTTTTTGACCGAGGAAACCGTGCTCGGGATTCTAGAAAACCGCCGCAAGTATGTGGACGCGGTTGTTGTCACAGGAGGGGAACCGACGTTTCATAAGGATCTTTCAAGATTTCTGAGAAAACTCAAAGCGAGAAATTTTGTTGTTAAGCTTGACACTAACGGGTTTTATCCGCAAGTTTTGGAGGAGTGTCTCGGCAACGTGGATTACGTGGCTATGGATGTAAAAACCTCTCTTGAAAAGTATGGACGTTTAGGCGCAAAGGAAACGGCGAATCTGTTGCGGAGCATTGAAATGGTGAAGAGTGGGAAGGTCCAATACGAGTTGAGAGCGACGGTTGTTCCAAGCTTTGTAGACGCTGAAGACATCGCTAAAATAGGCGAACTAGTTAAAGGTGCAAAAACCTTTGTCTTCCAGCAATTTATCCCAGACGACACGCTTGACAAATCACTAAAATCCCTCAAACCCTACACTCCGGAAACCATCACCAAATTCGCCGACGTAATGAAAGACTATGTTGAAAACGTTGTCTTGCGACTTTAACGTTGTCCACGCTCTCGGCACATAGACAAATAAGTTTTAATAGTGATTTGACGATTATTTGCATCTTCAGAAGCCTGGACGTTTAACTGTTTAGAATTATCCAAGTGTGTGAGAGAGATGGAGAAGAAAAAAACAACCCTCCTCGAAGACCTCTGCGGTGAGGAAAAAGACGTTTACGAAGCATTGAAAGAAACCATGTACTTAGACCCCAGAAAAATCCGCATGACCATCGACGAGGCAGAAAGAAAAGCAAAGGAATTTGAGAAAGAAAGAAATTTCCACAAAGCAAGAATCTACTACGACATCGCGGGCGGATTAGCCATTTACGAAGGGAACGCGGCTAAAGTCAAACAGTTTTTCTCCAAAAGCGCCAAACTCAACCCAGATTACCCATACCCTATCATAAACATACCTGAAAAAGCAATAGCGAAGGCTAAAGAATTCTACGAGAAACATCTGAAGGAAACCGCAACTTAAAATGCTATAACGGTTTAAACTTACAAGCCATTCTGTCAGCAGCAATTTGATGCGGTACCACTTGCACTCGCATGTCTACTTTCAAGTTTTTAGGCGTAACATCGCTGATGTGAGCGAGTAGTCTGCATCCGTCGTCGAGTTCCGCAATAGCGATTATGTACGGCGCGTATTTTGTCATGCTTTCCGGCAGAAACGTAACTATAGTATAAGCCAACAACCTGCCCTGCCGTGGTGCTTCGAACCACTCAACCTCACTGGAACCACACGTGCAATGTGCTCTTGGAGGGAGGTGTTTTTTTCCGCATTTTTTGCATTGAGTACCCATTAATCGGTTGTTCTTGAGTTCTTCTATAAATCTCGCGACAACCGCTGTTTCGGGTAGTAATGAAACGTATCCAAACTTCATTCGTTATCACCTCGTGTAGATGTGGACGAAGCAGTATTGCCCAGTTTCGCCTATGTTGTGGCTCAACCCGACTTCCGCGTCGCCTACTTGTCTCGATCCTGCCTCGCCCCGCAGTTGCCGCACAATTTCAACAGTCATCGAAACACCAGTTGCTCCCAACGGGTGTCCCTTTGCTTTGAGCCCGCCGTCCACGTTGACCGGAATTTTTCCACCAATGTACGTTTGTCCTTCTTGGATTAGTTTGCCGCCTTCGCCGGGGGTGCAGAAGCCTAGGGCCTCGTATGCTATGATTTCGGCGATGGTGAAGCAATCGTGAACAACTGCCACGTCAACGTCGGCTGGAGTGATATTCGCCATTTTGTAGGCTTGTTCAGCCGCGATTCTGGAAGCCGCGATGCTGGTTAAATCATGCCTCTCGCTTATCATCATCTCGCCCGACGCTGCGCCTAGAGCGTTCAGCCAAACAGGGGTGTCGCTAAGTTTTCTAGCGTTCTCTTCGTTTGCCATAACCACGGCGGCGGCTCCGTCGCTGATTAAGCAGCAGTCGTAAAGGTTGAGCGGTTGGCAAATCATTACCGACTTCATCGCTTCTTCCAACGTGACTTCTCTCTGAAGATGCGCGTAAGGGTTCAGCGCGCCGTACTTGTGATTCTTAACTGAAACCATGGACAACTGCTCTCGTGTTGTGCCGTAGCGATGCATGTGAGCCGTCGCCATCAACGCGTAATAACTCGGGAACGTAACGCCGAATGGATACTCCCACCGCGTGTCGCCAGCCCGAGCCATCAATTCCTGCGCTCGAGCGGAACTAACCTGCGTCATAGTTTCAGCGCCTATAACAAGCACAACAGACGCGAGTTTTGACTTGATAAGCGCCCACCCCGCTCTTACGGCGGCGCTTCCAGTTGCACAAGCGGCTTCGACGCGAAACATGGGTTTGCCAGCCATGCCCACATAATCGTTTATAACCGCACCCGAGGAGCCTTGTCCCGCGAATTCGTCGCCTGCTACGCCGACCACTACGGCGTCAATTTTGTCGGCGCAGTTTCCAGCATCTTCAAGTGCGGGTATGGCGGCTTCGTGGGCTAATTCACGTATGGTGGTGTCTGAGCGTTTGCCAAATTTTGCGTGCCCGATGCCGACGATGCCGACTTTTTCGCTCAAAGAGTTATTCACTTTCCCTTGAATTGCGGGCTGCGTTTCTCGAAAATCGCCTTCACGCCTTCTTTGATGTCTTCGGTTTTGAAGCAAACCATACAAGCATCGACCATCATTTTGTTGGCTTCGTCCATGCCGATTTCTATGGCTTTGGATGCAATTCTCTTTGCATGACGCACGGCAATGGGCGCTCTGGTTGCGATTGTGCCAGCCGTCCACATCACGGTCGAATGCAACTCGTCTGCCGAAACCACTTTGTTTACAAGCCCGATGCGTTCGGCTTCTTTCGCGTCTATTTGTCCGCCTGTGAGAATCATTTCTGTGGCTCTGCCTCGCCCGATGGTTTTTGCGAGTCGCACGCAACCGCCCCAAGCAGGAATCAAGCCCACGGCGACTTCTGGGCTGCCGATTTTGGCTTCTTCGGCGGCTATTCTTATGTCACAAGCAAGTGCTAATTCTAAGCCGCCGCCGAGTGCAAACCCGTTAATCGCGGCTATTACGGGTTTTTCGAAGTTTTCGATTTTGTTGAACACTTTTTGTCCGAGTTCGATGAATTCTCTTACTTGGGGTTCGGCGAGTTTTTCGGCTTCGCGTAAGTCTGCGCCGACGCTGAAGGCTCTGCCGGCGCCCGTGATGACGATAGTGCGTATGGCGTCGTCTTTTCTGATGGATTCGAGTAAAGCGTCGAGTTCTTCTAGAAGTTCTCGGTTCATCGAGTTTAGGGCGTCTGGGCGGTTGAGGGTTATTATGGCGATGTTTTCTTGTTCTGGTGCAAGGAAGCTGGCTTCTTTTGTGTAGGTTAGGGTTTGGTAAGACATGTCTATTCTCACTCTCCTATGTTTATTGTTTAATATTCGTAAAATCCTTTTCTAGTTTTCAATCCTAAATGTCCAGCGTTCACTTTCTCAATCAGTAGTGGACACGGTTTGAATTTGTCGCCGAAGGCTTCGTTTAACCGTTTGAGCACGGCGAGCGCCACGTCTAAACCGACAAAGTCCGCAAGCCTAAACGGTCCAGCGGGGAAGTTCATACCAAGAGTAATCGCTTTGTCGACGTTTTCTACGGTGGTTTTTCCCTCATAGACCAAGCATGCGGCTTCGTTGAGCATAGGTAGGACAATGCGGTTTACGATGAAACCCGCAGAATCTTTAACCACGACTGTTTCTTTTTCGAGCGTTTTCAAGAAGCGTTCTGCGGTTTGTCGGGTTTCTTCTGAGGTTTTTTCGCCCATCACCACTTCAACAAGCTTCATCGTGTAAGCCGGGTTGAAGAAATGCAAGCCGATGATTTTTTCGGGTCGTTTGGTGGCTGACGCCATTTCGGTTATGCTTAGGGCTGATGTGTTTGAGGCAAGTATGGCGTGAGGTGGGCAACGGGTGTCTAGTTGTGTGAAAAGGGTTTTTTTGATGTTTATGTCTTCGAAAACCGCCTCAATCACCAAGTCTACGTCTTTCGCGGCTTCTGCAAGGTCAGTTGTGCCTTTAACTTTATTCATAACGGTCTCAGCGTCTTTTGGGCTCATTTTACCACGGCTTACGCCCGAGACGATGTATTCTCTTATGCGCGCCAAGCCTTTCTTCAGCAGTCCCTCATTAACCTCGCACACTTTGACTTCGAATCCTTTCCAAGCACAAAGGTACGCGATTCCCGAGCCCATGGTGCCCGCACCAATTACTGCAACTTTTTTTATTTCCAACCTTGTGCTACACCTCTAACATTACTGCGGTTATTAGGCGCCCAAGCGTGAAGCCTTCATGCCCCGCACCGACTAGGACGAGTTCCCAGTTTTTCAAGGCGTCGCCGATTCTTTTTTTACCCGTGAAAACTTCGGAAATGGTTTTTGATGAGCCTTGAAAAGTCAAATCCGACGCGACGTATTCGCCTTCGACGACCTTCATCCTACCGTCAGCGATGACTAGATGGAATTTTTCTGTGTCTGTTTGAAACTGAATGACCTTACCGTAATAATGTCTCGTCCAGTTCTGCATAATCTTCGCGCCTTCAACGCTTCGGTTGGCCCGCATAGCTATGGCTTGGAACAATTGCTTGGCACTTATGTTTGTTCCACTCCTTCGACCCATGCTTTTACGGCTTCTAAAACGGCGTTGTGCACGTTAGACGAGTTTATGCCGCCGAATTTTTTACGTACTGCTTTAAGGAACCTTTGATAGAATTCATGCTCCATAAGCACGTGTACTCTGCCTTTTCGGTTGTCAACAAGCGATTGGGCGATGTACTTAGTGAATTGAAAGGACTCGTACGGAATGTCTTCGATTTTCAGTTCTGGATAGCCGAGCCATTCGCCGTCTGGTGCCTTTCGATACTTTGGTGCCGTAGACATTTATTTTGCACCCGTTTTGGCGAGTTCTTCGTCGCTGATTTTTGCCAGTCCAGAGAGGAACGGCCATTGGACCACAAACATTAAGCCTCCTTCGGCTTCACGCCAGCGTCCAGCGTAAACGCGTCCGCCGACCACGTGGGCGAATTGGGTGAGGATTATTTCGCAGGTTTTTTCGATGGGGAGGTTGCAGTCTTTGGCGATTTCGGCGAGTTTTGTTCTGGTTTCCGGGGTTAGTTGTAGGGTTATTTGTTCATTCATTCTTTTGGTGCCCCCTCTTTTTCGGCTGGCGGTCTAAAGATTAAGCGTTTGTACGGGTTGCCCCATCGTTCGCTGTACATGACGCCCTCTATTGGGAATCGGCTGGGTCCGAGCATGCGTTTTTCTTTGGGTACGCCTATGCAGAGGATGCCGATGGGTTCCCATGTGCGTGGAATGCCGAGTTTGTCGCATAGCGTTTCTCGATGTCTCGGGTCAGAAATCGCCAGCGCCATCCAGCCAGCGCCGTATCCGAGGGAATGCGCTACGAGCCACATTTGAAGCATGCCCATTCCGACGACAACCGAGCCGAACAAATGCAGTTCATATGGTAAGTGAGCGTCGTGAAAGAATTCTGAGGCACAACCGATTATTATAGTGTCCGAAACCTTTGGGTAAGCGAAGAGACTGCCGTCGCGGATATCTTCAAACTCAGTTGGCCGCGCATGATCAGGCAGATACCAGAGTCTCCCCTGCGTAAGTTCGTACGGTTGTCCGCCGAAAACCTGTCGCGCCATCTCCATGCTAACTTCGGCTATGAAGTCTTTCATTTCTTGGTCGTCGCGGATGACGATGTACCGCCACATCTGCATGTTTTCCGGCGAGGGCGCGTAACGGGCGGAGTCGAGGATGAGTTCGATGTGTTCGTCTGGGATGCGTTCGCCCGTGAATTCGCGGATGCTGCGTCGGGTTTTGATTGCTTCTAACAAGTCCATAATTTCTTTTTCACCACAAACAACAAAATATGAACAACAAATACTTATAGCATTAATCCAAAATTACCAAAGCGCTAGAAAAAGGAGGATTCACGTTTTTGTGGAACTTGTAACTACGTTTGAAAACAACGAATCTTAACGATAAAATTTCGAGCATGCCGTTTCATGAACAAGTGTTGCGGGCAGTAGGTTACATTTTTGTTGGTTTGGGTTTGGGATTTGCGGTATATTTTTAGAGCCTAACCAGCACAGAGAAACACGAACAGAGAACAGAAGTTTTCTACTTAAAACATGCCCAATAAGGCTTCAGCAAGCGTTTCAACTCTGCCAAAGTGGTATCCACGACCCTTCCGCAATATTCTGGCTCAGCAGGCGCTTCGTAAGGGACAGGCACATCGACAGAATTCAAACCGACCACACCAGCAGCGAGTGCGTACCAACAAGCAGGCAAGACCACGGGATTATAGCCGCTACCAACGAGCAACGCAAACCGTCCACCACACCCCCCCTCAGCCACGCTTGCAATCAGCCGCGACAAACCAAAAAACCCATCTACCGTCAAATTCAAATTCCCCAGCGAATCCGCAAAATGCGAATCACTCCCACCGTTGCCGATGATAATCTCGGGCTTAAACTCCGAGGCTAATGGAACAAAAACTTCATTTAACACGCGCAAATAAGTTTCGTCACCCGTACCAGGCGGCAAAGGCACGTTCACGTTAAACCCTACTCCCTCACCGCGCCCAATTTGATCCACAAACCCAGTGCCCGGATAAAGCGTCCGCGGGTCTTGATGCAGAGAAATAAACAAAACCGATGGATCAGCATAATAAATGTCGCTTGTGCCGTTGCCAAAATGCACGTCGTAATCCAAAACCAAAAACCGCCTAAACCCGTGCTTGCTCCTTAGAAACTCTATTAAAACCGCGATGTCGTTAAAAAGGCAAAAACCGCCCCCGTAATTTCGACCCGCATGATGCAGCCCACAACCCAACGCAACGCCGCGGTCAACCGTTTTCTCCACGATCGCCTCCCCAACCTTCACGGCGCCACCTGCAATAAGCAACGCTGCTTCAAGAATCTCTGGTGAAACGGGCGTTTCAATGTCGTATGGCCGATTCTGTGCTGCGAGCCTAAAAATCAAATCCACATAATCCGCGTCGTGAACTCTCAGCAAATCCTCCTTCGAAAGGGGAGTCGGCTTCAACAGCACCACGTTCGGCAACCGCAGTAATCCTTGCGCTTCAAAAAGTCGCATGGTATTCGTGAACCTGTCTCCGCGAAACGGATGATCAGGTCCCAAATCGTACTGCACATACTTTTCGTCGTACGCTATGCCTACTTGCATCTTATGTGTTCTCCGTTCTGTGCTTAGAAATGTTTTCTATGCGTTGGTTACGCTTATACCTTTGCGAATTCAATTCCGCTTACAAACTTTAGCATTTAATCTGAACTCTTGACGCGTTAAAATCTTCTTTCTGTTCAAAAGATTGTTCGGAAACTATCTGGTTGTCGGTGCAGATTTGTTTATTCCGTATTAAATTCTTATTCGGAATTAGAATAAATCTTAAATATATATATTTGTTATAAAATGTTAAAAGGTGATTAAACATGGGAATTGTCGTAGGCGAGGTTAAAATCATGGAAGCCAACGTGTTAAGACGAATGCATGAACGCATCATTAAAAATTTCATGGACATTCTAATCTTGGCCGAGCTAAAAAATGGTGCAATGAGCGGGTACGACGTGATCGCGTTTATTCACAACAAGTTCCATTTGTTAGTAAGTTCGGGTACAGTGTACTCACTTTTGTATTCCTTAGAGCGGAACGGGTTGATCGAGGGAAAATGGAACGAACGCAAGCGGGTGTATAAGCTTACGGATAAGGGTGACAGGACGATTCAGACGATTTTAAGTGCGAACGATAAGATTCAGTATCTTATTAAGAACTTGTTGCGGGGCTAGATTCGGGTTTTGGTGTTTCTGCTTGGAGTTTTGGCATGAGTTGTTCTATGGCGTTTTTTAGTTTGTTCCATTCGTCAAGGTTTCTTACTTGAAATTTGTGTTGTCTTCTCCATGTTCCGTCGTTTCTTTTTTGCCAAAGATACAGGGCAATGCTACGTCTACCGAAGGATTCGATGACGACGATGGCTTCCCACCATTTTTCGCTCTTGAAGATAGTGACGTAGTCGATTACTTTGTATTGTTCCCAGAGTGGTAGTTTCTCTTTTTCGCTCATCTTCTTATTTCTCCGTCTTGAATTTTCCATCTTGCAGGATTGTTCTGGTTTCGCGGTTTTTTTTGGTGATTTTTACTGTGGGTTTGGAGATGAGTAGATCGAGGTGGTTTTTTGAGGGGTTTTTGCCGCCGGGAAAGTCGAGGTTGTGGCCGAAGGCGATATGGATGGTTCCGAAGATTTTTTCTGATTCGACGAATTCGTTTACGAGTCTTGCTTTTGGGTTTATCCCTATGGCGAATTCGCCGATCATGTTGGACCAGTTGTCAGTGTTGAGCCATTGTTTGACTTTGCCGAGCGTGGTTTTATCTTTTGACGTTATGCTTATTGCTTTCCCGTTCTTGGCTGTGATTTCTAAGGGAGTTTTAAGTGGTTTGGGTATGCCTCCTATTGCAGTGTCGCAGACGAGTTTGCCGTTGAGTGAGTCTTCGACTGGGCCCACGAGGACTTCACCCGTCGGGAGGTTCATCCATTTTAGGTCTTTCCAGTCGAGTTTGGTGTCGGTGAAGAAGGGTCTGTTTTCTGTGCTGAGGATGAGTTTGGTGCCTGCGGGGTTGGTGATTTCGACTTTTTCAGTGTTACTCAGTTGAGTCATGAGTTGGGTGGCGAAGTTTTGCATGTTTCGGTGTTCTTCCGTGGTGAGCGCTAGGGCTCCGTTTGTTAACATGTCAATTGTTACGCCTGGACAGTGGCCTAGTCTTGTTTTTTTGTTTCGGGTTTGTAGGACGATGGTTTTGATTCGGAAGACGGTTTCTTCGCCTATACCGCGCATAATGTTAATGCATATGTCGGGTTTTGTGGTGACTATGATTTCCGTAAGTTCGGGCGGGATTTCTTTGCGAATCTTGTCTGTTTTAAGCATGAGAAGCCTCGTCCAGAGCCCCAGTGCAAGGGCGCCGTTCGCAAAGGCTTGCCCGATTTCTGCCTTCTCATCATCGCATGTGATTAGTATTCTTTCGCTCGGCGCGGCTTCAAGGACACATTCAAGAGCGTTTTTCGCGGCTTCTTCTGCCTTCATCGTTGTTAACCTCATAATCGCCTTGTAATGTGATGCACGCCACTGTTAAAACTTTTCATACCAAACGACGCCGAGAAACAACACTAAAATAGAAAACACGTGCTCAAACATAAAACCCAAAAGTGAACCCAAAGTTCTCTGTTCATATTTGCCGTATATTTGGATCCTAATAGGATCATATATGGAAGAGGGGCCTAGCCCAGCGCCAAGGAGCACACACCTACAAAACAGAAAACGTAAGACCTAAAGAAAAAAAAGAAAAAGATTGTTACTTCTTTTCTTCCTTCGCAGGCGTCATGGCTTCTTGGAACAACTTCTTAACCGCCGCAACCCTTGCCTTCTGCGCCAAAGTTTCGCTTGTTTCTAGGTCCAAAGCCTCCTCAGGACACCACGCAATGCACTGCTGCTTTTCTTTGCCCTTGCACAAGTCACAAATGAACACAACTTTCTTCTCCGGATGCAATGCCACCGCACCGTAATCACAAGCCTCGATGCACCAGCCGCAACCGTTACACTTTTCCTCGTCGATCAGAATCGTGCCATCCTCTTCTGATTGCTTCAACGCGTCCCTTGGACAAGCAGCAACACACGCCGGATCCTCGCAAAGCCTACACGTAATCGACATGTTAACCAACGGGTTCAAACGCACCACACGAATCCGCGACTTGATCGGATTGTACACCTTCTCCTTGTCAGAAGAACAAGCATACTCACAAACGCCACAACCGACGCACTTGTCAGGATCAGCCGACACAAACTTCCGCTTAACCGGGCTAATCTTCTTCGACACTTCACTTACCCTCCACGATGTCCGCCAAATCTTCCATACCCAACTCCTTAAGCTTCTCCAAAGTCGGCACACCGTCACTTGTCCAGCCGCGAACCTCATAGTAATCATCCAACAACAAATCCAGCTCCTCCTGCGTCACGTGAGCACCCTTCGAAACGCCTTCGTCAGGAATCGGCACATGCATAATCTTATACGGCAACGAATCATCCTTCCTCGACAAGCCCTCACGAATATTAATCAGCCTGCCGAGATTGTTAATCCTCTCACCCGCAAGCATCAACTCTTGCGGCGACATCTCCACACCCGTAGCCAACACGTAGTACTTCGCCAAATCCTTGAAACCATCATAATACGTACCCCGCGAAAACTTGCAAACAATCAACGAATCAATAACCGTGTACATGTCTTCAATCTCCCGCACCAGTTTTCCACGACCCTTCTCCGCCTTGAAACGATCCACCGAACCCTTCACATCCGGCGCATAAGCCCCGTGCCTATTATGATCTGCACCACGGAACGAAACCGCATAACCCAAAGCAGCAGTCTTCAAACCGCGAATGTCGTAACCCGTCATCTCAACACCCTTAATATGGTTCGCATACTTCTCTGCACCCTTGCCGATTTTCTCAGCCGCCATCCGCACACCATCCGCAAGCACGTCGCCAATGCCTTCTCGGTAAGCAATCTTCTTCAACAACTCCAATTCAGCCTCGTAATTTCCAAACCGCAAATCCAACCCGCCCACGTCTTCGCTGGTTAAGATGCCGTGCTCGTACAAATCCATCGCGAAACCGACGATACCGCCCGCAGAAATGCTGTCCATGCCATACTGGTTGCACAAATCCATCGCCTTGCTGATAACATCCAAACGGTCAACGCCACAATTTGGCCCAAGCGCCCAAAGCGACTCGTACTCCATCCTTGTCATGGTTCCCTTAAACTGCCCCTCAGGTACAACAACCGTATGCTCGCACCGCATCGCACAAGAGTTGCAACCAATAATCTTAGCGACAAACCGTTCGTTCAAATATTCACCGCTAATTTTGTCAGCGTTCTTGAAGGTCGCGTAAGTAAAGTTGTTGACAGGCAACGCTCCGAGCGCGTTCAAGACCAACACGTTCTCCGGCGTGCCAAGCGTTCGGTATTTTCGTGCCGCTGGACCCTTCATTCTTTCATGAATTACCTTAATGAAATCCTTCAACTCGTCCATCTTCGCAACTTGGACATCCTTGGTTCCACGAATAGCGATTGCCTTAAGTTTCTTCGAACCCATGACTGCGCCGAGCCCGCATCTTCCGGCTGCGCGGGTTTTCTCGTTTAGTATGCATGCGACTCTGACGAGGTTTTCACCCGCGGGCCCAATCGATGCAACGCGTATGTAGAAGTCGCCAAGTTCTTTCTGCAATGTGTCTTCGGTTTCCGCGGACGATTTGCCCCACAAGTGCTGAGCGTCCATTATGTGCACGGCGTCATCGTCTATCCAGAGGTAAACGGGTTTTTCGGCTTTGCCCGTGATTATGATGGCGTCGTAGCCGGCGCGTTTCATTTCAGTGCCAAAGGTGCCGTGGGATTTTGCTTCCCCGATGCCGAAACTGGCGGGCGACTTGGAAACGAACGCGTGCCCGTTTCCGCCTGTGGGTATCATGGTACCGCTTAATGGTCCTGTGGCGACGATTAACGGGTTATCTGGACTGAACGGGTCGGTTCCCGGCTTTGAGTTGTCAAGGAAAAGTCGCATTCCTAAGCCGATGCCGCCGATGTATTTTTTGGCGAGTTCTTCGTTTAATGGTTCTGTTTCGATTTTTCCACTTGTCAAGTCAACGCGTAGTATTCGTCCTGCATAGCCTAACACGATGTTTCCTCCATTATTTATTCACATTTTTTTGAAGTATATCACATAATTGAGTCGACTAATAAAAGTTTGTTGTTGTTCCACTTCTTTTTCTAAAGAGAGTATATAGACGCAATGTGATTAGCTGTTTTTGGAAACCGATAAATACGTTTTTGTTGCAATGTTTAATATGGATAAAATCCGCCAGGATCGCGGTTGTTAGAAGTGAAGCACCGTGAAGGTTAAGGTTGAATACTTGGGCTTTATTCGCAACATGCTTAGCAAGAAAACTGAAGAGCTCGAGCTACGTGAGGGTACTTCGCTGAAAGAGCTATTAGGCGATCTTTCGGAGCGTTACGGTTCAGACTTTAAAAAACAAGTGTATGAGCCAGGGTTGAAGGATGTTAAGTATGGCTTCGTGGTTACTGTGAACGGTGTTTTGATGGATCAGTTACGGGGAGTGGATACGCCTCTGAAAAACGGCGACCATGTTATCCTCATGTCTCTCATGAGCGGGGGCTAACGTATCCATTGGCATTGTTTGTTTTTCTATAGGTGTAACCTAAAGTTCTAAGCAGATTTCCATTTTCGTAAAGTTGTTACATCCGCGTTTTGTGATTTCGACGATGTCCTCTATTCTTACACCGCCAACCTTCGGGTCGTACAAACCGGGTTCAACGGTAACAACGTTGTGTTCTTCGAGTGGAAACGGATAAAATTCGCTCATGCGGGGGCCTTCGTGAATTTCTAAACCTACGCCGTGTCCTAGCCCGTGAGTGTAGCCTTTAGTTATTTGTTTTCCACCTCGTACTGTGTCGTAGCCTTTTTTTTCGAAAATGTTAAAGCATAAATTTTGCATTTCACTCCCCAGTGCTCCTGCGTGAATTGCGTCCATGGCGGCGTTTTTGGCTTCAAGCACGGCTTCGAACATTTCCTTAACTTGTTTGGGTGCTCTGCCTTTTACGATGGTTCTTGTCATGTCGCTCCAGTAGCGTGTTCGCAAGTTTCTCGGGCAAATGTCAAGAATAATGGGCTGATTTGCTTTTAAAACATCAGTCGGTAACCCGTCGTAGTGTGGGTCAGCGCCTTTTGGTCCGCATGCGACTATGAGAGGCTGTTCGGTGACGCAGTCGTTTTCGATGAAGTAATGCCCAAAGATGGCTTTTATTTTGCCCGCAGTTAGTTTTTGTTTTTTACCGTTTTCTTTAATGAACAGAGTTTGGTTGCTTCCTATTTCCGCGTTTGAGATGGTGTCGATGATTTTTTCTGTTGCCTCTTCTACTGCTTTCTGCGTCTCTTTAACAGATTCAATCTCGTGTGGTTCTTTTGTTTCTCTTGCTTTTTCAATAACATCAAACATGGGCTTAATAGTCAAACCCTCGTTTCTCAAAGCGTCCGCAACTGACACTGGAAAGTTTGGCGGTACACAAATCACAGTGTTCTGCCCCAGTTCCTTTTTAGTCACGGTCGCGATAAATTTTGCAAAGCCCACGTTTGGGTCGGGTACTGATCTTACTATTTTTAAATAGTCGTAGTCGGCATAAGATTTGACGGTTTTGACTGTGGCTTCCTTTTTTGCGCGTGGGTACTCCATGGGGTTTACAACAAGCATAGGATCTTGCCCTGTTCTTTTTAGGTATAGAAACGGGTCTGGTGCCAGAAAACCAGACAGATAATACATGTTGGAGTCCTTGAAGCTTTCTGAATAATGGAGTAACGCCTCGGCGCCTTTGTTTGCGAGAATGTTCTCTAGGTCTTTTCTCAAAACTTCATCCCTTCAAATCATCACACGTAGAATACTGCATAATTTTGTTGTAGGAAAATAAACTTTGCTAAGCGTTTAGGGCGCGGTTTTCCTTTTTGTTCTCACGTTTTTGCTTAATGGCGACGGCAATCCACGGTGTCGACAAAGCTATGCCGAGTGGTGTGGTTATCGTTAGTGCCAGAAGAATTCGTTCAGGCTCCGCGATGACTGTGATGGTGTCGTTTTCGTAGCTTAGCTTTACTTTTGTGGAGGTCGGGTTTGAAAAGATGATGGTCGAGTTTTCAACTTTAGAGGGGATGTAGATGAAGGTTGTGTTTCCCGCTGGAATTTCTTGTTCTCTTACTAGGAATTCTGCATGCGACGCGACAAACTCGCCCAGTAGTGTCACGGTCCAGTTGCGTGCGGGAGAGTGCTCGCCTAGCCATTCGAGGACTTTGGTGATGTTGAGGTCGAACGCTTTGACTTGTAGCGTTCCGTTGGTTGAGATGCGTATTCTCACGCCGACTTGGGGAGTAAGCGGAATTAGGTAAGACGTGTAGATTATTTCAAACGTTTGCGGCTTTAACGTTACCTCATTTTTCTCTGAAAGGCCCACGACGCCTTGCGGAATCAAGGAAACCAAGTACAGGGCTAAGCTTAATGCAACGAGAACCATGCCGATTCGTCCGGCTACAGTAATCCAACGTTTCATATGCTCAGCCTCCTTGAAAAGTAGTAGTATGCAAGGAAAAACAAGAAGGCTACTATTACGTAATTGCCGACTATGTAGAATGCCGCCTCCGTAAGCGTGGGTTCCCATGGAACGTTAAAGAACGCCGCCCGTAATCCTCCATAATGTGCTGAAAGCGCGGTTGAGGGATTAAGCAAAGAAATTATTTGAAGTGGCAAGGCTAAGCCGGTTATTACAGCAAAAAACAGCACAAGGGATGACGCGATTCCAAGAGCGAACCAGAGAACAATTCCCATGATTAAGGCGGTTCCGCCTTTTCTTATGAATAAGGCAATCAAGAGAATGATGGCTGTCAGCAGAAAAACGTAGCCGCAGTTAGCGATGTATGACAACAGCACGACTGTTATGTTAGAGAGAACCATGCCCGGCGCCAGAACCAAAAGCGCAATCACTTGCATTCCAAAGAATAGAAGCAACGCTACTCCGATGGCTGAAAGCAGTTTAGCCGTCAGGATGTTTCGTCTCTTAAGCGGGTAGGAAAGGAACGTTTGAATAGTCCCTTTTTCAAGGTCGCCGCCCAAACCGTAGGCCACGTTTTTGAAGACTAGGATGATGAAGATAAAAAGCGGTACGCTCATAAGCGAGGAAACAAGGAAATACGCCATTGCTTCTTCCGAGGGCGCGCGGAGGGCTGTGAGGTTTGCAAACGCGAATGTTCCGAGCGCATAGAGGAAGGCGAAGATTTCTAAGATGGGGAACCTGTAGTCTTCATGTAACGCTGATGCAAAGATTTCAAGGAATGGGTTGCCTTTTTTCACGGTTGTGCTTCTCCTTTTTGTGTTACGATTTGTCTGTATAGCTCCTCAAGCGAAGTGCTTCCGCTTTCGATTCCTAAAATTTTGACGCCGCCTTTTCTGGCAAGCTTCGGGGTGTCTTCGTAAAGGTTGTCTTCCTTCCCTTCTGCTACTCTTACGGAAACCCCGCGACTATCTGTGCTCACGTATTCTACGTATGACAGTGTTTTCACGAGTTCCGCCAATTTTTCAGGTTGATCCGCCGTGATTCTCACGGTTTTCGCGGAAAACTTTTCATAAAGCTCTTCCAGTCTCCCGAAAGCCCACACTCTGCCCTTGTTTATTATGGCAACCGAATCACAGACTCTGCTTAATTCTGGAAGAATATGTGAAGAAAGCAGAAAAGTAACTTTTTCTTCTTCATGCAACTTGAGCAAAATATCCAGAACAGAGCTTCTGGCAAGAGGGTCCAAGTTCGCAGTCATCTCGTCGGCTACGATGAGTTTTGGTTCGTGAATTAAGGCGTGGGCGATGGCGAATTTTTGAAGCATACCTGCAGACAATGCTTTAATCTTTCTGTCGCTGGCTTCTTCAAGGTTTACAAGGGTTAAAACTTCTTTTGCTCGGGATTCTGGTGCGCCGAAAATTCGGCAGACTCTTTCTAGATAATTCAATACGTTGTGGTGTGCTGGAAAAAATGCCTTTTCATGGACGACGCCTATGCGGGTGTTTAGTTTTGGGTTGTCCCAAGGGTCTTCGTCGAAAACTCTAACCGTTCCCTTGTCAGGTCTCAGCAAACCTAAAATCATCTTAATCGTCGTAGTTTTTCCCGCACCGTTAGGCCCTATTAAGCCAATCACCGAGTCTTCTTTTACTTCGAGGCTGAGGTTGTCTACGGCGTGAACGATTCCGTAATGTTTGGTGAGGTTTTCAGCAAGGATTAAAGACATAGGCTTTCACAATTGTTTTCCCCGAGACTCATATAAATCTTGAGCTACACAGAGAAATCCACAACGGACAGCGTGGTGGGCCCGAAGGGATTTGAACCCTTCACCAACAGGTTTCTCTTTTTTCAAAGATTATGAGCCTGTCGCTCTACCTAGCTGAGCTACGGGCCCAGTTTACGTTGCTGGTTTAAGTTGTAAACTCGCGGGAAAAATAAGGTTTTCCGATAGCATGCTTTAAGAAGAGCCGAAACTGAAATGCCTACGTCAGCAGCGATATAAAAGCTTTACGTAATTCAAATGCATACCGCTTTTATACCGAAAACTTTCCATAAATATTTTGGTGCGGGGAGAGGAGCGATCAAATTTGGCGAGAATGGCGCGATAGTTTCCTTTCACCCTTTTTCTCCGCACCATGTTTTGTGGTTTCAGAGTTTACGCTTGAGAAACGACGGTAGCGTGGCGTGTTTTTTGTGTGCCAAGTTTTTCACTTGAGTTTGATGTTTAGTTGTTCGAACGTTCTGAGGAACTCTACTCCCTTAGGCGTCACTAAGTATGAATCCCCATATTTCTTAACTAGGCCGTTGATGTAGAGCAACTCTAAGTATTTCCTAACTTGGTTTGTGCTCAGGTTAGCGCTTTGCATTATGTTTGTTTTTCTTTTACCTTTGTGCTGGTCTTTGAGGGTTTCTAGAATGTTGACTATTATCGTGACTCGATCTCGCTTCTCAAACAGGGATGCGAGGAACAAACGGTTGAAACACAACATGACCCCTCACCCCAACATATACTTGCTGTCTTTAGAAATAAGCTTTTTGGCAACTTTATCGAGCATTTTTCGTAGACTAGAGCAAATATTTGATTTTCATATGTAAATCGCATGCTTCAGTTAAGTTTAATACCATCGTACAAATAGTCTATAGCCTCACGTGATGATAGAGATGATTACACGAGAAAAAATCGTTAAATGCGCCGAGGCTATCGTGAATGGAATGAATTTAAAACGTGGCGAAGCAGTTTTTGTTACAGGAGGAGTGCATAGTCAAGAATTACTCGAGGAAATCGGACTTTTCTGCTACAAGCGCGGTGCGATCCCGTTAATCAGTGCCACGTCTGACAGTTTTAAGGCGAGAATTTTTGAAGAAGTTCCTAAGGAAATTTTGGCTATTACTCCAAAGCATCTTCTTGCCGCCGTAAAGGAAGTTGACGCTTATATTACGGTGGAGCCCTACAGCGACCCTAGCGTCATAACTCGCCAGCCTATAGATAAGGTCAGTGCTTCTCAAGAGGGGCGTGTTCCAATTCGTAAAGTGCTCTATGGAGAAGAAACTGGAAAAGGGAAAAAATGGACTTATGCAGCGTGGCCAACTCGGGAAGCGGCAAAGTTTTACGGCGTTAGTTATGAGGATTTGGAGCGACTAACGATTGAGGGCATGATGGTGCCATCTTCTTTGCTGAAGAAGAACTGTGCTGAATTGGCTCGGCGATTGAAAGGCAAAGACGAAGTGCATGTTACTGATGCGAAGGGCACAGATTTTGTCTGCAAGATAAAAGAACGCCGATTAAACGAGGACGACGGCATCGTAGATGACCACGACATCGCGATGAATGATTTGGGAAACAATCTTCCAGCAGGAGAACTTTTTATCGCTCCGCACGAGACAGTAGGCAAAGGCACAATTTACTGTCCCGTTACGATTGACAGGCTTAGTAACAAACTCATAAAAGATGTGACTCTTCATTTCAAAGACGGAAAATTACTGCTTAACGAGTGTACGGCTAAGACTAACCAAGACGTTATGATTGAATCCTTCAAACGCTGCATGGCTATAGACAAAAAAGAGAAAGAAATCCGCACCACAAACATAGCAGAATTAGGGATAGGCTGCAATCCAGCCATCGACAAGGCAATCGGCTACATTCTCACGGACGAGAAAATCGGCGGCTCTGTCCACGTAGCCTTCGGCAACAACCTCGGCTATGGTGGAACCTCAAAATCAAGCATGCATTGGGATTTTGTAACCCACCCAAGCGCAACCATCGAAGTCGTCAGTACAGGCGAAATCATAATGAAAGATGGCAAAATAGTTTAGAAACAACCACCTTTAAACCTTAAATACAGCGTGAGACGTTTCAACTTCTACCAACAGATACGCCGCTGTAGCTCAGCCAGGTAGAGCGGCTGGCTGTTAACCAGTCGGTCGTAGGTTCGAATCCTACCGGCGGCGCCTAGCCCCTACCAGCGCCCATTTACTTTCTCATTCTTAAGTGAACCCGTGGTTCTCTGTTCATATTTGCCGTATATTTGGATCCTAATAGGATCATATATGGAAGAGGGGCCTACCCAGGACCGAAAAGTCAAGCGCTTTCATTATTCTTTTAATATTGTATACAAAAAACATGTTTTCATGCCAAAAGTTAAATATAACATATGAGGGAAAAATATTGCCACAGCAGAGGGGAGGAAAAACCTTAACCCCACCACAAAACTCCATTTTTTATCTGTTTTCTCAAACGAATCGCCCAATTAAAAACTCTCCGAAAACTGAAATAAACCTTACAAACCATCACCAAAAACGCCTTCAATAGGCATTCACAATGCTTAATCACCCCAAAATCCTTGTAGCAGTCGGCACACGACCAGAAATCATCAAAACCGCACCAATAATAAGGGCGCTTCAATCCTGCTCAATTCCCTTCTCTTTCCTTCACTGCGGCCAGCATTACGATCACAACATGAGCCAACGATTCATAGAAGAACTAAACCTTCCTGCACCACAATTTAACCACAAAATCACCACTAGCCAACCTGCCCAACAAACTGTCCAAATCTTCGCCAAAACTGCGAAAACAATCAGACAAACCCAACCGCAAATTCTTCTCACAGAAGGCGACACAAACACAACGTTAGCTACGGCACTCGCGGCGAACAAACAAAAAATCTCCATCGGCCATATAGAAGCAGGGTTGCGAAGTTTTGATTTACGGATGCCAGAAGAACACAACAGACGCATCGTTGACCACTTGAGCAATTTTCTCTTCACACCAACCGCGCGTTCTGCACAAAACCTTACACGAGAAAACGTTTGGGGAAAAATCTGCATTACGGGAAACACGATCATCGACGCCGTGACACAGCATCTTCCAATAGCCCAAGAAAAATCCAGCATAACGAGAACGATACAATTCGAAGAATATGCCCTTGTTACGGCGCATCGCCAAGAAAACGTCGACAACCCGCAAGTGCTAAAAAACCTCGTCGAAGCCTTTATAGAATCACCATTGCCTATAATCTACCCGATACACCCACGCACACAAAAAGCCCTCAAAAAAACAAACCTCTGGAAAAAACTCTCCACCTCAAAAAACGTCCAAATTCTTCCACCCATAGGCTATTTTGATTTTCTCGTCCTTATGAAAAATTCTCGACTAATCATAACTGACAGCGGAGGAATACAAGAAGAGGCAACGGCGCCGCAAATAAGAAAACCCGTGCTCGTAACACGTTTATCAACCGAACGTCCCGAAGCCGTAGAAGCTGGATTCGCCAAAGTAGTAGGCACTGAAAAAGTAACAATCCTAAACGAAATCAATAACGTTCTAAACGCTAAACCTACCCTCCCAGAAACTTCACCATACGGCAACGGCGACGCAGCCGAAAAAATAGTACATATAATCGAACAAGCAATAAACTCGTCTCCTTTAGCTCCTCAAACGAACCCATTGCCGCCTTAAAAAGAAAGCAAATTATAAAAACGCTTTAGAACAACGAACCCATGTAATTTTGCTTCCGCAAGGAGCAAAAAGAGTGAAAACCATCCAAAAACAAACACAAAAAAGCATTTTCCTCAACCTAAGCCTTTTCCAGTTTTTATCCTTCGTCAGAAGAGGCGTATTCTACACGTTTATGATAAACTATCTCTTCGACCTCATGCAAACAGTAACCTCCACCACACTTCTAGGAACACTAAACATGATGGCTTCAGCACTGGGTCAAAACTTATTGTGGGGAAAAATCGCCGATCGATACAAACTTAGAACTAAATTAATAATTATCGGCGAATCCGTAGCCGCCACAACCTACCTCGTCGTTTTCTTCATCCACAAATCATTGCTTAACATCCAAGCATACTTTGCATCGGGCCTAACACTCGTTTTTGGGCTTTCTTTTCTTGAATTTTTCTGGTCCATGTCGGATGTCGGATGGGCCGCGTTGCTCACAGACGTAACGACGAACAAAACACGAGGAAGCGTAGTAGGTGCATTAAATTTTATCGCCGCACTCGGAAGGATGATAGGAATAACCTTCGCAGGCATGCTCTACAACAACGGAGAAGGCTTTCGGCAAGGAACCATATTTTACATAGTCGTAGCCATGCTAATAGCCAGCGCAACAATCATGGGTGTGACCTCTAAAACCATAAAAACCTTGCCGATAAAGACGCAGAAACTCGTCTCAAACAAAGCAACCGCTGAAACGCCGATGAATCACAACGCACAAATCTACAAATGGTTTCTAATCTCTCTCATCATAATAATAATCGGCGCCACGTGCACAAATCAGGTCTTTCTTTTATTTCTCAAACTTCCACAAGGTCTTAACGCAAGCGACCCGCAAATGAGTTTGATTTTGACTGCTTGGACTGTGGGCGGCATGATAATAAGTTTGCTTAGTGGATGGCTTGCCGACAGAATTGGCAGAGCCAAAGTTTTCTTCACTGGATTGCTTCTGGCAATCGTAACGCCTTTACTTTATAGCATTGCTTTCGATGTTTACGTGATGGCTTTTGTTTATGGACTAAACGGAATAGCCTTTTGGACGATTCAAACCGTCGGATTTGCTTTTGCAGGAGATATAATCGCAGAAGACAGAAGAGGCCGATTGTTCAGTAGATACAATACTGTTATGGCTTTAAGTTGGGGGCCCTCTGGCCTTCTCGTTGGTGGACCACTTTCGGATATCCAAACAAAAAATTTTGGGCAATCTCCCTTGACGGCATACATAAACACGTTTTACACGGCATCAATTATAACCGCGGTGGGCGCCGTGATATTCGTTATCAAAGTCTTTAAACATGAGACAAAAAGCGTTTAAATTTACGGAACACTTCAGGAGTTCCCAAAGAGCAATACACTTATTTGCCTTTTTTCCAAAGGTCAAACTGCAAAAGAGGGCTCTATAATTGGCGTCTAAAAAACGAATATGGATAGCCAGAGATTACCTAAAATGTAGCGGATGCCGAAGATGCGAAATTGCATGTTCACTTTTTCACGAAAATAAAATTTGGCCCGAGGCTTCTAGAATCCGCGTGTTTATGCTGGTTCCCGGCGCCGAGGTGCCTCATCTCTGTGTTCAATGTGATGATTATCCATGCGTTAAATCATGCCCCACTGAAGCGCTGTCAGTAAATTCTGCGACTGGCGCCGTACAGGTGGACGTAGAAAAATGCACTGCGTGTGGTGCTTGCATCACCGCATGTCCGGGCAAGATTCCACATTTGCATCCAAACAACAAACACGTTCTCATCTGTGACCTTTGCTCTGGAAAACCCGAGTGCGTTAAAGTCTGCAAAGAAGGCAAATGGAACGCCTTAAGCATAATCAAAAGGCGTGGATGGAACGAATCGTTAAAGGCTTACTGTCGCAACCCAGAAGAAATTACACGTGAATTAGTGATAAATCTTTATGGAGAAAAGGGAGAGGAGCTAATCTAATGCGGGGATATGCTGGCAAATTTCTAGAAATCGACCTCACAAACGAAAAAACAAAAGAAATCACATTCAACGAGAATACGCTTCGAAGCTTCATTGGCGGAAGAGGACTTGCCGCAAAAATCCTTTGGGATAGACTTAGTAAACGATGGGAGACAATTGACCCGTTTGGCGAAGAGAACTTGTTGTTAGTGCTGACTGGACCGTTAACTGGATTTTTTCCAGGAGGCAGAGTATGCGTATCCGGTAAGTCGCCTCAAAGCAACGGCGTAATAGGCTCAACAGTAGCCGGCGAGTTCGGGATTGACCTAAAATGCGCGGGGTACGACGGTTTAATCATAACTGGCAAAGCCCAACAACCCAGTTACATCAGCATAATTGAAAAAAACGTGGCAATCAAAGATGCATCACACGTTTGGCGCAAAGAAGGGAAAGAAACCCTAAAAATTCTCACAAAAGAAGAAAGAGAAGAAATTCATAGAAAGTTTCCCCGACATGGTGAGTTGAAAGAACCTTCAGTGTTGTACATCGGTCCAGCCGGCGAAAACAAAACCAGAGTGGCAGCTGTAATGGCAAAATGGTCGCATGCCGCGGGCTACGGCGGATACGGCGGAGTCATGGGGGCCAAAAATCTTAAAGCCATTGTCGTAAAGGGCATGGGGCCGTTGCCCGACGTTGCCGACATCGAGAAAGTTAAAGAGTTAATCGCCAAAGTCTGTAAAAAATGTTTCAAAGCAGAACTATGGCGGCGGTGGGGTACCGGAGGAGGCGGCTACAGTTTCGGCTTCAGAACCAGTTCTGAACCAGTTAAAAATTGGCAGGAAGAATGGCATGACCAAAAAAGCTATGCCGTTGACAAGTTTGAACAGCGACTTTGGCTTAAACAATACTGGGGCGACTTTGGTTGTCCTACAACATGCCTTAAAATTGCTATGCCCAAAACAGGCGAGTTTAAAGGGGCAATCACCGACAACCCCGACTATGAGATGCAGGCTTATTTAGGCACTAACCTTGGCATTTTTACTCCGGAACACAACGTTTACCTTTCCACCGTAGTCGACGATTTGGGTTTATGCGGAATCCAAGTAGGCAATGTTTTGGGTTTCGCCGCCGAGTTGTATCAAAGAGGGTTCTTAACCAAGGAAGAATTGGGCGGCGTCGATCTTAAATGGGGAAACGTCAAAGCCTTCGCTGAACTTGCCAAAAAAATCGCCATGCGCGACGGAATCGGAAACATCCTTGCAGAGGGTTCATACCGTGCAGCAATTACTCTAAGCAAACTGAAAAACACGAATTTACTGCCTTACGTTGTGCACGAAAAAGGCGTAGCCATCGGCGCCCACGGTATCAGAAGCGCCAAAGACTTTACATCAAACATTTCCTATGCTTGTTCTGTCCAAGCCGGCGATCACACGTCAATCGCTGCTTTGCCCGCTGACAAGAGAGGTGAGATGCCCACAATCATTGAAGATTCGGGCGTTTATTGTTCATTCAACACCTTCGACGTAGACGAAGACCTTACATGGGACTTTTTTGAGGCAGTCACGGGTTGGCGCATCACCAATGAAGAATGGTACCAAAATAGTGCCTTGAGAATCCTACAAATACAACGCGCTTTGCTCTTGTTAGGCGGCCCAGACCACAAATGGACCACAGACAAGGACGACGAAAACCCGCCGAGGTTCTACGATCCTCTCCCATCCGGACCGTACGCTGGAAGAACCACGAACAGGCGAACGTTTGAAGAGTCAAAGCGGGAATACTATCGTGACGTGGGATGGAGCGAAAATGGAATACCGAAACCTGAAACTTTGCGAAGGCTTGGGCTTCAAGATGTTGAAGAAAAACTGAGAGCCGAAAACATTCTAATCTAACCATTCAAATTATCGCGGCGAAACGTCTCTTTTGTTCTTCTATCATTCAAATTAACACAAAAAAGCATATAAGTCGCAATACTTCAGTTGTTTTGCACAAATGGTGGAATATATAGTGCCCAAATGGGGTTATTCAATCACGGACTTGGACCCAGAAAGAACCGCAAAAGTAGCGGGACGAGAGCTTAGAATATCCCCTAAACATGCACGTGAAGTATGCAAGGCAATTAAGGGTATGCGGCTGGAGAAAGCGAAAAACTTTTTGGAAAAAGTGATCGCCAAAAAAACACCCGTCCCCTATAAACGTTACAATTTGAAAGTTGGGCACAAGCACGGTGTGCAAAAGGCTTCAGCGGGGAGATATCCTGTAAAAACGGCGCAAACAATACTTAAGCTTCTCGAAGGCGCAGAAGCAAACGCTGAGTTTAAAGGCTTGGACGTCGAAAACCTGCGCATAATTCACGCGTCTGCTTATCCCGGTTTTAAAATAAAACGCTCCATTGAACGCGCCATGGGACGCGCAAGCGCCCGTTTTGAAACTTTAACTCATGTGGAGTTGGTTTTGGAGCAAACTGAAAAATCGTCAACAGAGGAAACGTAAATTGTCTGTAGTTAAGCATTTTATCACAGAATCCCTTAAAAGAACAGAAATCGACGAATTTTTGCGAAACGAGTTTGAAAGGGCAGGATACGGTGGAGTTGACGTGGCAAAAACTCCACTTGGCACTCACGTAGTAATTTACGCGATGCGCCCCGGCCTTGTCATCGGTCGTGGCGGTGAAACAATTAAGGAACTTGCGAGAGTACTGGAAGAAAAGTTCCAGCTTCCAAATCCTCAGATTTCTGTTGCTGAAATCGAGGTGCCCGAGTTTAACCCCTACGTTGTTGCGTCGCGTGTTACTTCTGCGCTTCAGCGAGGCGTTCACTTCCGTAGAGCAGGCTTCTGGGCGTTACGTCAGACAATGGACGCTGGCGCGTTAGGTGCAGAAATAGTTATCAGCGGTAAATTGCGCACCGAGCGAGCGAGATTCGAAAAGTTCCATGCGGGTTACTTGCCCAAAAGCGGCGAACCTGCCTTGAGATACCTGCGAACGGCAGAGATGCATGTTCAACTAAAAGTGGGAATTCTCGGCGTTAAAGTAAAAATTCTACCGCCTGACGCACAATTTCCCGATAAAGTGGAGATTTTAGAGAACGTTCCAAAAATGGAAGCGCCCAAGCCCGTTGAAGTGAAGACGGAAATTCAGGAACAACCCCAAAAGCCCCTAGAGCAAACTGTTGAAGAAAAAACCGAAGAGAAAAAAACTGAGGAAAAACCAGTCGAAACGCCAAAAGAAAAGCCTGCCGAACCGCCGAAGCCAAAGAAGAAGCCAGAAAAAAAGCCAAGGAAAACGAAAAAGGAAAAGGCGCCTAAAAAAACCGACAAGGAGAAATAACCTGTGCCGATTTTGAGGAACAAAGAAATCCGCGCGATGTCTTCTGAAGACCGGGCGAAGAAACTTAACGAAATGAGGACTGAATTGATGCGGTTAAAAACTATGATCAAAGCCGGCGGTGCAGTTGAAAACTATTCACGTATCCGTGAACTTCGAAAAACCATCGCGCGCATTCTGACAATTGAAGGAGAAACCGCCGGGTCAGAAAAACAAGGATCCTCGAAGAAGGGAGGAGAGAAGCAATGAAAATCACACCAGCCATAATTCAAGGCGAGTTTATCGGGCTTACAGCCAAAGTTGCCCAAAGTATGCAACAGAGCAACATAGGCATAAAAGGCAAAGTCGTGGATGAAACCCGAAACACTTTCATCATCATGTGTAATCATGAGAAAAAAACCATTGCAAAGGACGTGTCGGTTTTCCATTTTCGGATGCGTGACGGAACGGTCGTTGAGATTAACGGAAAACTCCTCGTAGGGCGACCCGAGGATAGAGTAAAGAAACGAATCCGGAGATTGTGGTAATTGGCCGACTCTTCTTTGAAAAAACCAAAAAAATCGTGCGAAGACAGAAACTGTCCTTTTCACGGTGAACTTTCTGTTCGAGGGCGTATTCTAGAGGGCAAAGTGGTTAGTGCAAAAATGGAGCGCACCGTGATTGTACGTCGCGATTATCTTCATTACGTACCAAAATTTAGACGTTACGAACGCCGCCATGGACATCTTCCCGCCCACAACCCTCCATGTCTAGATGTAAAAGAGGGCGACAAAGTAAAAATTGCAGAATGCCGCCCGATAAGCAAAACAGTTTCTTTCGTGGTTGTGGAGAAGTTGGAGGGAGCCTAGTTGGCGGCAAAAGCAAAAACTCGTGCCCTAACCACCAAAGGCGGAGCGGGTCAACGCCCTAAGATTTCAAGAGGCTTAGGAGCAGGTTCCACTTTACGGTGTGCCGATAACACTGGCGCGAGAGAGCTTAGGTTGGTTCAAGTGGTAGGCTACAAAGGCAGACTTCGCCGTGTTCCTTCCGCCGCGGTTGGTGACATGGTGATTGTCTCCGTACGCCGAGGCACGCCTGACATGCGAAAAAAAATTTTCCAAGCGGTTTTGGTTAGACAAAGAATGCCATACCGCCGCGCCGAAGGAATTTGGGTTCAGTTTGAGGACAACGCGGCCGTGCTGATGACTCCAGAAGGCGAGATGAAAGGGTCAGAAATAAGAGGACCAATAGCGAGAGAAGCAGCGGAACGATGGCCGAGAATTGCTAGCGCTGCGAGCATCATAATTTAGGGAGGAACTAAAATGACTCTTGTAACAAAACCTCGCCTTCAACGCAAATGGTTGTTCCAAGCGCCCGCGCACGTACGATATAAGCATTTTTCTGCGCCTCTTTCTCCTGAACTAAAGAAATCCCACAAGACAAACGCTGTTCCCGTCAGAGTTGGCGACACCGTTCGCATAATGCGGGGCGAAAGAAAGGGAATTGAAGGTAAAGTTAGTAGCGTTGACAGAAAAAATTATCGTATTTTCATAGAGGGCGTAACTAGAGAAAAAGTTGACGGGACAGCGGTTCCAGTGCCGATTCATCCGTCTAAAGTCATGCTCATAAAACTTAACTTGGACGACAAATGGCGAAACGAGATACTTAAACGTAAAGGAGCAAAAGAGAAAGCCGAAGAAGAAAAACCGAAGAAAAAGAAAGAAAAGGCAAAGAGAAAACCTAAACCCCGAAAGAAGGTTGCCGAAAAAACGCTCGAAGAACAAGCAAAAAAGGAAAAGAAGAAAACTAAACGGAAAACTGCCAAGGAAACCGAGGCTAAGAAAGAGGAAACAGGGGTGGAATAAAAAATGGGAAGTAAAGGTGGAGCAAGACATCTGAAACGAAAACCGGCGCCACGAGTGTGGATGGTGAAACGCAAGAAATACACGTGGATAACCAAACCATCACCGGGTCCTCATCCGATCGATCAGTGTTTACCATTAACGCTGGTTCTTCGTGATTTTCTAGGGTTTGCAAAAACCGCAAAAGAAGCAAAAACAATAGTTGCCCAAGGTAAAGTCTACGTGGACGGAAAGATATGCAGAGACGAGGCTTACCCCGCCGGAATAATGGACATCATAACTATTCCAGAAGCAGAACGCTCTTACCGTGTTTTGCCTTCTCCGAAAGGATTAATACTTCACCCCGTCGGGAAGGAAGAAGCGGCTTTCAAACTCTGCAGAATCGAAAACAAAACCACAGTTCCAAACGGTCACGTACAACTTAACCTTCACGACGGAACTTGCGCGCTTATTCGCGTCGCTGACCCGAAGAATCCCATCGAAGACACGTACCGCACATTGGACACGTTGAAAATAAACCTGCCCACAAGAGAGATTCTCGGCTATCTAAAACTTGGAAAGGGCGCTCATGTTATTTTGGTGGGCGGAAAAAACGTGGGTAGACATGGGAAAATCGTTGAACTTGAAGAAACTGCGGGACAGAAAAGGAGAGCACAACTAGTCACCGTAGAAGACAACAGTGGAAACCGTTTTCAAACAACCGTGAACCAAGTCCTAGTCGTTGGCGACACAGAACCATCCATATCATTACCTGAGGTGAAGTAGCATGGTCGAAGAACTAACCAAAAAACGAGACGAAAATCCCATGCTGAAACCTCGAATTGACAAAGTCACCGTAAACATTTCTGTTGGAAAATCTGGCGAACCGCTCGAAAAAGCCACAAAAATCCTTAAGCAATTGACGAGGCAGGAGCCATGCAAGAGAAACGCTAAGAAAACCGTGCGCGATTTTGGAATAAGAAAAGGCGAACCCATCGCTTGCATGGTGACCTTACGCAAAGAAAAAGCCGTAGAATTTCTTAAAAGAGCGCTTCAGGCAGTAGACAACAAAATCTCCAAGAACTGCTTCGACAAGCACGGAAACTTCGCCTTTGGCATTAAAGAACACATTGAAATCCCAGGCGTCAAGTATGTACCCGAACTGGGGATAGTCGGCATGGACGTGGCAGTTTCGATAGTGAGACCTGGCTACAGAGTGAAGGCACGTCGCCGTGGCAAATCTGTTATCGGAAAGAAGCACCTAATGACACCCGAGGTCGCCGTGCCTTTTGTAAAAGAAACTTTAGGGGTGGAAATAGTCTAAAAGGTGTAAATCATGGTTAAGCAACAAAAGAGAGAACGGAAATTCGGCAAAGGCAGCAGACCATGCAGCCGCTGCGGCGCTTATGGACCCGTGATTCGACGTTATGATTTATATGTTTGCCGGCATTGTTTTCGTGAAATAGCCAAAAAGTTGGGGTTCAAGAAGTATCAGTAATGGAGATGGTGAATGATGACCACGATTGATGTGATTGCAAACGGCTTAACGTCCATCGTAAACAACGAACTTCGCAACAAGCGGCAATGCGTACTTAGTCCTGCATCTAAACTTTTAGGCCGTGTTTTGCGGGTTATGCAGTTGAACGGTTACGTGGGCGAATTTGAATTCATCGATGACGGAAGAACAGGAAAGTTCAAGGTTCAACTTCTTGGCCGAGTAAACAAGTGTGGCGCGATAAAACCCAGATTTTCCGTGAAAACTGACGAGTTTGAGATGTGGGAGAAGCGGTTTCTTCCATCAAGAAACATCGGCATCTTAATCGTATCAACTCCTCAAGGCGTAATTTCTCATAGGGAAGCCAAAGAAAAGAAGATTGGAGGTAAACTATTAGCTTTCGTTTATTAAGGGTGCATGATGATGCGGGCACAAGTAGTTAAAGCGATACGAATTCCAGAGGGCGTCGAAATCTCAGTAAACGGTAGAGTTGTTACTGTTAAAGGCGCAAAAGGAACATTAACCCGAGACTTCTCAAAGGCTCCAGTTGTGATAACACGTCGAGAAAACGAGGTTGTCGTAGAAGCCACGTGGCCCCGCAAAAAAGAAAACGCCCTCGTCGGTACGGTTTGCTCGCACATTCAAAACATGATAACCGGTGTTACTAAAGGGTTTTCTTACAAGTTGAAGACTGTTTTTGCCCACTTCCCAATTTCCGTCAAAGTCAAGGGCGACACTGTTTTGATAGAAAACTTCACTGGAGAACGTGGCGTACGTGTTTCAAAGATTATAGGCGACGCTAAAGTCGTCGTTAAAGGCGAAGACGTAATCGTGCAAGGAATAAACATCGAAGACGTTAGCCAAACCGCGGCCAACATAGAGCAAGCCACCAAAGTCAAACTCAAAGACCCGCGTGTTTTCCTCGACGGCATTTTCATTTACGAACGAACGGAGGACATGGAATCTTGACCGAGCCAGAAACCACCGCTGCTGAGGTTCCGAAGAAGCCGCGAGCACAGAGAAACAAAGTGAAACTTCGTCAACGAATCAAAGCCAAAAAACCACGATTCATACGACAAGAAAGCTGGCGTTACAAGAGGGTTAAGAACAAATGGAGACGGCCAAAAGGCGTAGACAGCAAAATGCGTAAAAGAAGAAAGGGCTGGCCAGTCTCTGTGAACATAGGGTACGGTGGACCCAAAGCAGCAAGGGGGCTTCACCCTTCTGGCTATGAGGAGGTTTTAGTTTACAACCTCGACCAAATCGAGGGTCTTTCATCAGAGACTCAAGCAATCCGCATCGCACATACTGTAGGCGAAAAGAAACGAAGAGACATACTTACCCGTGCAAGAGAACTGGGGCTACATGTGCTTAACCCGCGCGAAATGAAAGAAACACCCTTACCACCAGAAGAAGAAACTGAAAAAACTGAAGCCGAAAAACCCGAGAAAACGGAAACCGAAGCTGTGAGCGAAGAAACTGAGGAGGAAAAGGAGAAAACTGAACAATAATTTGGGGTGTAACATGTGAGCCTTAAAAGTCAACGTCGACTCGCCGCACAGATTCTGAAAGTCGGAGAAAACCGCGTTTGGATAAACCCTAATCGCGCAGAAGACGTTGAAATCGCCATTACAAGACAGGAAATCAAAAAACTCATCCACGAAGGTGCCATCAAACGAATCCCCGTTTCCGGCGTAAGTCGCGCCCGGGCACGGATTATCCATGAAAAGAAAAAGAAGGGGTTGCGGAGAGGCTCTGGTCGGAGAACCGGCTCGAGTGGCGCGAGGGTTACAAAGAAAGAGGCTTGGATGTTTAGAATCCGTGCTTTGAGGCGAAGGTTACGCGAGTTGGAAACGCGACGAATCATTACCCGTGCCAATTACCGGCAACTCTACGACATGGCTGAAAGCGGCGCGTTCAAATCTATTGCTGAGCTAGAACGTCACATCAAGTCTCAAGGGTTATGGAGGAAACGCTGATGTCGGGTCCAAGCTATCGCGTTCCGTACCGTAGACGAAGGCTGGGCAAAACGGATTTTCACGCTCGAAGAGCACTGGTGTTGTCTGGGCTACCGCGTTTCGTGGTTCGTGATTCGTTGAGATACGTGACGGTGCAAATCGCCGAAGCGCAGCCAATGGGCGACAAGATTATTTCCTCAGCGTATTCCCGCGAATTAGGCAAGACTTACGGGTGGCAAGGCGGCTGCAGCAACATTCCATCTGCTTATCTTACGGGTTTCTTGTGCGGTTTAAGAGCCGTGGGTATGGGTGTAAAAAAGGCAATTTTGGACGTAGGCTTACAGTCGCCCACTAAAGGTTCCAAAATTTTCGCCGCAGTCAAAGGAGCAGTCGACGCTGGTTTGGAAATCCCTTGTGACCAAGAAAAGCTTCCAGACGAAAACCGAATCAAGGGGGAACACGTCGCTGACTATGCCAAACAACTTGCAGAAAACCAACAAGAGGCGTACACAAAACAGTTCTCCCAATACTTGGCCGCGAAACTATCCCCGGAAGAACTCCCCGAACATTTCACTCAAATAAAAGAAAAAATCCAAGAATCCTTCAAACCCACCGCGGAAAAGAAGGAAAAACCCAAGCCAAAAGCAAAACCGCAAAAAGTAAAAAAGGAAAAGGCGCCAGCGGCAAAGGAAGAAAAGGCGAAGCCTAAAGCCAGAGCAAAACGGAGAGCGACTAAGAAGCCACGAAAAACTAAGAAAGAGGAGAAGATGGAAGAATGAGCCGCGAAAGAGGACAAAGAGAAAGAGAGACAGAATGGATTCCTAAAACCCGACTTGGCAAGATGATACAAGAAGGACGAATCAACTCTTTAGAAGAAATATTCATGGAAGGCGTAAAGATTCGCGAGCCTGAAATCGTGGATGCTTTGTTGCCCGACCTACAAGAAGAAGTCATAAACGTAAACCTTGTGCAAAAACAAACCGACGCCGGCGAGAAATCTCGTTTTAAGGCTATTGTGGCCGTTGGGAACCGTGACGGGTACATAGGCTTAGGTTCTGGGAAAGCGAATCAAGTCCGCACCGCAATTGAAAAAGCCGCTGCTGAGGCGAGGCTTAATATAACTATGGTTCGTCGCGGTTGCGGAAGTTGGGAGTGTGGTTGTGGAAAGGCGCATTCGTTGCCATTCCAAGTCACGGGCAAATGCGGCGGCGTTAAGGTTGTTTTGGTTCCTGGTCCGCGTGGTTTAGGCCTGGTTGCGGGTGAGGTTGCTAAGGTTATTATTAGTTTGGCGGGTGTTAAGGATTGTTGGACGCGTAGTTTTGGCGCTACTCGGACGATTCCGTCTTTTGCTTGTGCGGTTTTTGATAGTTTACGGAAGACTTACCGACTCGTAACGCCTCAGGATTGGGTGAGGTAAGATGTCGGAAAAAAGGAAATGCTTGGCAGTCGTGCGTGTGCGCGGTGTGGGAGACGCGTCTGTTGAGGTACGAGAAACGCTTAAACTGCTTCACTTGACCCGAAACTGTCACGCCACGTTGATTACTGACCGACCATCCTACCTTGGCATGCTGCAAAAGGCTCAGCACATGGTAACGTGGGGCGAAATTTCTAAAGAAAACATAGCGCTCCTCTTGAAGGAAAAGGGTCGTCTCACGGGCAACAAGAAAATTTCCCAAGAATACATGCAAAAGATTGGCTACAAATCGTTAGACGACTTGGCGGAAGCCCTGTTTAACGGAACAATTGAATACAAAAACCTTAAAGACATAAAACCCGTCTTTCGTCTTCACCCCCCATCAAAAGGATACAAAGGCAAAGTTAAGAAAACCTACGCTATGGGAGGCGTCACGGGATACCGCGGCGAAACTATAAACGACCTTGTAAAACGAATGGTTTAACAATTTGGGCATTCATTAGTCAGAAGAATTAGGTGAAGGAAAAAACTATGACTCGTAAACTGAGAAAAAGCCGAAAGTTTCGTGGTTCCAGAACGTGCGGTTACGGGAGACAAGGTCAACATAGAAAAACTTCTCAAAAAGGCGGAAGAAACGTGGGTAGACACAAGGGCTTGTGGACTTATGTTTTGAGGCATGAGCCAGACTATTTTGGAAAGAAAGGCTTCCGCTCGGTACAAAGCCTTCATCGAAAAGTCAACGTGATTAACGTCGGAGAACTCGGATCACTCGCCGAAAAACTCGAGGCACAAAATCAACTGGAACGAAAAGACGGAAAAATCATGTTAGACCTCGAAAAGCTTGGCTACACCAAACTTTTGGGCACGGGCAAAGCAACCGAATCTATGCTCGTAAAAATCTCGTCATACTCAGCGTCCGCCGCGAAAAAAATCGAAGAAGCCGGAGGACAAATACTAGCAGAACCATCAACAGAGCCAGCGGAAACCGTTAAAAGTTAATTAATGGGAAAAATGCATTCTCATAGAATGATGCTAACGTAGAAGGCAAAGGTACATGGCGGGAAAATTCCTCAGAGCGTTCAAGCCGATTTCAAGGTTCATGCCTGAAATAAAGGCGCCAGAACGCAAAGTGGGGTTTAACGAAAAAATCTTCTGGACAATCTTAGCCTTAGCTTTGTACCTTGTCATGGCGGAAATTCCGCTGTATAATATCCAAAGCCCAGGCTGGGAACTGTCGTATCTGAGAATAATTTTCGCCTCCAACCGAGGCACGCTGATGGAACTTGGCATAGGTCCCATAGTGACCGCTGGCATTATTCTTCAACTTTTAGGTGGCTCTGGGATTATCGAGTTAGACATGAGCAATCCTGAAGATCGAGGTTTGTTTACTGGAGCCAGCAAGTTCTTTTCCATAGTGTTAACTGGAGTTCAGGCCTCTGCGTACCTCATCGGCGGCGTCTACGGAAACCTTAACCCTATAACGTCTATTATCGTGTTCCTCGAACTCTTAGCAGCCGGCGTGATCGTCATGCTCTTAGACGAAATGGTCCAGAAAGGCTGGGGATTCGGAAGCGGCATCAGCCTCTTCATTATGGCAGGAGTAGCGCAGGTAATTCTGTGGAACTCGTTTTCCCCAGCACCCATAGGGCCCGGGGAAAGCGTCGGCATATTCGTCACGCTGGGGCAAAGGCTGATGGGCGGAGGCAGCGTTACCGATTTATTCATCCGACCGCAAGGGTATCCTGGGCTTTTAGGTTTTATTGCCACTCTCATCGTCTTTTTCATAGTGATTTACGCCGAGGGCGTTAGGGTTGAGTTGCCTATTTCGCATGCTGATTACCGTGGTTTTCGCAGCCGGTACCCGATAAAACTTCTTTACGTTTCCAACTTGCCGGTCATTTTTGCATCGGCTCTTTTCGCTAATGTTTACTTTTTTGCACAACTGTTCTGGAGCCAATGGAACCGCAACAACGAAAACTTTTGGCTTAACCTTATCGGAACATTCACAATCGACAGCAAAGGTCAACCTCAACCGACAGGCGGACTTGTGCATTACGTGATAGGACCGAGAAGCCTCATTGAAGTGCAGGCGGATCCTGTTAGAGCGGTTGTCTTTGTGTTGATCATGGTAAGTTTCTGTGTCATCTTCTCTCTTACGTGGCTCGAGGTTGGCGGTTTAGGACCCAAGGCCGTGGCCGAGCAACTCGTAGACTCTGGAATGCATATTCCAGGCTATAGGCGGTCGAGCAAGCCTATTGAGCTTGTTTTGAAACGTTACATTCCGCCGGTTACGATTCTGGGCGGTATTATCGTAGGTGTGATTGCGGCGTTTGCTGATTTCTTCGGTGTGTTCGGCAGTGGTATGGGTATTCTGCTTTCGGTAGGCATAATTTATCAGTATTATCAATTGTTGCTGCAAGAACGTGCCGCTGAGATGTTTCCTGCTTTTCGCCGTGTGCTTGGTGGTTAACGTTTCGGGCTTTGTCTGATGAAAACAGTTAAGAATTCGAAATGTAAACAAGTGCATAGAACTGTTAAGTCTATGGAGAATTGAGCGTATGTGGTTGTTGGAGCCTACTATTCCTAACTCGACAATTTTCGTTTTTCTTCTAGCGCTTCTTCTAACGTTGATAACTTCGTTGGCAAATCGTCTTTTAACAAACCGTGAACAACTCAAATCTTGGCGAAAGGAAATCTCTGATTGGCAGAAAGAATTTAACGAAGCCAGAAAAAGCGGAGACAAGAAGCAGTTAGAAAAAGTTATGCGAAGACAGAAGCAAGTCATGCAGATTCAGTCAAAAATGTTCACGCAACAAATGAAAGTTTCCCTCATATTCATAATCCCGTTCTTCCTCATCTGGACGTGGCTAAACGGACTGTACGTCGTCGATGGGAACCTGGTAGCCGTGGCGTATTTTCCAGGCGTCGGTGGGATACCCGTGTTCTACTGGTATCTGCTCTGTTCGCTTTCGTTTGGCGCGTTGATTTCTCGTTTGTTGGGTTTAGGCATAGGGATGGGAGAAGAGCAATGAGACGTGCTTTGAGGACGACGACAAAAAAACGTGTCCAAGTTCGTCTTCCCGGAAAACGTTCCACCGTGCATTTCAAAAAAGAAAGAGTCAAGGGCGCCCACTGCTTACGATGCGGACAATTGTTGTCTGGAGTCCCACGGTTGCCACCGTCAAAAATTAGCCGACTCGCTTTGACTGAGAAAAAAACTGAACGCCCCTTCAGCGAACAACTATGCCACAATTGTCTTCGAACACTAATCAAGCAAGCCGTAAGAACCTCACCTCTTTAGGTTGCAGGACGAACAAACTTGGTTTTGAAACAACCGAAGAAGACGCCAAAAAACCTCGCCATCTGCGTCTGCGGACTAACCGCAAGCGGAAAAAGCACCGTTGCGAGAAAAGTGGCTGAAAAATACAACTTGCGTCTTTATTCGGGAGGAGACGCTTTAAAGACCCTTGCCCAAGAAGCGGGCTACACGCCCACAGAACGAGGCTGGTGGGAATCGAAAGAAGGCTTAAAGTTTCTCAGCAGAAGGCTTGACGACCCAGAGTTTGACAAGAAAGTGGACACGAAACTTTTGGAAGTGGCTAAAGAAGGAAACGTTGTACTGGACAGTTGGACAATGCCGTGGCTCTTGAACGGCGGCTTCAAAGTTTGGATTGACGCATCCAAAAAAACAAGAATCAAACGACTCGCAAAAAGAGACAACATTAACATAAAAAAAGCCTCACAAGTTCTAGAAGAGAAAGAAGAAAAAACAAAAACAATCTATAAACGTCTTTACGGCTTCCACCTCGGCGAAGATTTTTCTCCGTTCGACCTCATCTTAGACACGGACAAACTGAACGCCGACGAAGTTTTCCAAGCAGTGTCGCTGGTTATCGACCATGTTTTACTCCGAAAACCCCAAACGAATCAGTGAAATTAATATATCAGTGGATGCATCTTTCAAAAGCCATAGGAAGGAACGAATGTGCCAGCAATCGAAGTTGGAAGAATATGCGTGAAAACCGTCGGCAGAGAAGCGGGAAAAAAATGCGTTATAGTCGACGTTATTGACAAGAACTTCGTCCTAGTCACGGGACCAAAAAACGTAACCAAAGTAAAACAAAGAAAAGCCAACATCAACCACATTGAACCTACCACGGAAAAAATCGACATCACCCGCGGCGCCACCGACGAAGAAATCACCGAAGCGTTAAAAGCAGCAGGCAAACTAGACGCCATGGCGACGCCCGTGAAGCCTTCTCTAAAATAACTCTTCATTTAACAACCACGAATCTTACCTAACCCTTTTTTAATCAGACTTCCTATTCAGCACTTTAGGAGAATCACGATGCCGCGAACTACTGCTCCATGGGAAAAAACACACACGTTACTAACCAAAACTGAGGAAGCCACCGACCCACGCTACGGCCAGAAACCCGAGAACCGTCCCATCCAAGACTACTTACGTTTTGGCGTGATAAACTTGGACAAACCCGCCGGACCGTCGAGCCACGAAGTCACCGCTTGGGTTAAACGTATCCTAAACCTCGCACATGCTGGGCACGGCGGAACCCTTGACCCAAAAGTAACTGGCGTGTTGCCCGTGGCTTTGGCCGAGGCGACCAAAGTGATTCAAGCGTTGTTGTTAAGCGGTAAAGAGTACGTCTGCGTCATGAGGTTACACGGCGAAGTCTCAGAAGCCGATGTAAAAACAGTTTTGGACGAGTTTCAAGGACCGATTTATCAACGCCCACCGTTACGGGCATCCGTGAAACGTCAACTGCGAACACGGAAGATTTACTATCTGGATTTTCTCGAAGCAGAAGGAAAAAATGTTCTCTTCAAAGTAGGCTGCGAAGGCGGAACCTACATCCGCAAACTTTGTCACGATTTAGGCGAAGCCCTAGGCTGCGGCGCTCACATGCAAGAACTTCGCAGAACCCGTGCGGGGCCATTCACCGAAAACGATGGCTTGGTTAATCTTTATGATGTTTCCTACTTCTTTAGTTGTTGGAAAGAAAAAAACGACGAAAACGCTCTTCGGAAATTCATTTTTCCAATGGAGAAGGCCTTGGCGTTGTTTCCGAAGATTTACGTGCGTGACTCTGCCGTGAACGCTCTTTGTTATGGGGCGCATCTGGCAGCGCCTGGCGTGGTTTCCTTGGACGCTGATATTCAACCGAAGGATGTTGTGGCTGTTTTTACGCAGAAGGGCGAGGCTGTGATTTTGGCTCGAGCCTTGGCGTCGGCTCAGGAGATTCTCGGGATGGAGCATGGACTGGTCGCGGAAACTTTACGTGTGCTTATGCCTCGTGACGTTTATCCTAAAATGTGGCGCAGTGAATAGCATATGCGAAGAAATTTCAAGCCGGAGGCTAATCATTACTTTTCTCAGCGTCCCACGTCCAAGCCTCGTTTCGGCTTAATTCGGACTCATTTGCGGGGAGGGTTCTTCGAGTTTTTAACAGCGTCGGGAGTTTTTTCCAAGACGCGCATAGATTTGGGCACTCGTCTCCTCATCGAATCCATGGTCTTTCCGGAAAACGGTTGCATGCTGGATTTAGGATGCGGCTACGGAGCCGTGGGTATAGTGGCGGCGAGGTTGAACCCGCACACCCACGTGGTCATGGTAGACGTGAACGAACGGGCGATACGGCTGGCAAAGAAGAACGCAAAAATAAACGGCGTCGCCAACGTAGAATTCAAGCACGGCTTTCTCTACGAACCAGTAAGCAACATGCGGTTCGAGGCGATATTAACCAACCCACCTGTGAGCGCTGGCATGAAGATAATCCACCCGATGATTGAACAAGCACCGCAGCACATGACGAAAAACGGCACGTTCCAAATGGTTGTCCGCTCTAAAATCGGCAGAAAAACGCTCATGCAAAGGATGATAAACACGTTCGGGAACGCCGAAGTCTTGGCACGACAAAGTGGCTACCGCGTGCTGATTTCAAAAACTTAAAACACAACAGTGGCAGATTAAGGAATGGAGTGCCGGGGTCTCCTAGTCTGGAATGGAGCAGGCCTGGAGACGTGCAAAACATGAGAACACGCCTAACAGCCTGTGACCCTTCTGGGTCGCGTGGGTTCAAATCCCACTCCCGGCGCTTTTCTTACTCAATTCTTGCCTGTTTCTTGCTGGTTTTGAGCAAGAAGCTTGCTTAATTACCGTTTTTTGTTTTGCGGTTTTGTTGCATTTCACTTTTAGGTTTAAATTCGCCTCGGTGTCGATGTTGTGCCAACATGCTCTCCCACGCACGTTGTAAAAGTCATTCCGAATTTGTTTTCCATCTGGTGGTATGGGAAGGAAATTGGATTTTTTCAAAAGGCTTCTGACTATGGCTTCAAATAAGGCGCCTTTTTCTTGCCTAGTCTGACCTTCGTTCTGGTTCTGAGCCATGTTCTCACCTTCTTAGGTCAGAGTTCTCTTCGGGGTATGCTGTGTATTTAAAATATCGATTAGGTTAACTTTTGAGTTATGCGCGAGTTTTGATAGAAACGACAAAACAAATATTAAACTAACAACCTATCAATTTTCAATGCCAGGTAAGAAAACTCCCGAAGAGAAATCGAAAAAGAATTACAGAGATGCTTGCGAGCGCGGATACTGTCCAAGCTTAGCAGAAAGGGAAAACAACAGAATAATAGAATTGTCAAATCGACTTAAATCAACATCCGACAAAGAAACCCTGACAAATGTTTTGGAATGGCAGAACAGAAATATAGTTTTTTGGTTCGAAAGGTACCCTTTGTCTCTTACCATAATATGGAGTCTCGTTCTTGCAATCTTAGCCACAAGTTCTCTTTTCATATTAAGTCCATCGATATGGTTCTGGTGTTTTGTTGTTCTTGTCTCGATATTTGTTACTTTATCGTCAATAGCAATTTACATGATTCGCTCTTATAGAAAACTTCCACTGAAACAAGTTTTCAACATCTTTCCATGCAATATCTCGATAGATTCGATTCTTGACAACAAACTATGCGTATGTAGAGACTACGCAAAACTAACAGCCAGCTTGTTGTTCAACATTTACCCTGAAAGGGAAATCTTTTTCGTTCACGCTCCAAGCCATGTAGCAACTGCGATAAAGGTTGAAAACAGATTCTACGTCTTAGACAAGTACCTGCCGGTGGTGACTATTGACAAATGGCATAATCTGTGGCATAAGCGAAGATTTTCAACCAAGAAAGTTGAGAAAGTTAAGGGAACTTCATTGGAAACAGTTGACCTCAAAAGCATTCTGATTCAAACGAGCTCATTGAAGCCTGATACAGATAGGCTAACAAATGAAATGAAGAGGCGTTTGAGCATTCAAAGTTCAGCAGATAATTCAGGAAAAGGGTCATGGACAGCACTGTATTGGAAAAATGGAGCTGTCCTGTATGAGGATGACGAAATCGTCAATCATTCGCTTGCGCGAATGCTTAAGATGATGATTACTAACCAAATGATTGACATGAATCGTATAACCAATCTCGAAATAGAGCAGAAGAAAAATGACCTGATTCTTCGAGTTAAGCTGCCACACGACTGCGACGCTGTTGCTCTAAATCCGACTCGGCTGTAATTTTCTTTCTGCATTTTTTGTAGCAGTTGCTACACGGCGAATTTAAACGGGGGTTTGAATCTAACTCCCGGCGCTTACATGAACCATTAACGTAGGTGTATGCAGGCGAGAATAAGGCAATCTTGTATTGTTGACAGAAGGTTTTTTGAGGAAGCCGACTGTTGATATTCAAAAGAGGTGAAGGAACATGAGTAGAGATCAGGATTCCCGTAGGAAAGCCAAAGAGAGCGCACGTCGCGACAAAGAGAGAGGGCATCAGACGAGAAGAACTCGTGGAGGAAAGAAACAGAAGAGAAGATAACCCTCCTCAAACAAGCATGTAAGATGAACTAGTAAAACGCCAAAACGTACTCTCTCACCAACAACTCAAAACAAACTTAACCCCCCTCTTACCCAACACCCCTTCAGGTATACCAAAATAAAAAAGAACCCGCCCCCCTCAAAGTGAACCGCTGGTTCTCTGTTCATATTTGCGGTATATTTGGAGCCTAATAGGATCATATATGGAAGAGGGGCCTAGAGGCTGGCGAAGAAACGCGTCGCTCTCCTTCGCAACTACGCACACAAAACTCTTCGCATCCTCACATAAACTCTATTTAGCCATCCACCACAACACATGGTTAAAATGCCAACAATCCTCGTACCCTCAGCGGCTTACGTACTATCAGATTACTTAATTACCAGCGAAGGCAACACAGCTTACAATCTTTTCAAGCACCTAGCAAAATACAATTATCAATTTCACGCAATCTCCGCATACGTGCGCATAAAAACGCCACTCCCAAACCTCACGTTCTATCAAGCAGGCACAGCACAAGCCAAACCAGCACAAAATCCCATAAACAAATACGCACAGCACATTGAATTCCTCATACGGGGCACAATAAAAGCCAAAAAACTCCTAAAACAAGAAAACATCCAAATCATCCACCACATGTTCCCAGCAGTTCACAACCAAACCTTCAGCCCCCTCGCAATCACCAACATCACAAAAAACAAGCCCTTCATATTCGGACCCATCAGCGCCCACATCACATCGCGTCCAACAGACGAAAAACTCCTCCAACCCGTCACAATAAAACTCCATAAAAAAACCATTCAAAAAACCAACCAACTCATCGCCATCACACAACAAACAAAAAAACTGTACCAAACCATGCACAAACCCATAACCGTAATACCGCTAGGCATAGACACAAACACTTTCAAACCCGCAACAAAACCCAACAACCTAACCCCGGAAATCCTTTACATCGGCTCACTTTATCCACTAAAGGGCGTGGATGATCTAATCAAAGCATTTTCCATAGTCGTAAAGCAACACCCTCAAGCAAAACTCAGAATAATCGGTACAGGACCACAAGAAAAAACACTAAAACACCTCACGAACACGCTAAAACTAAACGCTAAAGTTACATTCCAAAACTTCGTCCCCCACACTCACATCGCCGAATACTACCAAAACTGCACAATCTTCTGCTTCCCAAGCCACGGCGAACCCTTCGGAAAAACTATCATCGAAGCCATGGCATGTTCTAAACCCGTCGTCGCAACAAACGTAGGCGGCGCAACAGAAATAATAGAAAACAACAAAACCGGCATACTCACACCACCAGCACAACCAAAAGCCCTTGCTGAAGCAATCATTCACTTACTAAATAACCAAAAGAAAACACGAAGCCTCGGCGAAAACGCAAGAAAAACCGCAGAACAAAACTATTCCTGGGAAAAAATAGCTCAAAAATACCACACCCTCTACCAAAACTTCACCTAAAACAACCTAAATCAAAACGTTTTCCGTCAAATTCGGAATCAGAAACCTTCTGAAACTCTATTTTCCACAAAAACAAGTCCTCATCGTTTCCGGAGAACAAGCCCTTGAAATGTTTAGTAATCTTGCCATGCTATAATGAAGAACAAAACCTCAAAACCCTAATCCCCACCATAGCATCCACCATAAAACCCAAAATGCCCTACAAAATAATCGCCGTCAACGACGGAAGCAACGACCACACCAGCCAAATACTCAATGAACTATCAAAAGAATACCCCATCATACTAATCGAGCACCAAAAAAACAAAGGATTAGCCGAAACACTAAAAGACGGCTTAAAAACAGCAGCTGAACTCTCCTCACCAGAAGACCTCATCATAACAATGGACTCAGACAACACTCACAACCCGCGCTATATGCTCGACATGGCAAAAAACATAGGCAATGCTGATATAATAATTGGCTCACGCTACATAAAAGGGGGAAAACAACTAAACGTACCCCCACATAGAATAATCCTCAGCAAAGCAATCAACCAAAGCGTAAAAATTACTACAAAAATACCCATAAAAGACGCCACCAGCGGCTACAGATGCATCAAAGCGAAAACAATAAAAAAACTACACAAGCACCTCGGCAAAAAACTCATAGAATCCAAAGGCTTCGAAGCATCCCTCGAACTACTCTTAAAACTCTTCTGGATCAACCCAAAAATACTCGAAATACCCATCACACTAGATTACAGCCAAAAAGACGGCCCCAGCAAAATGAAACTACTCCCCACCATAAAACAATACACCACACTACTTCTAAGCGCACAAAAATGGAAAAAACAACTAAAAAAACACAAATAACCTAGATAGAGCCAAACTTTCAAACAACCATCATCAGTATGCATCTAAATCGGATTCAGAACCACTAAAAAATTTTTAATAAATGCATAACCGTTCACTCATACATGACTTAAATATGGGGATAAAAAAATGGAAAAAAAATTAGACTTGAGAATAAACAACAAAGCAAAAATGGCAACACTAGCAGTTCTACTGACAGCAATTATCATAGTAAGCATAGTAGCGTCAATGATGTCGACCAACACTTTAGGAGACGTAACAATATTCGGACAACCCTATGCAGAAACCGACTACAAAAAAATCTACGGTGTTCTACACAATGACACTTACTCGCTGTATCCGTACGAAAAGAAGTCCGTAAATGTTGGCTTTTCAAAATACGGCGAACTAATGAACCCCTACGCTCCCTGCGGCCTGAACTACAGTGGAATCATTGACCCGTTTGCCAACACTTTCGTAGCGCGACAAGACTGGAACGAAGGCTGGGTTCTAAACTGCACCTACATTCAATCAGGTCAATACAAGAACGTTTGGGCCTTTGCTCTATACAGTGATACACTAGGCAGCGGCGACCCTCCTGACTTGGACTGGCAACACGTCTCAAGCGGCTTGAGCACACCATACTGTGGCAGAAAAACAAACGCTTACGCAAAAAGCTATCCAATCGAAACAATCTATGACGGCCCAAGAAAAGCGGTGTACAGACTAAAAACAGTCATTTCAACAAACACCACCGTGGCAGGTTTTGACAACGATAAAATACTCGAACTTACCTTCCACGTGATATTTGAAAAAGTGAAGAAATACGTTCTATGGATAAAGGACATCAAACGAGTAGATGTTGGCAAAGGCATTGGCACGATGCAAATTGAATTCAGCGAAAGAGGGCAATGGGACATGGAACGCGCATCTCACCCGCTTGCCTATGCACACTGGTTTGTTAACCAATCCACTAGCTACAGTAAACATATATTTTACAACGGCTCGTACGCATACTACAACGAAGCTAAAGCGGCCGGATACGATGTTTGCCAAATAATAAGCAAGTCACTCCCGTACGTTGGCTGGGCAGCTTTCTGGCCTAACACCACCGTCAACTATGTTGAAGCTTTCGACGTCACCACGGTCCAGCAGAGACTTAGCACACTTTCGACACAGAATGACTATTACTTAAGAGGTAATTGGCCAGGAAGAAACTACAACAACTACACTTGGTATCCATGCACAAAAGTACCCGTGGAATATCCACGTGGCGAAGGTCACTGGAGCTCCGAACCTATGGTTTTCGTAAACGATGTAGTACGAACGAGAGGTACACATTACAAGTGGATGTACAACGGCACACACTGGGGTGTGAATTTCTACTCTGTATACGCGCCTACATCCAGCGATTATATACGAGTAGTCTACAAATCCACAGAAGGCGTGTTGCAAAGCGACATGAGCCCATCACCCCACGAACCGGCAACACCATACGTCATAGGAGAGTGGGCATTCGACCTTACATGGGCCAATACAACACGGTCAACCAATCAATTCCGTTGCATAACAGCCTACGGAATAACAGACATCCACGACGCTTCAGATGCTGACCAAAATGGGCATCATCCCGACGCTCAATATGAATCGGAGAACGTTCTAGACCGCGAAGCTAAATATCAGCTAGATGAACTATTCAATCCATGGGACCTAAGTGATTCAGTGCATAAGCAAGAAAGTGATTGGCTTTACAAGACCACTTTAACAAGTACAGCTACTTACGTTGCGCTTACAAGCGGTCTCAACGATAGAATATGGCAAGACAAGAGTACAGGAACATGGTATGGCTACAAATTGCAGTACAGCGGTGCTGGAAGTCTTGCAGATTGGGTTAACTCCTACGAAAACGGCAGCACATACGCAGCGCACAGCAAAAACTGGGCACTATTACTTCAAGCAAATTCGTCAGGCTACGCAAGAGTAAGAATCACGCCTGAAGGCTTTGGACAAAACGGCACCTACAGATTCGGAAACCTCACCGAGATAAGCTTCTGGTACAAGAAACTAACCGCTGGAAACTATGGACCACATATCTTCGTGAAGCTTTCAAACGGTTCATCAAGCAGTTGGGTAAACATCCAAATGTACAACAACGAATATGACAGCCCCACCGGATGGACGCATCTTGAACTCTCCAACATAGCGACGTTCGTGGGTTATGACAATTCTGCATACCGCTCAGCTGATTATGCTTTCTGGTACGATTCAGACTCTTGGACAAAAGGCGCAAATGGACCTATGAACGGCGTTGACTCCGGCGCTGGCACTGGACCCACAGACAACGGGCACTCTTTTGACTTTTACAGAAACAAACTAGCAAACTACTACGTTACAGACATAGTTGTGGAACTTGGCTACAACCTCGCAGGCAGCACTCTGGCAAAATATCTTATTGATGACATAAACGTCGGCTATCTAACCGGCGCAGGTTGCATCCGCGAGGAAAGAGTATACAACATGGAAGAAGACAAACTCATCCCGTCCTATTGGGATCAATACAACACTTTTGCTGAGCGAGTGCTCATAAACGGCACGCTGTGGGCGAGACATGACAGTGTAAAAAGCTACGAAACCCTTGATCCATCAGAAGCCAGCTCTGGCGTGTACAGAGACTACTACACAATAGACTTCACCAACGGTACACTCAAATTCTATAGATATAACGAAGACACAGAAGAATACGAACGAATAACATTGAAAGTAGGCACCACAATAAAGATTCTCTACTCCACTATCGAATTCTGCACTATCGGACGCTATGAATGGAGCGTTGTAGGCACAGTTTCTGCAGCCATCGACTCGGCAGGCGCAGCAATGATCTCAGACGCATTCGAAGAATGGAAAGACATAGAAGTCTACAAGGCAGCCTTAGAACTAAAAGAAGCTACGTGGGGACCATACGCGCCCTACTTGCTCCGAGAGCAAGGAGTAGCCAATAGATCAAGGTCACAGTACCGAGACAGCATAAACCGACTACATCTCAAAGACGATTGGTGCTCAACGTATCCAATTTCAAGCAGCAACATAATCGTTGTCGGTGGGCCCTCAGCAAACGGACTAGCAGAATACTTCAACGACTTTACTGACGCTTTCCTAACAAAGAGCGACGTCTCAGCTTCAGACCTGACAGGATGGGGCATATATGCTCCAGGCTGCTGGAACAAAACACGCGCGTACTACGGTGGAGCATCGGGCGCAGGTGGGTATGCAGTGATCTCAACATACTTGGACTTGAACGGTACAATAGGCTTTATCGTTTGGGGCTACAACGGACAGGACACCTACTATGCCTGCTACGCATTAAGACACGGATTGATCGCTTACCTCCAATACCTACAACCGGGCGTGACAACAATAATCCTGAAGTTCACCTACACAGGCTCTTGTGCACCAACGATAAGCATTGTGGAAAGCTTGGGCATCTTTACGGAATGCACTGGATTTGGGCAGTTCACGTATCTTGGTGAAGGCGGCGCGACATACGTTAGGACAAACTATGTGTTACCGCTTGCTAGAAGGCTGTTCATTGAACACAAACTGATGACGTTTACTTGGCCAACCAATATACACGCCGACCCGTAAAAGGTTGGTCAAGCTCCCTTCTTTCTTTCCTCAGTTTTTTTGTTTTGTGTCGAGTTTTCGTCTAGTTTTAATATTTGTTATGCCTATGTATGCCTAAGGTATGCAAAGTTTATAAGGTAGTTCTGCGTTATTTTTAGTGGATGTGTCTTAATAAAGACATATTGTATCCACGTAAAACCTTTGAACTGTTCAACAAAACGACGCGATGAATTAAAATGAAAGGGTTCCTTACTCGACGGTTGTTTTCTTTCGTTTTAACACTTGTTATCATACTGCAAGCGGTGATTATTCTCTTTGATATTTATTCGTATGGGGTTTTGGAGGAAAAGCCTTGGTTTAGGCGGTGGCCTTTTTACGCTGGCAATTCCGGTTTGACGGCTTCAACTTTCAATTTTGCGTACAATGGCAATTACGTGGAGGTGGTGGTTGGTTTACGTGAAGGCTACCAAGAAAACGTGTTGAGGCTTTTTTCGTTAGTTAACCAAAAAAACGGGCATGTAATCAACCAATTCTCAATTGGGAATGAAATAAGAAGCCTCACAATTAATGTTCCGACGGATAGGGTTTCGAGTTTTGTTGCAAACGTTGCAAGCGAAGAATGTGTCAAGTACGTTGAGCCAAACTGGAAATTCTCCGTCGACTCCATTACAAACGACCCTGAATGGATCAATCAGTGGGCACCCGAAAAAATTGAGGCTGACAAAGCGTGGGAAACACAGAAGGGCAACAAGTCAATAATCGTGGCGATAGTTGACACGGGCGTGTATTATAGGCATCCTGACCTCTCAGCGAATTACGTTCCGTTGGGTTACGATTGGGTTAATGATGATTCGGATCCCGCTGATGACCATGGACACGGCACTCATGTTGCGGGTATAATTGCTGCAGTTACTAACAATAGTGTTGGGATAAGCGGTGTTGCCCAAGTTAGAGTGATGGCTGAAAAGGGTTTAGCGTATAATGGCGTAGGCTATGCGGATGATCTTGCGAACGCTATAGTTCATGCGGCTGATAAAGGTGCGAGAATTATTAGTTGTAGTTGGGGAAGCAGTAGCGACAGTCAATTGATTTATGATGCTGTTAGGTACGCGACGAACGCGGGAGCGTTGGTGATTGCGGCTGCTGGGAACACGGGTAACAACGAGAAGCATTATCCTGCAGCTTATTCGGAGGTTGTTGCGGTTACGGCTACTAACGAGAAAGATAAGCCTGCGAGTTTTACTACTTACGGCGATTGGGTTGACGTTGCGGCGCCGGGAACGAGCGTTTATTCGACTTTTTTGTGGGACACTTATGTTTCTTTTAGCGGAACTTCGATGGCGGCGCCTCATGTCGCAGGGGTCGCGGCTCTTGTTTGGAGCGAGTATCCGTATTTAAGTAATGAACAAGTTCGCAGCCAACTTTTGATCACCGCTGATGATTTAGGTGCCAAAGGGTTTGACGTTTATTATGGGTATGGTCGGGTAAATGCCCGCAAGGCTGTGGCGCGAGCGGTTTCTTTAACAGGCAGCAGAATCATTGAAGCGCCAGCGAATACGGTTTATTTTCTTTTGGCTGATCCAGGCGTAAGTGGTAGTGCAGAAGCTTCTTATGACATAGTTGCTAGCGGGGTTGTTTATGGGTTGTTGACGAACCCGCAGACACAGTGCTTTACGTCTGATGCTAATTTGTTGTTACCTTCAGGCGCGCTTAATACCTCTGTAATTGCCAGTAGCGCGGTGGTTTTGGTTGGTGGACCATGCGCAATGAAAACTGTTCAACATTACGAGGATGCTGGTTTAACGCCTCTAAAGTTTGCGACTAATGGTACACATTTCATGTTTGTTTCTCGGGCGGGCGTGGTAGTCGCGGCTTTAAGCAAGACTGCCGCGGAATCTGGGCGTGAGGACATGTTTGTGGTTGAAGTTTTAGTTGATGGTACTAATCTCGTTTTGGTGTTGTATGGTTTTACTTGGAAAGGAACGTGGGCGAGTGGCGTTTACTTTAAAGAAGTGATTGCGAAGAACCTTGGCGGCTTTTCTGGGGATGTGTATGTTTTTCATTGGGTAGATAAGGGAAAACGCGATGGAGTTCCGCAGAGTGGGGAGGTTCATTTAGAGTTTATGTGAATGTTAAAGGTTTTTGTGTTCTTTAAGGCTTTGACAATTTGTCTTTTGCAAGGGGTGCGTTTCTTCGCCAGCCTCTAGGCCCCTCTTCCATATATGATCCTATTAGGATCCAAATATACCGCAAATATGAACAGAGAACCGGCGGTTCACTTTGTGTGGTTTGGTTTTATTTTATTTTTTTGATTAGTATGCGGAGTGTGTTTCCTTCTTTGTTTATGCTTATTATTTCTTGTTCTAGTCGTTTTACTAGGCTGCGTATGTCTGTTTCTGCTGCGGGGTCGTCTGCTAAGATTTCTAGTGTTTCTCCGATTTTCATGTTGTCCAGTTCCATTCTTGTTCTGAACACGGGTTCTGGGCAGTATAAGCCTAGGCAGTCAACGGTTCTGTCGGGTTTGTCCTTCATGATTGTTCCTTCCAAAAGTGCCTTAGATTGATGGATGATAAAAAAACTTTTGCTTTTGAAGTTTAGACTAGGCTGTTGAGGGCTAATTGCAGAATTCTTTTATGTTCAGACACATTATAGATTGTTTTTAATGGTGAGGATTTTATGAAAGTTAACGAGTTTTCTTTGATGATTGGAGGCGAAGCTGGAGAAGGAATTACCCGTGCTGGTTTTCTGTTTGCTAAGGCGTGTATGCGGGGTGGGCTTCATGTGTTCGGCACGAATGATTACCAGTCGCTTATCAGGGGTGGACACAATTTTTACGTTGCTCGGATAAGCGCCGAAGAGGTGTATTCTCAAGCCGACTTTGTCGATTTACTTATCGCGTTTAATGCAGAAACAATTCAGCTTCATAGAACTGAGCTGGCTTCTGGGGGAGGGATAGTTTACGACAAAGACGATTCTGCAGTTAATGATGAGTTTATCGGAAGAAAAGATTTGAAACTGTTTCCGATACCGTTGAGGAAGACTGTTATCGAGCAGTTCAGAGAGCAGCCGTTGTTGAAGAACGCTATCGTCTTGGGCGCCACGATAGCGATAGTGGGTTATGACTTGGGGTTGTTCGAAAAGGTTCTTAAGGACACGTTTAAGGCTGAGGTGGCAGAATCTAACATTAAAGCCTCGAGAATCGGCTACGATTATGCTAAGAACAACTTCGCTGACGATTTTGAGTATAGACTAAAGAAAAAAGACTCTGTTGATAAACAGAGAATATTTGTCGAGGGAAACGAGGCAATCGGCTTAGGAGCACTAAGAGCGGGATGCAAATTTTATGCTGGTTATCCCATGACGCCCACTACAGGCTTGTTGCATTTTATGGCGGCTAACGAAAGAAAATACGATATAATCGTCATACCTCCAGAAGGCGAAATCGCCGCGGCGAACATGATTGCAGGCGCAGCATTTGCCGGTGTTCGTGCAATGACAGCGACTTCTGGCGGTGGTTTTTGTTTGATGAGTGAAGCTTTGGGAATGATGGGTATGACTGAATTGCCTGTGGTTATTGTGATGGGGCAGCGTCCAGGTCCGAGCACTGGGTTGCCGACTTATTCGGCGCAGGGTGATTTGAGGTTTGTTATTCACGCTGGACAAGGTGAGTTTCCCAGAGTGGTCATAGCGCCGGGCGACATTGAAGAGTGCTTTTATGAGACAATGCGGGCGTTTAATTGGGCTGAAAAGTATCAGATGCCAGTCATCCTTCTAACCGACAAGTATCTAGTCGAAAGCCAAAGGTCAGTTGAGCCTTTTGATATTAACCGAGTGAAGATTGAAAGAGGCGCCATAATAACCGGCCAGTACACTGAGCAAGAGGAGTATAAGAGGCATAAAATCACCGAAACAGAGGTTTCACCTAGAGCGTTTCCGTTAACAAAGGGCGCAATCGTTAGAACCAGTGCTGACGAAAAAGACGAGTACGGGTACACCACTGAAGACCCTGAATTGACAACAAAAAATGCCGATAAAAGAATGAGAAAACTCGTTTGCCTTACTAAAGAACTCGAAGAACGCGGAATAGAAACAGTTAAGTTTTATGGTCCAGAAGACGCTCAAGCAACTATAATTTCATGGGGCTCTACTAAAGGACCTTTACTCGAAGCCATGAAACTTCTTAGTCGAGAAAACATCGCGGTAAATTATCTGCAAATCATTTACCTACACCCGTTTCCAGCAAGGAAAGTTGCGAAAATTCTTGGCACCGCAAAGAAAACAATCGCGATTGAGCACAATGTTACTTCTCAACTTTCAAGCCTTATACGCGACAACAACCTCCGCGATGTGGATCATAAGATTCTCAAGTATGACGGAAGACCGTTCAACCCGGGCGCCTTAACACAAAAGATTAAGGAGGTGCTTTAAGAATGGTCACAATAAAGGACCTTAACACGCCCAAAAAGAACACGTGGTGCCCCGGATGCGGAAACTTCGGTATTCTTTCAGCGTTTAAGGGCGCCCTTGTCGAACTGGGATTCGAACGAGAACAAGTGGTCATGGTGTCAGGAATCGGTTGCCATGGAAAGATAAACGATTATGTAAACGTAAACGGCTTTCACGGCATTCACGGCAGAGTTTTACCCTTGGCGACGGGCATTAAACTGGTCAACCCTGATTTGACTGTTATAGGATTTTCCGGCGACTCTGACTGTTATGACGAGGGATGGGACCATTTCTGTCATGCCATTCGAAGAAACATCGATATCACACTAATCGTGCACAACAACATGATCCTCGGCTTAACAACAGGTCAAGCAACCTCAACAAGCATGCCGGGTTTCAAAACCAAATCCACGCCTTTCGGAGCGATTCCTCCAGCGTTAAATCCGTTAGCCCACGCACTTGTTGCTCACGGGACGTTTGTTGCTCGCGGTTTTGCAGGCGACCCGAAACATCTTCAGAGCCTGATTGTGGAGGCGGTTAGGCACAAAGGGTTCGGGTACATCGACGTGTTTCAGCCGTGCGTGACCTTCAACTATCTTAACACTTATGACTGGTTCCGCAAACGAGTGTATAAACTTCAAGACGAGGGACACGACGTTACCAGCCGCGAGAAGGCTATTGAAAAAAGTTTCGAATGGGGCGACCGCATACCTATCGGCATATTCTACAAGGAAGAACGACCCACTTACCGCGACAACCTTACTCACATAAAGAACACGCCGCTCACGAAAGTACCAATAGACGACGTGAACATAAATTCCCTGCTCGAAGAAATGAAATAGCCCGCGGCATCTAAGATTCCAGAAGTTAAAAATAGTGGATAATTTAAACTTAAAAGAGGTGAGAAAAAGGTTTGGAACAGACTAAATTTTATGTTTTGCCAAAACTATCGTACGACTACAAAGACCTAGCGCCCTACATGTCAGAGGAACAATTAAGGATACATCACTCTAAGCATCACCAAGCCTACGTCAACGGAGCCAACGCGATTCTCGAACGAATGGACAAAGCCCGAAAAGACGGTGTAGATTTCGACGTCAAAGCCACGCTGAAAGAACTCTCGTGGAACATAGGGGGACACTTGCTTCACTCTCTATTCTGGATAAACTTGGCACCGTCAGGCAAGGGCGGAGGAAAACCCGGTGGAAGATTAGCCGACGCTTTGGTCAAGGAGTTTGGAAGCCTTGAAAGGTTCAAGAAAGAATTCACAACCGCAGCCGTAAGCGTGGAAGGTTCCGGGTGGGCAGCGTTGACTCTTTGCAGACAAACGAATCGTCCGTTGATTATGCAGGTGGAGAAGCACAACATGAACGTTTATCCGGCGTTTCGCATCTTGATGGTGCTCGACGTGTTCGAACACGCATACTACATCGACTACAAAAATGATCGAGCAAAGTTTGTCGAGGCTTTCTGGAGCATCGTCAACTGGGACACGGTTAACAAGCGACTTGAAGAGGCGACGCGATAACAGCAGAAAGCCGGGCGAAAAATCCTTTCGAGTAAATTCCCCCTAATGTGACTACAGTAGCCCTCTAATCGGCATCTTTTTTTGTTTTTCCAAGCCATTCTTCGAGTGCCTTGTTTGCTGTTCTGTTTACGGTTTTCTTTTTGCGGATGGTGGATTTTTCGGTTTCGTGCATGTACCAAGATGCTTCTTTGTCGTAATGAATCACCAAAAGAAACCCGACCGAAACCACAGCGAAGCCCGCGGTTGTTAAGACCAAGCCCAAAACCTCAGAAGAGGTCATAGGTTGCTGTGTTATGAAAGGAAACAAAACTGGCTCACCGATTGCGATCGTTGTTATCACCAGACCACCTATGAGAAGGTTCATGCCTATAGTCATCATTAAGAACGCCAAAATTTCATTGTGAGCATTCTGGTCAGCTTTCTTGTAAAGCCAATTTTCGAACGACAAAGGCCATCATGTAATGTTTGATGCAACCGTTCGCCTAAAAACTGTGTGAAATAACGGTATGAATCTCAAACGTTTGAAGTTCGGATTCAGAATTTTAGCAAAATCGCCCGGTAGGCAACTTTGGAGTCGAATTTTGTAAATGCTTATATTGAATGTCACTCCTTAAAGGAAAGACGGAGAAAACGATCAATGGACAAAGTTAAGGTTCCGGGCAAAAACAAGAAGCATAAGGTTCTCATGTACGCTATAAGCACGTGTGCTTGGTGCAAGAAGACTAAGAAGTTTCTTGTTGATAATGAAGTTGAATACGAGTACATTGATGTAGATTTATGCAGTGAAGAAGACCGCCAAAAAATCCGAGATGACATCCGCCGTCGGGGAGGAAGCCTGAGCTACCCGACGATAATTGTGGACGACAAGAAAATAATTACTGGGTACAGTCCCGACGAGATAAAGGAGGCACTTGGAATTTGACGACGTTAGAAAAGGTACGTCAGAGGGCGGAAGCGGATGCAAAAACTTATGGTTACTATTTGCATCCTGATCCAGAGTTTTTGAATGATCTTCTGGAGGGGCTTAAGAAGAACGAAGAGCGTTATGGATATCCTTCTTGTCCGTGTAGAGTTGCGTCGGGAAAGTTTGAGTTTGACCGCGACATAATCTGTCCCTGTGACTATCGAGATCCTGATGTGGCAGAGTTTGGCTTCTGTTATTGTGGGTTGTTCGTACGCAAGGATGTGGTTGAAAAGAAACTGCCGATTCACTCAATCCCTGAACGTAGACCCGTAGAGAAGCAAGCGAGGGCTTATGCAATGGCGCCGGAAGTTATCGAAAAACCCGCACGTGCAACTGTTGGGGTTGCAGAGGAAACTGCTCAGGTGAAAAAGAAATTTTGGTACTGCAAACAATGCGGATACACGGTGTTTCGCGAAGACCCGCCGTACATTTGCCCGATCTGTAAAGCAAAACGGGAACTGTTCGCCGAAATTACCATAGGCGCATTTGTGCGGGGGTAGTTTTTCTCGCTCTTTTTTGTTGTTTTTCTGTTTTTTGGAAAAATATTTAAGCATGACGTATGTCATATGATTATGTTTGAAACTGGAGCGAAATGTTATGTCTAAAAAAAGAAAGTTGGCAATGATTGTTCACAGTGGCACTTTGGACAAGCTTTATTGTGCTTTTATTCTTGGTTCTACCGCTGTGTCGCAGGACATCGAGGTGCACTTGTACTTCACGTTCTGGGGGCTCAACGCTTTGGTGAAAGGCGGTTTAGAAAAAGCCGGTCTCCCAGCGGATTATAAGCAGATGGAAGAGCCCATGCGGAAGAAACTAAAAGAGATGAAGTACCCCACGCCCTATGACATGCTGAAAAGGATGAAAGCATCGGGGCTGTTGAAGATTTACGCGTGCAGCCCTACTATGGAAATGTTCGGCGTTAAAAGAGAAAACCTAATTCCAGAAGTAGACGAAATCGCAGGTGCTTCGGCTTTTCTCGATGTTGCTTCAGACGCAGACATTACTCTGCTAGTTTAAGTCATACCCGTTCCCTTTTCTTTTTCTAAAACAAACAAGCAACAAAACTTCATTCTGCTTGCGGATTATTGACCGTAGCGTTTGGGTTTTTCATTTTATCCACGTATTTAACGTCTGTTAAGAACCACGCCCCAGTCATCGCAATAATCCCTAACAGGGCACACGCCAAGAACAAGTTCGCCGTTCCAATAGTGCCCGCTATTATTCCAGCAAGAATCATTCCCAACGGTTGTGCCGCTGACGCCAACCCTATGGTTACTGCGTTTACTCTGCCTTGCATTTCCAAGGGCACGACAGTTTGAACTATTGTCTGAGTTGAAACGTTTGCTATTGGAAGACAAACCGCCATAATCAAACCGCCCAACGCCATAAACCAAAACATGCCCATCGGCGTGAGAGCGATCAGCGCGTAGCCTACGAATATGACGTATATAGAAAGCGCAGTGGCAACCATCTTGTCCTTGAAGCCCTTAGACACCGACATTAACAATCCGCCAGCAAGAATGCCTCCGTTAACAAATGCCGAGACGAACGCAAACTCTTGAGCCGTGCCAGCATGGTCAATCATCACAAAATAGGAAAACAAGGTAAACAATGGCGTCAACAAAAAATTCAACACGGTCGCCAGCATCAACAAAGTCATAAAACCTTTACCATTTTTGATAAAGCCAAAACCTTCAGTAAACTCTTTTCTAAAAGAAGATTTCTCTCGTCCAATTTTTACAGGCGGAATCCTAATCAGCAACAACGGCACTAACGCAATCAAAAAAGTAGCCACATCAATCCATAACACCTGATAAATCTGCCAAAACGCCAACAACAGCGCAGCAAGAACTGGCCCGATTATAGTCATGACTCCGTTAAGAAGGTAACTGAGACCATTAATGCGGCTTAGTTTATCTTGAGGAACCATCAAAGGCGTGATAGCTGACACCGTCGGCATATGAAAGGCTTGAAAAACGCCTCTCAATGCAAGTACAACAAAAATGTGAAAAACTGAAACCATGCCCGCCCAGAACAGAAAGATTACTCCTAACGCGGTCAAAGCTTGAAGAAAATCTACGACACCAATCAACAATTTACGGTTCCACCTATCCGCGAACACGCCGGTGACGGGAGACAAAATTATCATAGGCGTCAAGCCTAGGAAAGCAGCGACGGAAAGGTACATTGTGCTTTCAGTTGTTATGGTTATCCACCAAATAATAACAAACTGTGCCACCGAAGAACCCAACAACGAAGCCTGTTGTCCAGCGAAGAAGGCAAGATAATCCTTGAAAGTTGTTTCGTTTGCTGGGGTTTCCATACTTTTTCACCATGCTTTGCCTTTAGCCTACATGCACAGAGAAATAAAAAGGTGGTCACACAAGTTAGACATTATGCGCAAAAATGACCAGTCAAAGTGGTCAACCCTTTTCGACCAATTCATACTTCGGAACTTGACCGTCCACCTTAGCCAAAACACCTTGCTCCACCAGCCTCTTAACTCTCTCCCGCACGATTCGCCTACTAGCCTTCCCCCTCATCGTGGCAACTTGCCGAGTGATGGCAGAAATGTTAAGCGCGCCCTTCATCGCCAATGCTTGAACAATACATCGGGAAATATCATCTTGAGCGATTGGTTTCTGCCGCATATAGTTTTCAGCGGCTTTCAAGCGAGAAGCAATTTTTAACGGTTCACCGTACAAGCCTAAACCGGCTTTTGTCAACCGCAAAGTAGTCGCTAATCCCTCGTATTCGGGTTTTTCGAGGATTAGTTTTTCGAGAAAATCGAGCCTCTGGATTATCTGGTCGAGTTTTTTGCTGAGTTCTTCTGCGCTGGAATCAGAGGTTTCTTTTTCGCTCAAGGCTTTTCGGCTTCTCGAACGTTACGTGAGTAAATAATTATTTTTAATTGTTTAAATGGTTGACTACGCAAAAGCGAGCGTTGAAATCGTTAAAGTTTATTTTGTTGAGAAAAGTATAAGCGTAATCTTCGGCTTCGAGGATTCAGCACATGAGGCGCATCAGTAGACAAGGACGACTCCACAAATTCGCCGCTAATTTCTCTTTTCTCAAAGGCAACCTTCTGATTCTGACGGTTAGCTGGATGTTTTGGTTTCCCGCCATAAGGCTCACCGAAAGCTATGGTCAACTCTACATCGTAGCCCTCGGCGCCTCCACCATAATCTTGGGCGCAATTAACTCCATCTCCACCGCAACCCTCTCCATCGTGCGAATCCTAGGCGGATACATCGCCGACCGATATGGAAGAAAAAAAATCTTAACAACCATGACATTCGCCATTACAGCCACGTATCTCATCTACGCCTTTGCACCAGATTTGGAGTGGCTGTTGCCAGGTTGGCAGTGGATACTCATTGGTGCTACGTTACAGAATGTTTTTCTCTTGTATCAACCAGCACTCATTGCGTTAAGAGCTGACAGTGTGCCAGCGGAAAAGAGAGGCTTCGGCTTTGCCCTCACAGAATTCCTGCCTGGAATAATCAGCATCCCAGCCCCCATCATCGCGGCTTGGCTGGTTATCACTAATGGCACCGTGCGGGGCATGCAAATTGCGTATTTCGCTGCCTTCGCCCTAGGCGTCGCGGCAGGGGTTGTTCGGCTTTGGCTAAAAGAAACCCTTCCGGAGAGGAAGGATAAAAGGCAGGGTAAGTTTCAAAGTGATTTCAAGAAGGAGTACGCGGACGCTGTGAGGTTTATTTTTAAAAACATGCGTAACATTGCCCTGTTTTATATACTTTACAACTTTGCTTTTTTGGGGGCTAGTCCGCTTTTCTCGATTTACGCTAAGTTTTTTATGGGGTTGGGCGATGCTGGGTGGGGTGTAATGTATGTGGTTTCCTACGTTCTCTATTTGGTGTTGCTGGTTCCGACGGGGTTGATGGTTGATAAGTTCGGACGGAGAAAAATTCTTCTACTCTCTTTGGGTTCTCTCGTGGTTTTCAGTTTCGTCTACGCCGTGGCTCCGCTAAACATGCCATACGACTTGCGTCTACTTATCCTCGTCACGATTTATTCAGCCATACTGTTGGCCAACGTTGCGCAAGTTAACGCGGTCTCCGCGCTGGAGGCAGATTATATTCCTCGAGAAAAACGGGGACGTGTTACGGCGGCGTTAGCGTTCGTTGCTAGTCTTTCGGGCGCTTTTGGGCAAGCGCTTGGTGGTTTTGAGTATGATGCGGTAGATCCGCGTTTTCCTTTCATCGTCTTGACTGTTTTTATGATTCTAAGTTTAGTTGTAGTTTTCTTTAAAATTAAGGAGCCTGAAACTCGAGAAGAGTAGTTCTCAGAGATGTATCGGCTGCTGGAATATTTTGCAATCTAAAATTATGGATATATTTGGTTTTGTTCAAGTTTTGTTTTGAGGAAGAAAAGGGTCTTACATGACGCTTCGAACTTTGCAGATTAAGTTCTGTTTTCCGCCCTTGTATGGGGTTTATGACACTGGAGACGGGACGATATATATTTTCGGCGATCATGACGGCTTAATTGAAGACATAATCAGTCATGAAGTTCTTCATTGGGTGGTGCAGAAAGTCGCCGGCAAAGACGCCAGCCTGTGCTTGGACAATGTTCCCTCAAAACTTTTAAGAGTATAGTGTTACCGCCTCAACAACAGTGAAATACCTCTTTTTCGTAAAAACCTTCACACGACACAATGTTAAAGGTGATTCGGGTTGAGTAGCGAATCTGAAATTAAGAAAGGCTTCGCCGAGGGTTTTTGGAGCGACGAAGAGATAAAGGAGCTTTTCCTTGAAAAACAACGCGAATTCATGTGGAACGATGACTATTGGCGAAACGTTCTCGTTCCGCTGTTCAACCTGAGGTATGATTCCACAGTATTAGACGTAGGATGCGGATTGGGGTTCTTGGCGCGAAAACTCGCAGAGCACCATCCGAAGGGCAAATCAATCGGCGTAGACTTGGACCCAAAGCTTGTCGAATCCGCGAAGAAAGTTGCGCAAAAAATCTTTCCTAATCATGCCTTTGATTTTCGCGTTGGTAACGCTTACGAGTTGCCCGTCGAAAGTGAAAGTGTCGACCTTACAATCTGCCAGTGTGTGCTTATGCATTTGGAAGAACCGTTGAAAGCCCTTCATGAAATGCAACGCGTAACCAAAAAAGGTGGACGGGTGGTTGCGATCGAACCGGACTATGGGAGCGTGTCTTTCTTTGACTCTGCTTTCGAGAAAATGGGCTACTCTGTCGACGACCGCGCAAAGTTTTGGCGGTGGGAACTACAGAGAAGAATTGGAAAGAAGAAGCTCGGCAAAGGCGACGACGACATCGGCTCAAAACTGGCTCCACTCTTCTTCCAAAGTGGCCTCCGCGTGGTGGATGTTCGCTGCTTTGACCGAGTGTTTTGGCTCATTCCGCCTTACGACCGAAAAGGAAACGACCTTGAACTAGAACAACTTCTTCTGCCGCCCGAATTTTATTTTGAAAAACTCGACGCCCGCGCCGAGTTTCTCGCTGGAGGAGGCACCGAAGAAGAATTCAAAGAATACGTAAGCCTAATGAAGAAAGAGCATGAAATTCGCCAGCGACAAGTCAAAGAAAAAACATACGTCGCATCGCTTACTCAAGCCCTCGTAATAGTAATAGGAGAAAAAATCTAGCCTCTATTTTCCATAAACTCTCACGGGCTTCCTCAAAAGCGTTTCATCCAACTCCGTTATGCCGTAGCCAGCCTCGTCGCCCGGTATCCTTTCAGAATCTTTCACTACAGCCCCGCCCTTAGAGACCAGTTTGTCGGCTAACAAAATGTCACAGTCTAAATCAGCGTACTGCACGTTCTTAGTAGCTGCGGCGAAATGGACGGCTGCGGTTATGCCGACTGTGGACTCGCCCATGCATCCTATCATGCATGGCATGTTTGCTGCTTCGGCTATGTGAGCTATTTTTCGGGCGTTGTGGATGCCTCCGCTTTTCATGAGTTTGATGTTAATCATGTCCACCGCGTTTGCTTTGATAAGTTGCAGTGCATCGGCTGGCGAGTGCACGCTTTCGTCCGCCATGATGGAGACGGGCGATTCTTTTCTAACTTTTGCTAAGCCTCGAGTGTTTTTTGCGTCTGTGGGTTGTTCAACGAATTCTATGTGAAATTTGTCCAGTTTTTTGAGAGCGTCTATGGCTTGGGTTACTGTCCAGCCTTGGTTAGCGTCTATGCGAACCGCAATCTTAGGTTCCACTGCTTCGCGGATGAGTTTGATTCTTTCTACATCCTCTTTCGGGTTTACGCCGACTTTCACCTTCAACGCCTTAAACCCCATCTTAACCGCCTTCACAGCATCCTTTGCCATTTCATTGGGCGATTTAATGCTCAACGTAATGTCAGTCAAGACTCTTTCTCGGAACCCTCCCAACAGCCGCCATGTTGGTTTGCGCGCGGTTTTGCCGAGAACATCATGCAACGCAAGGTCGATTGCCGCTTTCGCGCTTGGATTATGCGCAACTATGGCGTCCATGAGGTCAACGTCTTGTGCGATGCGGAGCGGACACATGCCGATCAAGCGAGGACCAATCTTGTCGAGCGTTTTGAGTATTGTTTCGGGGGTTTCATTCGTGACTCGTTTGGAGGGCGAGGCTTCTCCCCAACCAAAAACGTCATAGTCCGTGATTATTTTCACGAGGGTGTTACGGTTTTCGGTGCTTGTGCCTGCTGAAATGACGAAAGGTTCTTTGTAACGTAGCGTAACTTCGTAAACTTCTATTCTTTGGATGCCCAATTATTATTCATCCCCTCATTAAATACGTGTCAAAGGTAGAAAAGCTTACGCAAGACTGTCGTCTTCTAACTACTGCAGTTCTTCAACAACCTGTTTTTTCCCGCGTCTGAACCAGCCAAATTTTAGCTTCATGGTAAGAATTTTTTCTGTTGCAAATAAACGTGCCGCCAGATACAACACTACAACCGTGAAGAGGCTCACGTAAACCACGCCCAATCCCGCCAACAAGTAATCCCCAGTGATCGACGCCTTCGCCGCCAGCATCGGATGCGTGTAAGGAATTGCCAACAACAAGATTCTCAGAGGCAACGGCAGAGTGTTAATGTCGCTGAACATCATGAAGAACATGGGCAGAATAAACAGCACATAGAGAAAACCCACCAGCGACTGAGCGCCACGCACGTCATCCGCAAACGCCGACAACACCACGGCCAAAGCCAACGCCGACAAGAGAGAAACAAACAAAGACGCACCAATCAACACATAGCCCAAAGACGAAGGCATCAAACCCAGCGCCGCAAGATCCACAGAAACCCCACCCGTATCTGTAACGAAACTAAAAGAGCTAAAGTAGTAAACAAACCCCACCAAATACGCAGCCGCGCCGACCAAGGCAACCACCACCGAGCCTGCTAGTTTTCCAGCGAGAATAGTGAAACGGCTAACGGGCACGGTCAACAGGGTTTCAAGCGTTTTCTCTTCTTTTTCCATAGCAACCGAAGTAGCGGCTATTTGCATGGCGAAAATGAGAAGCATGAGAATGGTGAAGGGCATGATGAACACTTGCGAAAACGTGAGTCCGAAGAGAATTTGCGGGTCGACATTGACGGGTTCGCCCTTCACTATTGACGACTGCTTCAAGGCTAAGGGCTCCCAGCGGCTATTGTAAGCGTCCAAATAAGCGTTGACTACTTGAGAACCCACGTCCTCTGTTATTGACTTGCCGGAAAAAACACTAAACACCTCAACCACTCCTTTTCCCCAAGTGCTCAAGTTTAACCCAAAGTCGCGTGGAATCACTATGAGAACCGTGGCGTTGGAATCGCGCATGAAATCCAACGCGTCGTCAACGGTTGAAACGTTAAGCCATGTTACTTGAAGGTTTGTTTGGCTTCCGATATAGTTGGTCAAGTTTCGGGAGGAACTGCTCTGGTCGAAGTCTGCGACGGCTATGGGAACGAGTTTTAGGCTTTCTTCGGCAGATTGCCTCGACGTCTGCACCGCAAACCCCATCAGCGGAAACATAATCAAGGGCACGATTATCATGCCTATCAGAATCTTCGGGTCGCGGACAAGCTCTTTAATCTCTTTTATAACAATCGTGCTTAATCCCTTAAGCAAGTCCTACCACCTTCGCGAATGCTTCTTCCAAGTTGCTCACCTTGTTTTTGGTTTTTAGTTCGTCGGGCGTGCCTTCCGCTATTATTCTTCCCTTGTTTACGAGTGCAACCTTGTCGCAGAGGAATTCGACTTCCAGCATGTTGTGACTAGAAAGCAAGACGGTGACGCCGTGTTGTTTCACGTATTCCTTAATGATTCCCCTGACATGAAAAGAATGGAGCACGTCCAAGCCGCTCGTGGGCTCGTCCAAGACAGCGAGCCTAGGCCGCGTCATCAACGCACGCGCCACCAGAAGCCGCCGTTTCATACCTTTACTATAGGTTTTCACTTTATCGTTGAGACGGCTGCCTAAGCCTGAAATTTTCGCCGCGTTATCAATTATGCTTTCCGTTTCTTTCTTGTTTCGAGTGCTGAATTTTGCCATAAACTCGAGATACTCGAGTCCGGACAGGTTCTTGTAGGCGCCCGCTTCTTCAGGCAAGTATGTGATGAGTTTGCGGATTTCTGTGGCTTCTTTAACCACGTTATGATCGAAAACGGTTGCTGAGCCCGATGTGGGAAGTATGAGGGTGGAGATTATTCGGAGGCAAGTGGTTTTTCCTGCGCCGTTGGGTCCTATGAGTCCGTAGATTTCGCCTTCTTCTACTTGGAAACTAAGTTCGTCTAATGCTTTTATGGGTCCGAAGAGTTTTCTTAGTTTTTTCGTTTCGACTGCCAAGGTCATGGGTCTTCCGCCCGTTGAAACTGCGAAGGTTCATCTTTTCTTTTAAGTCTTTTGTTGAAATTGCGGCTCTGTTTCAAGGTGCGGGTATCTCAGCCTTCGGATAATTTGTTCATGGTAATATTAGCCTATGAGAAGCATCGTTTAAAATAGGCGTCGTGCACTCTTCCTTCATGTAAGCAATGTATGGAGAAAGATGATTCATGGAAGGCAAGAAAGTTATCATCGTGGTTCGCCTAATCAAGGAAGCCGACGGCAAGTCGAACAGAAGAATTGAAAAGGAGATAATGCAAGAACTTGCCGAGGGCATGCCGAAGATTCCGTGGCAAGGTGAAATCCAGAAGATCGTGGTTTTGGATTAGAGTTTTTAGTTAAAACCAATGATTGGATAATATTGATTTTGAGTGTTTTGGTTTTTTTAGTGGTTTTTTCTTGATGTTGTTTTTTATGGTCTTTGTTGCGTATTCGGGGCAGTTGGTGGCGGTTTTCCATGTTTTTTTGTCTGTGAGGTCGTAACCGTATTTTAGGCATCGGCTTACTGCCGTGCTGTCGCGGGTGGTGATGGTGAGGAAGTGTATGCATTGGTTGCACCAGTGTTGGTTTTTGCGGCATGTTTTGCATAGTCCTTGCTGTTTTGAGTCGCCGAGAACGTATTCTATTAAGCCTATTGGTTTGCCGCATTTCACGCAGGAAGCCATAGTCTCTCGTATAGAGGTTGTATGTGATGGTATTTTCAGTGTTATGAATCCAGAATCTGTAGGCTTAGCAAAGTTGGTGGGGCTGGCCGGATTTGAACCGGTGACCTTTACCCGAAATCACGGCTTATTTTTGCGTGCTTTCTACGGGTTTCTCTACGTTTGGGTGACCGCTCCAGAAATTCGTCATTCCGCGTGGCGGTCCGCAAACCCGTGTTTTGCGTTCTGGAGCCCGTCGTCATCCCTGGCTAGACTACAGCCCCGTCATATGGAGAGAAACTTCGCATTATAGGATATATGTTTTGTTGCGGGGTAATCACTGTTTTTCGTTTGCGCGTGCACGCTTAGGCGGGTCTAGTGTCGTTTCTGCAATGGATTGTGTTGAGGGTTTGGTTTTCTATGCGAATGCACACACGGTAGTAGACTGAACCTCTCTATTAAGTTCCAAATACACCGCAAATATGAACCGAGAAGCGTGGGTTCAACTCAGCCAGTTGTGAATTTTTGAGAGCAGTCGGTGGCAGTGTGGTCTCGGGTAGTAGGGTTGTGTGTGGCGTCGTGCTTAGTGAGACAAAGGTTTAGTTTTAAATTCTAATTATGTAAAGAGGTGTCTATGTCCGAATGATAATACTAAGAAAGTAGCCGCTTTATGTTATGTTCAATTTTTGTTGGTTCTATATACTCATTGCAACAAAGCGTGATATTTTTAATTATCTTACCGCAATTTATATTACGGACGTTTATTTTAAATTTGGCGATGGATCGAAGAGGGCTTAATATGACGATGCGTAAACTTCAACGAACCGGTGGGGGCACATTCTTTGTCTGCTTACCAAAGGAATGGGCTGAACGCCTCGGTTTGAAGCGCGGGTCAACTGTTTCGGTGGTTGAAACGGCAGATGGAAGGCTACTTATCGACCCAAAATATGAAGAAGAACGAGCATTACAGGTTGTTACTGTAGAACCAAGCGAACTTCTAGACCGCGAGGTTGTTGGAAAATATTTGCTCGGGTATGACATCATCCGTGTCGAAGCGAAAGACCAAATCACCGCAAAACAACGAGAACTCGTGAAACGAGCAGCAAGTCGCCTTGTCGGATTGGAAATTGTTGAGGAAGATTACAAAAGCATCGTGATGCAGTGCCTTTTGGACCCAGGTATCCCACCCGAGAAAATTCTGTTTAGAGAATACACCATCGCGGCAAGCATGCATCATGACGCAGTTACAGCATTGGTCGATGGCGACGTACATTTGGCAAACAACGTTGCCGCTAGAGATGACGATGTCAACAGGCAGTACTTTCTTTTAGTACGCATCTTACGTTCTGTTATCCGTAATCCACGGTTGAGTGAACGTTTGGGCATTTCGGCACTTGACTGTTTAGATTACAGGTTGGTAGCCAGTTTTGTGGAAGGAATTGGTGATCAAAGTGCACAGATAGCCGAAAGATCAAACGCGCTAAAGGGCACGAAACTTGGCGGTGATGTCCCTCAAGCGTTGCTAAAGTTGCATCGAGCGGTTTTTAATACACATGAAAACGCGTTGAAGGCTTTACGTGAACGAAATACGCGACTTGCGGAAAGCGTACGTAATGAACGCGAAAGTATTAAGAGTTTAATGAAGGAAGTCGAAGCGCTAGCGAAGGATGAACGCGACGTAAACATAGTAGGCGTTGTAGTTTCAACCGTGGATCACATCGGAAGAATTTATGAATTAAGCGTCGACATCGCCGATCTGGTTATGCCAAAAATGGCCGAGTAAATTGCCATAAAAGTGTTTATTCTGCTTCTTTAGACCGAGTCTTTATTGCGATTTCATAAGTGCCAAATATCTACTTTGCAACCTTCATGTAAAGGTGAAAATGTTGAACCCTCTTTCCAAAAACTCAGCAAACGACAAAAAATTAAATCTGCTCGGAATCATACTCGGAGTCTGTATCATCGCTGTCGTCTTGGTTGCCTACGGACAAATTTCAATCCTGCAAAAAAACACAAGTACGCTCGAAGCAGACAACAGCGCCCTTCAGGCAGAAAACCTTGACTTGCAAAACCAAATAGCAACCTTAGAAGCGCAAAAAGCCAGCTTACAACAACAAGTAAGCGCCCTTCAAACTAACGTGACCAACCTATCAAATGAAATAACAGATCTACAAGCCGCAATATTGACTTTGGAGACTCAAGTGCAAACGCTTGAAAGTAATTACGCGAAACTTCAAGCCGATATTATATACCGAAACGGGCACATAGTCCATCTAGAGCTGCAGTGGTGGAGCGAGTACCTGATAGTCAAAGACCCGTCGCATATTGTGTAAAGGGCTTTTTAATAGCCTTCTTTTTCTTCTCGACATTTTTTGAGCGAATCCTCTGTTCGTCTCGTTTTTTGCTTAACGGCTTTTAGAAACGTTTTTATGTTTTGTCGTCAATAATTCTTATAGACGTGTCTGTTTTCAGACATATTGTTCACAAGGAAAACAGACAAACCGTTCAACAAACAAATAAGTGATAACCCATGAGAGCCTCTTGGAGCAAGAGAATGCTGCTTCTTTCGTTATTCATCTTGTTAGACTACCTTGTCACGTTGGTTATGATTTCTTATCCACACGAGGAAGCCAACGCGCTTGCCAGAGTTTTCATGGAGATGTTTGGGGTCACGGTTGGTCTTACTTTTTTCAGCGTCTTAGTAAACTTACCCATATACGTCATTCTTGGACTTTTCACATTCTATCCGCAACCGCTAAGCTTCGCGTCCTCTCCCTTGGCATGTTCTGGTCTAGACGTTGTTTTCGCATGGTTTGTTGCAGGCGCGCACTTCAGCGGTGCGCTTAGCTGGGTGCTAATCGGCCCTAGCCTACTTTACCAATCAATCGGCGCGGGGCTTTACTTATTCCTTCTTTTTATCGTAAACTGGAAACCAAAACATGATTAAAGCGACCCGAATGAAACGTGATGGGCGACTTAACCTTTTTATAATACTTAAACGCACGTTTTTAGCCAATACTCAGTGAAGGAGGCACAAAAGGCTCTTTGAAAAGATTCAAGGAGAAACTACTGCGGTTCCAGACGTTGCGGTGGATAAGTCAACTTTGTTTTTTCATTTTGCTTAACGCTGTAATTTTTGGAGTCGCGCCGGTGCCTCTTGTTTTGCCTGTACTGCACAGCTCAGGAACACCGCAGAAAACTGTTGGCGACGCCTTCGCCGCCATCCAGCAATTGTTGTATGAAGCAGTTTTTCCATGGGTACCCTTGGCCGCCTTCTTCTTGTTCGCCATTTTTTTGGGACGGGCTACATGCAGTTGGGTTTGCCCGTTTGGTTTTGTGCAGGAAATACTGAGCTATTTTAAGCGTCGCCAGATGCAAGTGTCGCAGAGGACTCATAAGCAGATGATTTATCTAAAGTATGCGATTTTGGCTATCGTGGTGTTGATTAGTTCGACTCTGGGGCTTTCGTTAGTCATGGGTGTAGGCGACAGCTACAGGAATGCGTTGGGCGAGTTTGGGAATGCACCCTTTAACTTTCTGAACCCAGCGGACACTTTGTTTGCCATCATTCCAAAAATGGCGCTTGACTTACGTTACGCCCTCAGTGAACAATCAATTAACACCGTCTTAGGCGGCATAGCGTCTTTCTCTTTGCTTTTCTGGATACGCGTGGCCATCCTTACAGCCGTCATAATCTTAGCCGTTTACATTCCCCGCGCATGGTGCCGTTACTTGTGCCCTCACGGCGCTGCTTTGGCGTTCTTGAATCGTTTCAGTTTTCTAGGTTTGAAAAGAGAAGCAATAAAATGCACAAAAGCAACGTGCCGCGACTGCGTCCAAGTTTGTCCCATGAAGGTTCCTATCTTGGATCTTCCTTGGGAAAAATTTACCGACCCAGAGTGCATCTACTGCCTCAAGTGCGTAGATGCTTGCTCTACCAAAGCAATAAAACCGAAATTTCCGTAAAAACAGAATGAATATAAAATAAGTATTCAAGTTAGGCAACGTTTAATTTGCGAGAAAACATCTTTCTTTTTTTAGAGTGACTGTTATGCAGGAAAGAAAACGAAGAGATGAACTTCCAAGCTTGGATGCTGCAGCCGAAGGGTTGCTTGTAGACGAGGGCGGTATAGAATTAGGCTCAGGGTACTCCATCGCCTTGGACAACACCGACGGCGTAACCGTTGTCCACGTGAAAACCTATGGAGAAGTAGATTCAATACTGCTACGAAGAAAACTGCAGCAATACTACCCGGGAGCTAAAATTGAAGGATTAACCATGCAACCCAGCGTGCAAATAGCTGAAGACAAACCCAAAAGAGAAAAAAAGGCCAAAAAACAATTATGATCCATTTCTCGCCCAAAATTTGAGGCTGCGACACGAGATTGAAATAAAAGATAAATCGCTCCTTTATATATTTCACTCTTGAAACCCATTTCTACCTTTTCTTAAACAAAACCGTTGTCTAGCTTTTTGGAATTTATGATGCAAGTTTATTTGATAATTTTATTAGTTTAACGAACGATTTTCGGTGATTATTGTAAGGAATATAGCCGAAGTGTTTTGCATCATGCCTATGTGAAGCCCCGGGCGGGATTTGAACCCGCGACCTGCGGTTTACGAAACCGCTGCTATGGCCGAGCTTAGCTACCGAGGCGTTGTTTGTTTTGGTGTTGTGCTTTATTGAAGCGTGTCGGTGAAGTTAGAGATATTCTTTTCTGGTCGCTTTTGGTGCGATTGTTTTTAAGATGTTGTGTGTATTATTGATTTGTTGGAAGGGTTATGCTTGGTTACCGTGGCGAGTATGGGCGAGCGAAAAGTGATCGAAACGATTTTTCATAAGTTGGCTTTGCCTACCATGCCGATTCCCTTTGGCGACGATGTTGCTGGCGTAGATATTGGGCGGGGGATGGTTGCGGTTTTGAAGACGGACATGTTTGTCGGAAAAACAGACATGCCGCCGGCTATGAATTTTTGGCAAGCGGCACGTAAAGCGGTGGTGATGAACGTTAGTGATTTTTCGGTAAAGGGTGTGAAGCCGACGGCTTTGTTGGTTTCTTTGGGGTTGCCTCTTAATTTTTCGAAGGCTGATGTTGAACAGTTAGCGGAAGGCTTGAATGCTGGGGCAAGGGAGTACGGCGCTTATGTGATTGGCGGTGACACAAACGAAGCATCTGATCTGATAATAAGTTGTTCGCTTTTCGGAATAGTTAAGAAGCGTTTTCTGATGTTGCGGGATGGTGCAGAAGCTGGAGATATTGTTGCTGTTACTGGGGTTTTCGGTAGAACATCTGCGGGGTTGAAGGTGCTTTTGGAGGGGCTTGCTGTTTCTTCGAGGATTAAGCGTTTTCTTTTGGAGGCGGTTTTGTTGCCTAAGGCGCGGTTAAAGGAAGGCTTAGCTTTGGCGGCGACGGGTGCGGTGTCGGCGTCTATTGATTCTAGTGACGGTTTGGCGTGGAGTCTTTATGAACTTAAAAAAGCAAGCGGGACAGGTTTCTTGATTGATAATCTTCCAGTGGCGCCAGAAGTTTTAGAGTTCGCTAAACTAAACCGTGTTGATCCGCAACCGTTGGCGTTGTATGGGGGGGAAGAATACGAATTGGTGGTGACGATCAAACCTAAACTTTGGAATAAAGCCGTTGCTGCGGTGAAGCGAGTGGGCGGTTCGCTTATTCGGATAGGTAAGGTTACGAAAGATGCGGAAGTGGCTCTTCAAGTGGGGGGGAGAACCGTGCCAATAGAGCCAAAAGGTTGGGAGCATTTCAAAAGCAAAGCATGAGAGAGGTTTTTGTTTGGTTAAATCTTGTGATGTTGGTAGTTTGCCTTTTCCTCAAGGTTTGGAGAAATACGTGAAAGGTGCCGAGGCATTTGAGGAAGGAAGAGTCGGCGAGTGGGCGGAATATTTTGAAAAAACTGTGACTGACGTTTTTTTGGATAAGTTGCGCGCCGGGATAGATGTGCCTAATTTTCCACAGTTTCGTGACATGAGCCTGATGTTTTTGGGTATGATGACGGGGTTGGAGAAGACAAAGGAGGGGTATGTCGAGGTTGAGCGTTTAGAATTGAAGCGGGGAAGAGGATGTTTGCCTGAAGTTTCGGCGTTGAAGAAGAATGCTCGTGAGATTCATGAAAAATATGGAAAAACTTTCAGTATGCGGGTTTGCGTTACTGGTCCGTATACGTTGGCTTCGTTTTTCCCTTATCGAACCAGCGAAACTTTCGGCAATCTCGGGGTTGTTCTTTCGCGTATTGTTGAGCATAATGTTTTTCGTGAAAAGGCTGGAGGCGTGGTGCTTGTTTCGATTGATGAGCCGCTTTTTGGGGTGTTGAATGATCCTTTAATTGATCGTGGTTCTTTTGGGAGGGAGAACTTGTTTAGTGCATGGAGGGGGATTTTTGGTTCTGCCAAGGCTTGTGGTGTGCAAACGTGTCTTCATCTTCATAACACTTCTGATGGTCTTTTTTGGGATGTCGAGGGTTTGGATGTTATAGAATCGCATGTGGACGATTCAATTTATCAGTTGAAGAAAACAAAAGAACTTTTAGAGGCGGAGGACAAGTTTTTGAAGGCAAGCGTATGCATAACTGATTTTGATAGGCTTATCAAAGAAGCGGTTGGAAGATCCTCGGCAGGCATGGTGAGTGATTCGTCGCTGAATCAAGAGTTGGCTGAGGTTTGGAAGAAGATTCGGAAAGGATTGGTTGCGCCTGAGGTATTTCTGGAAACCGAAGAAGTGATCAAGCAAAGAGCGTTGAGGGTTGTTGAGCAGTTTGGCGCTGAACGGGTTTTGTTTGTGGGTCCTGAATGCGGTTTGCGTGGGTTTCCGAGTTACGAATGTGGCGTCGAGTGTTTGAGACGGGTGGCTGGAGCAACGAAGCAATTAAATGTTTAAGGTTTGTTTTTATCGTGTTCGTGTTTCTCGGCGCTGGGCTAGGCCCTCTTCCATATATGATCCTATTAGGCTTCAAATATACCGCAAATATGAAGTTATGATAATCTTAATTTTCGTAATGTGCCTAATGTATTGTGAACTGTGGTTGTTTGGTGGTTTCGTTGGAAAATGTGGACGTAGTGATTCGTGGCGGTGTTGTTTTGCCTATGAAGGGGCGAGGTGCGATTGATGATGGTTTGGTTGCGATAAAGAAGGATGTGATAGTATATGTGGGGAAAGCATCAAAATCGCCAAGGTTCATTGCTGAAAAGGTTATCGAAGGAAAAGGCAAAGCCATTTTGCCGGGTTTGGTGAACTGTCACACGCATGTGTCGATGACGCTGTTTCGAGGTTTAGCTGAAGACCAGCCGCTTCTACGGTGGCTTAGAGAGACAATTTGGCCTTTAGAAGCTAAACTTAAGCCCGAAGACATCTATGTTGGGGCGCTTTTGGGTTGTCTGGAGATGCTAAAGACAGGTACCACGTGCTTCGCCGACATGTACTTCCGTGAAGACATGGTTGCCAAGGCCGTACAAGAACTCGGTCTTAGAGCCACACTTGCGCCGGGCATAATAGAAAGCCAAAATGCCGCTCAAACCGAAAAAATGCTAGAAGAAAGCATAATCGCCGCGAAGAAACTTCATGCCACCGCTCAAGGAAGAATTCGCTTTCAGTTGGGTCCGCACGCTGTTTATTCTTGTAGCCCAGAACTTTTAAAGAGAATCCACAAGGCGGCGTTGAGACTTCGTGTGGGTTTGCACATTCATCTTGCAGAGTCTGAAGATTTGGCGAGACAAGTGAAAGAAAAATATGGCGTGACCGAAATCCCGCTTCTCAAAAAAATCGGATTTTTGGGCCCAAGTGTGCTTGCTGCGCACTGTATACATGTTTCAAAGCAGGAAATCAAAACGCTTGCAAAGCATCAAGTTAAGGTGGCGTACAATCCCGTCGCAAACATGAAATTGGCGCAAGGCATGCCCTCAATAGTCGACTTACTCGAAGCGGGGGTCTCGGTGGGGATAGGCACCGACGGTCCTGCAAGCAACAACTCGCTCGACATGTTTCAAACCGTTAAAACAGCAAGTCTATTGCAGAAAATTCGTTACAGAGACTCTACAGTTTTACCTGCACATCAAGCGTTGGAGATGGCGACCCGCGACGGCGCCAAAGTTTTAGGCATCGAAAATATCGTGGGCACGTTGGAACTTGGTAAGAAGGCGGATTTGATTATAATAGATTTAAAGAAGCCGCATTTGTTACCCGTGCACGACATTTATGCGAACCTTGTTTATTCGGCAACGGGAAGCGATGTTGACACTGTCATGGTAAACGGCAAAATTTTGATGGAAAACCGTCAAGTTACTGTGACAGATGAAGAGAAAATCTTAGAAAAAGCACAAAAAACAGCGCAAAATCTACTGGTTCATTAGCGAATTTTCGTTAAACATTTAAGAATCTATGCACATCTACTTCTCTTCTTTCCTCTACCGCTAATCTTTGCAGAGAAAAGGATTGAAGCCCATGAGCAGCGTCAAGTATCTATTCGAACCAAAACAAGTCGTGCTGATAGGTTCGAGCAAGCTTCGAGAAAAAGTCGGCATGACATCGCCGCATTTGTTCACAAACGTAGTTTATAACATGCGAAAATATTTCAAAGGCAAAATCATTATCGTGGACATAAACGAGAAAACCTTGAAAGACCGCTTTGAAGGAACAAAACCTGAACTTGCCGTGATCATGCTTCCCCCAAATCTATCGCTCCAACAAGCCCAAAAATGTGCAGATTACGGCGTCAAGGCGTTGGTGATGATAACCGGCGGTTTCAAGAATCATCAGCGTCAACAACTTGTTCAGATGAGGGGCGATTATGACATCAGAATCTTGGGACCAAACACGATAATGGGCGTGGTAAACACTGCCAACGGACTGAACACGACTTTTGAAAGAGGCTTAATGCCGCCGAAAGGCAACATCGCCGTGATTTCACAAAGCGGCGGGGTGGGCGCCTGTCTTTTGGATTGGGCGTGCTTTTATGAAGTGGGCGTAAGCAAGTTTGCTTTTATGGGCGACAAGGTCGACGTAAACGACGTGGATTTGTTGGAATACTTTAACCAAGACCCAAAAACCAAAGTCGTATGCCTCTACATGGAAGGCGTCGAAAACGGACGAAAATTCATAGAAACCGCCAAAACAGTCGTAGAGAAAAAGCCGATTCTCGCAGTGAAAGGAGGCGTAACAAAAGAAGCCGCTCAAAGAGCGCTCAGTCACACGGCTTCGATGGCAGGAAAAGACGAGGTGTTTGACGCTGCGCTTCGAAAGGCTGGAATAATACGTGTCGAAGACTTGGAAGAACTTCTCAACGCAGCCATAGCGCTCTCAAAACAACCCCCGCTAAAAGGCGACAACATTGCCATAGTAAGCAACGTGGGCGGTCCAGCAATACTCGCTGCGGATGCAGTTGCGAAAAACGGGCTTAAACTAGCACGGCTCTCAGAATCTACGAAGAAAGAGATAGAGACGCGTTATCCAGGCGTTGACGCTTCGAACCCCGTGGACATGATAGCCGACGCAAAGGCTGAAAGGTTCGCCACCGTGCTTCGCTTGGTGCTTGCCGACTCGAACGTGGACGGCGTCATGGTGATTAACATGTTAAAGTCTACGTTTTTCGAACCAAAAGACGCACTCGTTGTAGCGAAGACCGTTAAAAAATTTTCGGGGAAACCCGTAGTAGACGTGCCAGCAGGCGGAGAAGACTATAACCGCATCCACAAAACACTGGGAAAGAGTAGCCTGCCACTTTATAACCTTCCAGAAAAAGCCGCACGAGCACTGAAAGCACTAAGGCTCTACGCGAAAGTCACTAAGAAATAGGAAAAAGAAAGAAGGAAAAAAGAAAAAGTGGGGGGTTATTTCTTCAAGAGCCCGAGTATACCGCCGATAAGGCCAAGTATAGCCCCGAGGGCGAAGCCGCCACCGCCGATAAAGCTGATGATTGAAAAGATTAGCGCTAGTATGCCGCCGATCATTTCTTTTCCTGGAGTGTAGATGAGCCATGCACCGATGAAAACTAGTATGGCAAAAACTACCATTACGCCGCCTAGGACATCTAATGCTAGACCGAAGCCAAATAGTCCGCCTAAGCCTAATTGGTCAAACAAATTCGACAACGCAAACCATGCTATACCGTTGATCAGTATGAAGATGCCGCCGATCAGAGACAGCACGAAGCCGACGGTTGCTCTTTTTGCCCCTGTTGAACCTTCCAACTTATACCTCCTTTAAATCAATATTTTAGAAGCGTTCAGCATTTAAAACCTTCCATAGACAAGACGCTTTAAAGATAATTTGCAGGGATTTTTTACTTGTTTCTAATGCTGTAGGCGCCGCCGGCTACGCCCAAAGCCATTCCTAAGAGAAAACCGCCGCCGACTGAAGTGCTGAGAATCGAAAAAACCAGCACGATTTTTCCACCTAAAGACACTTTTCTGAACCAGTAAATCACCAATGCACCAAGGAATACTGCGATGGCGAAAAGAATTGACAACACTCCCAGAAGGAACAATGGAAGCGCAAAAATGGGAACCATTGTCTCTTCGCTGAGCATCCAAATGAAATTTCCTATCAAAAACCACACTAAACCGTTGAGTAATATAAAAACTCCTGCCACGATCGATAAAAGAAAGCCTAAAGTTGCCTTTCGCGGCTTAGACTGAATTCCCATCAGCCCACACCGTTTTAGCATATTAGGCTTCAATCTGCATTTAAGTTCTTCCCTCTGTAATTAGAGGATGAGATGTTTAAATAAAAACATCAGCGAATATTCTTAAAAGGAAACACAATAAAGAACCATGCTAGACGGAATGAAACACTAATTGGAAAACCAAACCATACACTCCCAACAACAAGAACAGATTTTGAACTTATGCAGACAGATTGCCCGAACCCGCGAAATCGTCAGCGCTTGTGTCTTTGGCGCACGGGCCAGCGGCTACGGAACCGAGAAAAGCGACATCGATGTTTTGTTGATAGTGAAGAATTATCCGTCGCGACTTATGGTGTACCCCAAAATGCTAAACGATGTCAACGTCTTCTTCTTCGTCGTAGATTCTGGACTTTTCGAGGCAGACATACAACAAGGAATCATAGGCGAATTCGTGGCTGAAAAAATCATGCTCCCCTATAAACCCATAATCAACCCCGATTACCTCCAATTTCAAGAGGTCAAACTGAAAAAGAGAGTCATATGGGAACTTCTGGAAAACCTTGTATTAGAATACCCGGAAATGTCGTACGAGTTTGTGTTGAAACCGAAGTACTTTATGTACGAGGACATGGCGCGGAAAGCCCGCTTGTTTCCGTTGATGACCTACACTTTTCTCAACACGTTCAGAAGTGACCTAAGAAAACGCAACACCGAACGCGTGATGAAAGGATACACAATAGCCCTCGACCAATTAGCAGAAGAAGGCTGGATAACCCTCGCCAAAGGAACGATCAAAATAAACAAAACTTTCATCAAAAAAGTGAATAAACGCCGCATCCGGCTTCTCGCATTATTCCGCACAATACAAAGAGGACTATTGATGTATCTGCTCCGAACGTTTCCCGGCGTTATCCGCCCCATCTTAGAAGACCAAGAACTTTACTTCAAAACGCATAAGCAAGCGGCTGAAGAGAGATTGGTTTTTCAGTTGAATGCTTCGCAGAGATTCTTGCTTGTTCCTACACCGTACGGGTTGGTTTCTTTCTCCGACACTACTGGCATTGAAGATTTTGTGTGTAAACTTGCCCCCCGCGAAGGAACAACAAGAATGGAACTAAAACGTTTAGGCGGAGTTTTGAACACGGTTTATCTGGTTAGCTTTGAGAAGAATGGACAAAAACAGAGAATCGCTGTTAAGAAATTCAAGGATTGGTTTGCGTTTAAATGGTTTCCCTTGGCTTTTTGGACGTTGGGCACGCATTCGTTCGCCGTGCTCGGGCAGACACGATTGGAAAGAGAATATGCGATTAACCAGTTCCTAAGCCAAAACAATTTTGCAGTGCCCAAAATTCTGCACGTAAGCCCACAGCAACGCCTAATCTTCAAAGAATACGTCGAAGGCACCAGCATGACAAAAATAATTAAAAAAATCGTAACTTCCGAAAACAAAAATGAAAAAGACTTGGCAACCGTCAGAAAAATAGGCGAAAAAATGGCCAAAGCACACGCGCTTGGAGTTGCGCTGGGTGATTGTAAACCGGAAAACATTGTAATCACAAAAGACGGCGAGCCAGTGTTTCTTGATTTGGAGCAAGCAACCAGAAACGGGAACCAAGCATGGGACATCGCAGAGTTTCTTTATTATTCGGGACATTACGTTTCACCTCTCGCAAACACGAACGCGGCAGAGTTAATCGCTAACGCCTTTATCGAAGGTTACCTGCAAGGGGGAGGAAAAACGGAAACAATAAAAAAGGCATGGTCAGCACAGTACACGAAAGTCTTCGCCATATTTACCCCACCACAGGTTATTTTTACGATCTCAAGCATCTGTAGAAAAGTGGGCACTCGAGCGAGGCGATAGCATGGTGAAGAATAAGACAAGCCTCACGTTCTACGGTGGGGTCAACGAAATCGGCGGGAACAAAATCCTTCTCCAAGACGGCGATGCACGTGTTTTTCTTGATTTTGGGTTGAGTTTTGGAAAAAGAAGCATCTTTTATGACGAGTTTTTGTCTCCGCGGAGTGCATGCGGACTCGGCGACTTTATCGAAATGGGTCTGCTTCCAAACGTTGACGGAATCTACCGAGAAGACCTGTTAGCGATGTGCGGAATGAAAAAACAGAAACCAAAAATCGACGCCGTCTTCTTAACCCATGCACATGCAGACCACGCCAACTACATATCTTTTCTGCACGAAGAGATTCCAATATACTTGGGCGAAACTGCGTTTTTAATGCTCAACGCGGCAGCTGAAAGCGGAACACGAAGCATGGAATACGAAATAATAGACTTCAAAAGACGCCCCGTCGAGAGCAAAAAAGAAGAACCCGTGAAAAGAACATTCAAACCCTTCCGAACAGGCGCGAAAATCAAAATCGGCACGTTAGAGATTGAACCCGTCCACGTTGACCATTCCGTACCCGGCGCCTACGGTTTCATCGTTCATACAAGCCGGGGCGCAGTGGTTTATACTGGCGATTTGAGGATGCACGGCACAAAGCCAAAAATGACACGAGAGTTTATTGAACGCGCCAAAGCCTCTGAACCGGCTGCTCTGATAGTAGAAGGGACAAGAATCGATGTTTCGCATGAACCCTCAAGTGAAGACAAGGTAAAAAAAGAATGCAACAATGCTGTTGCGAAGACGGATAAGTTTGTCGTGGCTGATTTCAACTTTAAAGACGTCGACAGACTTCGAACGTTTTTCGAGATCGCAAGGTCAAATAGTCGAAAATTGGTTGTTTCACTGAAAGACGCGTTTATGTTAAAGTGGCTTAGCCGAGATCCGAAACTGAACGTTCCAAGCTATTCGGATGAAGACATCATTATTCACATCCCGAAACGAGGTACGGGCACGTACCGAGAAAACGACTACAGCGTCAACGAGCGCCAATTCCTCAACCTAAACAATTCATGGACAGCGGAAAAGATTAGAAAAAACCAGAAGCGCGTAATTTCGGTTTTGAGTTTCTACAACTTCAACGAGTTAATTGACATCAAACCTGAGGACGGCAGCCTTTTCATTCACTCTTTGAGTGAGCCCTTCAACGAGGAAATGCGGGTTGACTTTAAGCGATTGAGGAATTGGCTACAGCATTTCAAGTTAAGGATGTTTCAAAGTCACTGTTCTGGACACGCTTGCGGAGAAGAACTGATTGACTTGGCAAGGCAGATTAAGCCGAAAACCATTTTCCCGGTTCACACCGAACATCCTCGACTGTTTTGCCGTAAACTTCGTAGCATAAGGCTTGTCAAAGAAGCCGTTGAGTATGAATTGTAGTATGAAAAAACAATACGTATGCAACATTTGGTTTTGCAGTGCGCAATGGTTAATTTGGTTTTTGAGAACGGCTTTTTTGAGGAACAGATGCAGCGGATTAGTCGGCGTTTGCAGCAGGTTTTTCACGGGTTCGGACTAAGTTGCTTAGCTGGGGCTGTTTTTCTGCAGGTTTTGGTGTTTTCGGACATCGGCATGCGTGGATATTTCTTCGCGGTGGAGAATAATCCGTTAATTTTGGGCGTGGAGATTTTGTTGTCAGGTTTTACAGCGCTGTATTTTGGGCACGTGTTTTTGCGGTTTATCCGTTCACTTAGGCGATAAGCTATTTTGTTTTGTGTAGGTTTCGTGCTGCGATGAAGGTTAAGCCCTTTTTGGTGAGCATCTCTGCGGTTTTGTTGAGGGCGTCGTGTTTGTCAAGGTAGTTCTGTAATAGTTTGGGCATTAAGCCTTTTTCGATGATGTCTTTTTTGGGCATGAAGTAGTCGAGTATGTCGCTCGGGTGGTCGCGTTTACGTTCGGTTTCGGGTAAGCCGCCCTCGTGTTTGGCGCTGATGTTCTTAACATGGTCGGCGAGAGCGAGGAGTTCGGGTTGGCGGTTGTAGGGCTGGCGGACTATGCTTTTGTAGGCTTCGGTGATGTGATGCTCGATGCGAACGATGTCTTCGAAACCCCACGGCTTGCGGATGTACGCCGCCAACTCGATGGTTTCGTTGTTGGCGCTGTTGGACAAGTTGAAGCCGATTAAGGGCGTGGTGCCGTCGGGTCGACTGAAGAGTTTGGCGGTCATAAGCGTCCAAAGTATATTGTAGGGGTTGTCGTTGCCCATGTACACGCTGATTTTGAATTCGATGTCTATGCCCAGTTTGTGAAGCATGTAGCCCAGAAGTATAGTTCCAGCGTTAACGTTGAGGACTTGGCGGACGCCGTATTCCGTGTAATAATGCAGATACTCCTCAACCCACTTTAAGGCGTAATCATTAGGCACACCCACACCGCCAAAATAGCCCGTGATAGTGTCTGGCCCGCCCAAGTGCACGTTGATGGGTGCGCCGTCGGGTCCGGGCATCGTGCCCTTCGTGTCCAAAGTTTCTACGAAAGAGGCACCTATGATTTGCATGGCTGCTTGGGTGGCGAGGAGGTCGTCGTCTTCGACTTGTTCCTTCATGTTGCGGACGCGGATATAGCGGGCGGGCATGAGTTCTTGATTTTTTATGCTTTTTTTGGCTTCTTCAACAAGCCACGGGAAGAAATTGAAGGCGCTGATTTCGAGAGTAACAGCGAAGGACTCGTCAAAACTCATAGAACCAGCTTTTTTGCCCAAAATCTTGCGTCGGTATTCTGGAATCGTGATGAAGGCGCCTTCGTCGCGTTGCTTGACGAGCCATTCAAGGTCTTTTAGGAAGGGTGATTTTTTCTTTTCCAGTCTTTTCATGAAGGCTTCGAGTTTGCAGCATGCTCGCGCTTTGCGGTTGATTTCCTGCAAGCCACCATATTTGTCTATAATTTTGAGCAAATTGTTTACAAGGGGATTGTCTTTTTTGAGAAGAAAATCATTAACCGCCTTCAGGTTTTCCTCGTTAATTCGCAATTTTTCTCTGATGTCTGGCATAGGTGACAATTCTCCACGAATTGGATAGATGTTTCTCTTTAAGTTTTCATTCACATAAGACTTTTCCCATCAAACATCACAGTTCTATGACCCGCCATAATAGGTTTTAAATTGTCGTTTTTATGATTCTGTATGCACAGAGGTAATCATAACATGTTTAAACCCACGGGTATTATGCCCGCCCTTGTTACACCTTTTACTGAGGACGGCAAAGAAGTGGACGAACCGCAACTTCGCATGCTGGTTAATCATTGTATCGACCAAGGCGTCAGCGGGCTCGTTCCCTGCGGCACCACGGGCGAATTCGTCAACATGACAATTGAAGAAAGAAAACGCGTAATAGACATCGTAGTCGACGAAGCCAACCATAAGGTCAAAGTGGTCGCGGGCACGGGTGCATCCAACACGGCAGAAGCGTTAGAAATGACGCAATACGCCAAGAATGCAGGTGCTGACGCGGCACTTATTGTCACGCCTTATTATTTGAAGCCCACCGACCGCGGCATCTATGAACATTACGACACCATCGCGTCTAAAGTGGACTTGCCCATAATCCTCTACAACATTCCCCAATGCACAGGCTTAGCCCTTCCGTGGCAGATGGTCGAAGACTTGGCACAAATCCCCAACATAGTAGGCGTTAAGGACAGCAGCGGACAACTCAGCTTCATACTCGCCGTGCTCGAAAAAGTCAGGGACAAAATCAACGTCTTATGCGGACATGATGAAGTAGTAACCGCAGCCCTAGCAGCAGGCGCATCAGGCGCAATTCTAGCCAGCGCCAACTTCATCCCAGATTTATGGGTGAAAATCTACAACCACATCCAAAAAAACGAACTCCAACAAGCCCGAGAAATACAGTACAAAATACAAAAAATCGCCCGCATCACAGCCAAAAGCGGACCCGTCGGCACAAAAGAAGCCTTGAACATGATGGGCTTCAAAGTCGGTCCCGTTAGGCTTCCCCTCAGCGTCGGTGGCGAACTCACTTATGAAGAACGCGAAGAACTACGCTTAGACTTGGAGAAAATCGGCAAAATCCAGCCCAAGCCCGTCAAGTTCGAAATCGAAAAGAAAGCCATAACCGAACAGTTCCGAGCCATTGACGTCACGCCCGAAATCATCCGTGACTTCAAACTGAAAATCGGCGAAGCACTGGCGGGAGGGGGTTCAGAAGTCGCGCATATTGGTTTGATGATAGGCACAAAAAACGGCCCACTCGCCGAAGCCTACGCGAAAGCCCGCGCCACACCTACACAAGGACACGAACCCCTCGAAGCCATACTTGAACCCAACCTAAAAGTCAAGCCCGAAACCCTCATCGTCCCCACCGTTACCATCCGCAACATGCGACAAGCCAGCATGGTGTACGGACCAGCACAAACCGCAGTAGCCAAAGCCGTAGCCGACAGCCTCGCCGACGGCACAATTCCGAAAGCCGCCGCAGACGATCTCATCATAATCGCCAACGTGTTCGTGCACCCATCCGCCGTCGACCGACAACGGGTTTACATCAACAACTATAAAGCCATGCGCCACGCCATCCGCCGAGCCATCGAAGGCCGCCCAACAGCTGACGAGATAATAGAAAACAAAGACCGAGCCAAGCATCCGTTCAAATACACGCCATAGTGAGCCAAGGTTGAAGAAAGAAAGAATAACCGAAGGCAGCGAGGTTCTGCTGTACCTTACCCCAAGACGCACGTATCTAGTTAAAGTAGAGAGGGGCAAGAGTCTTCATACTCACAAGGGCTTTGTGCAACTCGACAGCCTAATCGACAAAGAATACGGCACACCAATAGCAAGCAACACTGGCGTAGAATTTTACGCACTAGACCCCACCCTCAGAGACTACATCTTCAAAACCCAACGCCAAACCCAAATCATGTATCCAAAAGACATAGCCCTCATAATAATGTTCAGCGGCATCGGACCCGGCAGCAAAGTAGTCGAAGCGGGAACAGGCACGGGCGCTTTAACCACCGCAATTGCACACTACATAAAACCCACGGGAAAGGTCTACAGTTACGAAATCAGACCAGAATTCATCCAAACAGCCCAGAAAAACCTTGAACGTGCAGGCTTGGAAAAGTTTGTGAAAATCAAAAATAAAGACGTAACCCAAGAAATAGACGAAAAAAACGCCGACGCTGTAATTCTTGACTTAGCAACGCCTTGGCTCGTCGTGCCACACGCATACCGCGCGTTAAAAGGAAGCGGCACGATTGTCTCGTTCAGCCCGACTATAGATCAAGTTGTCAAAACCGTCGAAGCCCTGAGAGAGAACAAATTCATAGGCGTCGAAACCGTCGAATGCCTCCTACGGGGAATGCAAGTGGAAAGAGGAAAAACGCGGCCAGAAACCTTGATGACCGCCCACACGGGTTACATTACTTACGCAAGAAAAAGCACAGAAAAAATAGAAAAAAGAAAAGGGTAGTTTACGCTGCAGCGGCTTCTGGTCGTTTTGCCCGCAAGTACTTTATGATGTAGCCGATGCCTAAGAGTACCCAGCCGATGCCGAGAAGCACCCACATGGTTGAGAGTCCGTTGAGGAAGCTGCTCATGGCGTCAAAGTATCTAATGTGAGCACGTGTTTCTTCCATGTCCAGTTCCTCCCACACTGTGAGGTATGCTTCTTCTGCGTCCCATGCTTGATTAAGATAGTCTAAAGCCGTCGCGAAACGTTGTTTTGCATGAGTAAAGTCTCCAGCTTGGTAGTACGCCCTAGCGCTTGCGGTCTCGTTTTCAGCCTTGTTTGAAAGTATTTCGGCGCGAGTGCTTCGCCAGTAGGAAGGCATTGGGTAGTCGTCAATGATTCTTGCTAGGTCCACGGCGGTTGCTTGGTCTTCGGAATAGACGACAAAATCTTGGTAGATTGCAGATTCGTAGGTACGTGAGAACCAATTCGTACCTGTTGCGTTCTTGACTTTGTAGTCACTGTAGATAGTGTATGCGTGGGTGTACATGTTGGAGGCGACCGCGATTGATGGGACGGTGAAGTTTACATAGAGAACGCGTTGGGTGCCAGCTTGGATTATTACTCCAAATGGGTTTGTGGAGCTTATTTGGGCTGCTTCGTATTTTTCTCCCCAATCGAAGCTCACATAAACTTTCGTCACATTGATCTGGCGTGCGTTGGGTCCAGTGTAATTGTTGCGCACCCAAACCGCAAGGACCGCTGTGGTTCCTTCTTTATAGCCATAGATCCATTGGTTGTAGTAATCATCATATGTGTACTTTGCTCCGAGCCACGTGTAACCTGTTATTTCAGCGTGCGCTGGTATCACCATTGCCGCTACTAAGAGTAAAGCTATCACAGCTAAAATTGGCTTTTTCATTTTTGTTCCCTTTACAAATCGTATGATTTTATGGCATTTAGTATATAACTTTTTAACCACCCAGAAGACGAAACTCGCTTGAAAACAGCTATGTTTGTTAAACTATAAGTTTTTTTATTTGAATTCTGAATCTGAATCTCCAATCTTTGTGATTAGTATCCCATTTTCATAACCATTATACTTCGCAGATTTTATCATTCGATTCGAGTCTACAACAAAGGTGATAGGATGCCGTTTCCAGAAAATCCAAAACGCGTCGAAGATGAACTATCTCAGAAGGTTTCGCGTTATCTTGAACTATCAGATTACGAAGCCAGAGTCTACGTGTCGCTCGTTTCAGAAGGCCCTGCAGAAGCAAGAAAATTAAGCATAAAATGTCAAGTGCCGAGAACCAAAATTTTCGCCACTTTAAAGAAACTCGTCGAAAGGGGCTTGGTCTCTGAGCTTCCCGAACATCCCAGAAAATTCATGCCGAATTCACCTGCAAAATCCTTCAAACCATACTTGCATCGTTTCAGAGAAAAAACCTCTGCCGAAATAATTTCTATGCTCGAATCGGACAGTCTTGTGTCTTTGCTGGAGGAAATATACAAGAAAACACAATCAACCCGTAAGCCAGAAAAAGAAGAAGCATGGGTTGTTCAAGGGCACGCTGAGATTTTAAAAAAAGCGGAAGAATTGGTTTCTCGAGCCAAGAAAACCGTCGTTGTCGTGGCTTGGGATGAAGGGTTCGTCTTTTTCTACAAATCTTTTAGCAAACTTATTGACAAACTCGTCGACAACGGCGTGAACGTCATGATAGGGACTCCGGTCAACACATCTAATGCTCGATTGACAAAAGAACTTAAGTATGTATGTAAAGTCAAAAACATGAAAGTCAAACCACCTTTATTTTACATGTGCATTGATGAGCAATTCTTTCTTTTGGCAAAACTTTACCCTGCCAATAGTGGCTTGGCTGAGAAAAGCGTGGCTGTAGTCTGTTATAACTCGCTTGTATGCAGTTTGTTTTCTCTCCTACTGCCTAGATTTCCTTGATGCATGAATAGTGAATACCAAGTTCTTGCGAAGAACTTCTCGCACGCAACACGTCTGCAAAAATGCTTCTTGAAGCATACTCGTTTGCTTTTTGAGTGAGTATTCGTTTCTGCAAAAACCTATAGCCGCATTCACAATCAAAACCCACAATTTCACCGTTCTTCGCAAAAAGACAATTGAGCCGTGAGGCGTTGCAGCCAGTTTGCAATTTGTGCAGTTCCCACGTTAATGTCAGGTCGTAAATGCTTACTGGTTGAAGTGTTTCTGCTTGTGAAAAGTACCAGATGCTGTAGGCTCCGAAAACCGACCAGAAAGCCCAAACCAGCAGTTCTAACATTTTTTTCTCCACCTGCCTTTTTGTTCTACAGTTCTTTAGTTGTATGAACAGACAACATGTCATTTTTCAGACACGTCATCATAATACAATTAACCACAAAAATCCATGTAAAGACAGTGTAACCACCGCGCGCTACGAGACGGTGACAAAGAACAAGCAAACCAACACGAAAAAGGTATGTTTTCAACCTCTGAAGACACGTGTTACCGCGTCAAATTGAGGAGTAGTTATTAAGAGGAAGATAAAAGTCAATGTATCACTAAACGAAAAATAAACGTTGCTGTTCGAAAACCAGAGGGTAAAACCAGTTGACCGTGATCTTCGCAGTTGTCGGCAGCAAAGAGTCAGGCAAGACAACTACGATTGAATACCTGACCCGACAATTAGCCAAAGAAGGATTCAAAGTAGGCGCAATAAAACACATCCACGACCCGGCCTTTTCCATCGACACGCCTAGAAAAGACACGTTCAGGTTCGCCCAAGCCGGAGCAAAAATCATCGTCGCCGCAACAAGCCGAGAAATAGCCATCATAAAGAAAAGCACACAACCCGACGAAAGTTTTCATTTACCCGAAATCCTTAACCTCATAAACAAGGAAAACTTGGACGTTGTCTTTTTAGAAGGCTTCCACTCGACGACTGCGAAGAGAAAGGACATTCAGAAAATCATAACCGCCAAAAACGAAGACGACCTTAAGAAGACACTCCGCGGAACTGTCCCCCCAATCTTAGCAGCAACAGGCGTACTTGCCACCCTAACGTCAAAATCCCAAATATTTAACCTACCCCTCGTCAACATTTCAACCAACGGCGAATCACTAGTAGAGTTAGTAAAGAAAACCGTAAGAAAAACCGTCAACCGCAAAAAAGACCCGAAAACCCAAAAAACAAAGATGCCACTGCAGAAACGTAAATGAGCAAGACAACCATAAAAAAATAACCGAAATCACCAAAATAGTGGCCGGGGTGAGGTAGCCTGGTAGCCTATAGGCCTGTGGAGCCTAGCGCCCGGGTTCAAATCCCGGCTCCGGCCCCTTATGGAAATCTTTTGAGGACATTGTGATTTTTTTGGAAAATGTTTATCAAGGTAACTACTGCACATAAGCAAATATTTACGCGTAGGAGTGTTCCTTCATTGGAAAAATACGACGTTGTCATCGTAGGCGCGGGGACTGCGGGCTGTTTGGCGGCAAAAACTGTTGCAAAGGCAGGACTTGACGTACTTTTGATTGACCGCAAACAAAAACAAGACATTGGCAGAAAAATCTGTGGAGACGCGGTTGGGCAACATCACTTTGACAAGTTAGGTTTAACTTATCCGAAGGGCGATGAGTTGGAGCGAGTCATGGCGGGTGTGCGGATATATTCGCCTGATTTGCAGTCTATTTTCGACGTAAAAGGTGAAGGGCTAAAGGGCTTTCTTCTGAATCGTCACGCATTCGGACAAAGACTGCTCAAGGAAGCACTAGACGCCGGCACACAATTAAAAGACCAAACACAAGCCCTCGAACCAATAATCGAAAAAGGCTACGTGAAAGGCATAACCGCCAAAAACCAGAAAACCGAAACCACCGCAAAATTTTATGCAAAAATCACGATTGAAGCCAGCGGGTTCCCAGCCATTATCCGAAAAAAACTTCCACCAGAAATGGGCGTGCCCACAGAAGTGGAAAACCAAGACGTGGAGGCTTGCTACCGGGAAATCCGTGAGCTGAAAGATCCCATTGAAGACCCGGAAATGTGCCACATTTATCTCTCACAAAAGCATTGTCCCGGCGGCTACTACTGGATATTTCCAAAGGGCGACTCGAAAGTTAACGTCGGCTTGGGCGTTGCGATGATAAATAAATTTCCCAACCCAAGAGAAACGTTGTACCGGCACGTTCTGTCCAAGCCTATTTTCAAGGATTCGTCATTGATTGAGGGCGGCGCTTGGTATGTACCTACCCGAAGACCTTTGGACAACATGGTCGGCAACGGTATCATCATAGTTGGCGACGCTGCATGCCAAGTGAACCCTATCCATGGCGGAGGCATCGGGCCGTCGATGATGGGGGGTACGCTTGCTGGTAGAACTGTTATTGAAGCGTTGGAGAAAGACGACGTCGGTTGTGATGGTCTTTGGGGGTACAACGTGAAATACATGGAATCCTATGGACTGAAACAAGCGGGACTGGATGTTTTCCGTGCTTTTCTTCAAGAGACCGACGATGATGAATTAAACTACAGCATGAGACTTAGGCTGATCACCGAAGACGACCTTCTCCAAACCAGCCTAGGAAAAGAAGTCAAACTTACCATCACAGAAAAATCCGTTCGAGTATTCCGTGGGATACGAAAAGTCAGCTTTCTCAGAAAACTTCGCAGCACGGTTGCTTTGATAAAGAAAGCAAGAGAATGGTATGGACGCTATCCCGATTCGCCTGGGGATTTTGAGGAATGGACACAGAAAACTGCGAGACTATTCAACTCAGAGGCATGAACCAAAAACTAAACATGCATAATCCAAATCAACTTTCTTTTTCAAGCATAACTGCAGTTTCAATCGCTGATTCGAGATTCTTTTCTAATTCACTCATTTCGGGGGCTGTATTGCGGTAGTACTCGAACGCGCCTCGGTCTCGGGTACGTATAAGTATCAAGTTAGTGGGATAAAAGTAATGATGAAACACATCCTTACTGCGCGTGGATTCTGTTGTATAGTTTTGAGAGTGCTGGATGTGCACCCGTGTGAAAACCACTTTATCGCCATGTTTTTTCTTCATTCTCGCCGCTAACGACTCGAACAGTGGTTTTTGTTTCTCACAGCTGGGGCATCCGTCGCGGGTGATGGCGATAACATACGCTTTGCCTAAGTCTGGGGCTAAAACGTCTCGATAAGAATCCTCTGTTTTTTGAATCCTCTTTTCAAGGTCAACGAATTCCAAAATGTTAATTGCCATGGTATGTTAGCAAGTTAAATCGAATATTTAAAAACTCTGTCTTTTCATAGTGAGTGTTAGAAAAAATTTGTGTATTTGATAAACCTTTAAAGAACAGATGCTCTCTTACTCCTATTTCTATCGGTGAAACACCTTGCCAAGGCACAGTCATCCATACATTCCCAATTCGGCTCAAGAAACCAAAAAAGAACTCATGAAAGAACTTGGAATACAAAACATCGACGAACTATACCGAGACATACCGGAAAAGTTTCGCTTAAAACAAAAACTAAACATACCCAAGGGTTCCTCAGAAGCAGAAGTAAAACGACACGTAGAAAATCTGCTTGCAAAAAACAAAACCTCAGCAACAATGCCCACTTTTTTAGGCGCGGGTTGCTGGCCGCACTACGTGCCCGCGGTTGTGGAAAACATCATCTTACGAAGTGAACTGCTAACAGCCTACACGCCGTATCAACCCGAAATCTCGCAAGGCATGTTGCAGGCGCTTTTCGAATACCAGAGCATGATCTGCGAGTTGACAGGCATGGAAGTAGCCAACTGTTCCATGTATGATTGGGCATCCGCGGTAGGCGAAGCAGCACGGATGGTTGCGCGAATAACGAAACGTTCAGAAATTCTGGTTCCGAAAATTATCCACCCAGAAAGAAACGCGACACTCCAAACCTACGTAGAACCAGCAGAAGTTCAAGTAAAACACGTAAATTATGATAAATCAACTGGACAATTAGACCTCGAAGATCTGAAAACAAAAATTTCAACACAAACAGCAGCAGTTTACGTGGAAAATCCCTCCTACTTGGGTTTTATAGAAACCGAAGCAGAGGCAGTTGCACAAATCGCGCACGACAAAGGCGCACTATTCATCGTCGGCGTTGACCCAGTTTCTCTCGGTATCATAAAACCACCAGGAGAATACGGCGCAGACATCGTCGTCGGCGAAGGTCAACCGCTCGGAATCGCCATGAATTTCGGCGGACCATTACTAGGAATTTTTGCTTGTCGTGGCGATATGGAGTTGATTCGGCAGATGCCCGGTCGGACAATAGGCATAACAACCACGCTAGACGGAACCAAGCGAGGTTTCTGTATGGCACTACAGACACGTGAACAGCATATACGACGAGAAAAAGCCACTTCTAACATCTGCTCTAACGAAGCCCTCTGCGCCGTGGCATCCGCGGTTTATTTGGCTTTACTCGGTCCACAAGGCTTGAAAGAACTGGGTGAGACATGCATGATTAAAGCCGATTACGCGATAAAGAAGTTGTCCAAGATTGAAGGCGTTAAAACGCCGATTTTCGATGCGCCACACTTTAAAGAGTTCACAGTCAACTTTGACGATACAGGAAAAAGCGTTCAACACGTTCATGAAGACTTGCTTTTGTATGGAGTACACGGTGGCAAAGATGTTTCGAAGGAGTTCCCTGAACTAGGCGGCACGGCGCTTTACTGCGTCACCGAGGTTCACTCTAAGCATGACATTGATCGTCTCGCAACAGCCTTAGAAGAGGTTCTGAAGGAAAGGTGAGCAAAATGTCGACTTTTAGGCAAGCGAGATGGAACGAACCCATTATTTTTGAGTTAGGCAAAGTTCACCGAAGAGGCTTTGCATTACCAGAAATCGAAGAAGAAATAAAACAAGTTATCGGCGACGTACAATTACTGATGCCACAAAAGATGAAACGTGAAACTCCGCCGAAACTGCCCGAACTTTCAGAAGTCGAAGTCACACGGCACTTTATTCGTTTGTCACAAATGAACTATGGAGTCGATTCTGGCCTCTATCCGCTAGGCAGTTGCACAATGAAATATAACCCGAAAATCAACGACGCATTGGCAACATCTCCTACCGTCGCGTTGCTCCACCCGTACCAAGACCCACAAACCACTCAAGGAATTCTTCAAATATTGTACACGCTTTCAAGATGGCTCGCCGAAATCACAGGCACTTACGAGGTTTGCCTTCAGCCTTCCGCTGGTGCCCACGGCGAACTATTAGGCGTTTTGATAATACGGGCTTATCACAAGAGAAATGGCGAACTTAAGAAACGGAGCGAAATAATTGTTCCAGACTCCGCACACGGAACCAACCCGGCGAGTGCAACCATGGGCGGATATCGCGTGATAGTCGTGCCTTCTGACGCCGACGGTTGCGTTGACATCGAAGCCTTAAAATCCGTAGTTTCCGAACGCACTGCGGGACTGATGCTTACTAACCCGAATACTCTGGGAATCTTCGAGAAAAATATTGAAGAAATCGCCCGAATAGTGCACGAAGCCGGCGGATTGCTCTACTATGACGGCGCCAACCTTAACGCGATACTAGGCAAAACCCGACCCGGTGACATGGGCTTCGACATTGTACACATAAACATTCACAAAACCTTCGGCACCCCTCACGGCGGAGGCGGACCGGGCGCGGGGCCTGTCGGTGTTTCTGAGGAATTGGAAAGGTTCTTACCTGTGCCCCGTATCGGTTTTGACGGTAAAGACTATTTCTTGGACTATAACAAGCCCGACAGCGTAGGAAAGATTAGAAGTTTTTACGGCAACATCGCAGTGCTGGTGCGCGCGTACGCTTATATTTTGAGCCTCGGTGCTGAAGGCTTGCAAGAAGTCGCCGAAGTTTCTGTTTTGAACGCCAACTACCTAGCCAAAAAACTGGCTGAAATCCGCGGTTTTGAACTGCCATACGACAAACAGAAGCCTCGCAAGCACGAATGCGTAATAAGCGCCAAGCCTATGGCGAAAGAAACCGGGGTTAAGGCGTTAAATGTTTCAAAGAGGCTACTAGACTATGGTGTCCACGCGCCGACCACTTACTTTCCACTTATCGTGGACGAGGCGTTGATGATTGAACCGACTGAATCCTTCGAAAAAGAAGAACTCGACAGATTCGTTGATGCTGTAAAAAAAATTAGTCAAGAAGCCTACTCGAACCCGCAGTTGGTTTTAAACGCGCCACAGAACACTGCTTGCACGAGGCTGGATGAGGTCAAGGCTTCACACCCGCAGAGTATGGCTTTAAGTTGGAAAATGTACTTGAAAAAACGGAAAGACATCTGAGCCTTAAGTGTCAAGTTCTTCAATGAGCGTCTTTAGCATTTCTTCTCTTTTTCTGATAAATGGTTGCGATGTGCGTTGTCGCGGTCGGCGCAAGGCTACTTCACAAACAGTCTTCACCTTGCCAGGTCGGGCTGTTAATGCGAGTATGCGGTCTGCTAAGTACACGGCTTCGTCAACATTGTGCGACACGAAAATCATGGTTTTTTTCTCTTGCTCCCAAATTCGCAGCAATTCCTCTTGCATTCTGTTTCGTGTCTGTGCATCCAGAAAAGCGAAGGGCTCATCCAACAACAAGACAGGCGGGTTTACGGCCAAAGCCCTTGCGATGGCGACTTTCTGTTTCATTCCTTCAGATAACTCGTGCGGAAATTTCTGTTCAAAGCCTTCTAAACCGACCAGTTTGACGTAGTTTTGTGCGATTTTGTGGCTTTCTTGTGTTGGCACGTTTAGTATTTCTAACCCAAATTTTATGTTGTCGAGAACCGTGCGCCAAGGGAAAAGCGAGAATTCTTGAAAAATTAATGCGGCTCTTCCCGGTTTTGTTTCTTGGTTATCTATGAGTATTCTTCCTCGGGTAGGTGTGTCTATGCCAGCGATTAGGCGAAGGAGTGTGGTTTTCCCGCATCCGTTTGGGCCTATTATGCAGAGGAGTTCTTGTTCGTTTACGTGGAAAGTTATGTTTTCTAAGGCTTCGACTTGTGTGCCGTCCTTTGTTATGTAGGTTTTGGAGAGGTTTTCCACAACGACTTTAGGCTGGCTCAAACATAAAGCCTCTTCAACGGTTTCCCAATCGAGCAATCGAGTGCTAAGAAAGTCGGTGGGCATTAAATAAAAACTTTGGCGTCAAAAAAAAGCGCGTGCTCCCAGCCTTCCTCAGAAGAGAGTTAGTGTGAGGAAAGGTCGATGGGAAACAACCGCGCCATTCATCGCCTAACATAAATTATGACATACGTCATATTTAAGGTTTCCGTACGATGCACGAGATTACAGAAAAGAGTTTTCCATAAGATTTTTAGTGTAAACTGCCGTAAAATACGCTTCTGAGGATAGCGTCATGGTTAATCTTGATCGAATTAGGTTGGATGTAGAGAATTTTTCGAGTGAGATGAATCTGGAGTACTTTTTGACTCACGCAGGGTTTAAGGAGGAGTCTAATATTTCAGCCATATACGAAAAGTACGCGCATCTTTTTGACAAAAAACTCATAGTAACACTCGCGGGAATGCGAAAACAAGCAAGGGACGAAGACGAAAGAAAACTGCGGTATCTTCAAGCATTCTCACTCGAATACTACTTGGGCATGGTTGTAAAGGAACTCACAGACAAAGCAGAAACTATGCAAACAAAAGGAACGGTTAAAGTTGACGGCGAAAAACTGGCGTTTCATCTTGCACAGATAAGAATGATAAACGAGCCAAACCGTCAGAAAAGGGAAAAACTGTATCAGGCAAGAAACAAGTGCATTGACAAAATCAACGGCCCACTTTTAGAGAGAATGCAAAAGCTTCACGGTGCCGCTCGAGACTTCGGGTATAAAGATTATATGGCTCTTTTCATGGATGCAAAAGAAATAGATTTTCCATCTTTAGCTAAAACAATGCAAGATTTCATCAGCCAAACCGAATCCATTTACACGCAGCGAATGAATGAAGAGTTGCGAGAAAAAGTTGGCGTGGGAATAAAAGAAGCTGAAAAACATGACGTATCCTTCTTTTTTAGAGCAAAAGAATTTGACACGTATTTCAAGAAACAGTCGATGATTCCAGCGTTAAAGAAAACTTTGGCAAACATGGGTATCAAACTAGCAAAACAGAAGAACGTTACTTTAGATCTGGAAGAGAGACCGAAAAAGAATCCACGAGCCTTCTGTACTCCGATAAAAATTCCCGAAGATGTCCGGTTAGTAATGATGCCACACGGTGGACATGATGATTATGCTACGCTACTCCACGAGACGGGTCACGTTGAACACTTTGCGTACGTTAATCCGAAATTGCCCATTGAATACAAGTGGTTAGGCGACAACTCAGTCACAGAAAGTTTCGCTTTTTTGCTCGAGTACTTGTTAACCGATGAAAATTGGCTAGAACAACACATTAAAATAGACAAGACTGAACAATACCTAAACTTCGTCTTTCTCTACAAACTTTTCTTCTTGCGTGCGTACGGCGCAAAAATTTCCTACGAAATTAAACTGCACACAGACCACCTAGATGGGATGGACGAAATATACAAAACCGTCCATGAAAAAGTGCTCAAATACAAACATCCCACAACGCATTATCTCATAACGGTCGATGACGCCTTTTATTCAGCACAATATTTGCAAGCGTGGATATTCGAGGCACAGTTGAAGAATTTTCTCGTTCGTGAGTACGGAGAAGAGTGGTTTAACAACGTTAAAGCTGGAAACTATTTGACGAATCTGTGGAGTTATGGTCAGAAATACAATGTCGTCGAGTTGGCCAAAATTCTAGGCTACTCGGGCTTAGATGTGAAACCGCTTACGACATCGATAATGAAGCACCTACGCTAGAACCGTTAAAAACTAAAATTCGTGCAATTTCTTGCATAACTTCTTAGACACGATAGCAGAAGTTAAAAAAATAAGGATAAAAGAGGAAAGTTTTCAGCGTGGTTTTTTCAAATGCGTAGTTTCGTTTTCCAGTTCTTTAACTCTTGTTTCAATGAACTCTGTGACCTTTTCTTGGCTGTATTTCCTCTCTTCATCCTGTTTTTTCAGTTGCTCTTTTATGGTTTTTAGAACTTTTTCCATGTTGAAAGGCTTCATTATGTACGCGTCTGCGCCTCTGTTAACGGCTTCTATGGCGTTGCGTAGTGTTGGGTACCCGGTAATGATTATTTTTCGCATTTTTGGCGTTGTGGGCTTTATTTTTGTGAGAAGCTCAATTCCTTCCATGTCTGGAAGACGAACGTCTATTAGAGCCACGTTGTAAAATTTTTTATCAGTTTTTTCTATTGCCTTTTGCGCGGTGTCAACGGATTCGACGAGGTATTTTTCGTCTTCAAGTATCATGGACAACATGGTTCTTATGTTTTCGTCGTCGTCGACAATAAGGATTCTGGGATGTTCATCCAAACTTCTTCACCTCCTTCTTCAATTCTAGGATTAACCGGAACGCTTACCGTAAAGGTTGTACCTTTTCCAATTGCACTTTCCACGGAAATTTTGCCATCATGTGCGTCTATGATGCGTTTGCAGATGGGCAGGCCCAAGCCCATGCCCTTCGCCTTCGTCGTGAAGAACGACGTCCAGATTTTCTCCAAAACATCCCTAGGCATACCCACACCCGTGTCGGTGAACGAGATTTCCCATTTGCCGTTTGTTACTTCGCTTTTAATCGTCAACGTTCCGCCGTTGGGCATGGCGTCGACCGCGTTTTTGATAACGTTGGAGAAGACCCGCGTCATTTTTTCCACGTCAACTACAATCACAGGCTGGTTCTGCGCTAGGTTAGAAACTCGGATGTTCCTCGGAATTTTGACGTGCGTCAAAGCTTCGTTGACTACAAAGTAAGGCGTGGTTTCTACAAGCTCCAGTCGTAATTCTTTAGAGTAGTCTAAAAGATCGCTTATGATTTTGTTCGAGTACTCGATGCTTTTCTCGACGAGTTTCAACATTTTTATGGCTTTCTTGTCTGTTTTTGAATTCAGCTTGTTCCGCAAGTAGTATGTGGCTCCGGCGATGCCTGTCAACGGATTTCGCAGGTCGTGGCCAACCATGGCTGCCAATTCTCCTATTGCGGCGAGCCTTTCGGATTTGAGAAGTTTTTGTTCCATCAGTTTGCGTTCAGTGATGTCTTTTAGAATGCCGACAAATGCCACGGGTTTTCCTGAAGCATCGCGGATGACGCTTGCTGAGAGTTCTGCTGGGAATTCTTTTCCGTTTTTGGTTAAGCATGTGTATTCTATGTTCTTTACTGAGCCTTGCTCGAGTGTTCTCTTTAGGTTTTCTATTATTTTTTGGCGGTCTTTTTCTGCTATAAATTCGAAGGCGCTTTTGCCGATTAATTCTTCTCTCTTCGAAAAGTCGTTCATTGTTAAGGCTGCTTGGTTGCATTCGATTATTGTTCCATGAAGGTCGGTTACTGTGACGGCGTCGGGAGAGGCGGCGAAAATGCTTCTTAGTTTCTCTTCGCTTTTTCGCAGACCTTCGGTTTTCTGCAATAGTTCATGGGTTCGTTGTTCCACTTTTGCTTCAAGATGCTCCGCGTATTCTTGGATTTGGGCTTTTGCTTCGGTTAACTGATTGATTAATTGTGCCTTTTCTATGGCTACTGCGGCTTGGTGCAAAAACAGTTCGAGCGGCATCAAGGAGTTTCTTGTGGGGCGTTTTCCATCAACAGGGTCGTCCATGCTTACGACGCCCACGATGCGGCCGTCTGCTAACTTAAGCGGTGCATAAAGCAGATCGTCCGGGTTCCAGTCTACCATTTCTTCTGCGCTGAGGTGGCTTGGCACTGTGCCTTCGCTGAATTTTTTTCTAACCCATGGATCGCTCCACGGCAAGTAGTAGAATTCGCCGATTTTGAATCGTTCGAATTCTGGTCCGAAGCGTTCTCGCCAGACTTGTCCGGGTTGTTTGTTGATCCATAAGAATTCTTTTTCTTTTTTCGTTAAACCGGCGGTGACTATGTCTTTTGGGTGTGCTATTTCTAGGTTTTTGTCTCTTACGGAAAGTACTACTCTTCGCCATCCGGATTTTCTAATGGCTTCCACGATTGTTTGGAGGCTTTGGGTTAAATTTGTGGAGCGGATTACTTCGGCTGAACTTTTCATTAGCGAGGCTAGTTGGTTGCTTCGTTTTTCGATTTCGTTCTGCTTCTTTATGTTGCTTATTGCGGTTGCAGCGTGAGAGGCGAGTATTTGAAGCAACACGAGGTCTTTTTCGTCGAATGCTTCTAGTTTCTTGCTTTCTACGTTTATAACGCCTAGCACTTCGTTTTCTGTAATGACTGGGACAGCGAGTTCGGATTTGATTTCCGGAACCACTTCGACGTAATCCTCGTCTTTGCTAACGTCTGATACAAGGACTGGTTGGCGGGTTTTTACGGCTTTCACGATTATGCCCTTTTTGGAGCCGTCTAAGGGCAGTTCGTTAATTATTGGCTTCGAATACTCGCGGTGACAGGCAACCCGTATTTTGTCTTTTTCTATGATTTCAAACGTTGCATACTCAAAGCCTAACGTTTTTTCTACGGCTTCTAAGGTTAACTTGTAAATTTGTTGAAAGGTACGCGCGGCATTTAATTTTCTGCCGTAAAAGTTTAACGTGGCGAGCCTTTCTTCCATTTTCTTTCGTTCAGTAATGTCATGTATTATGCCCGTGGAAAAAATGCCCTCTTTTGTCTCCCAGACTGAGAAGGAAAGTTCTAAAGGAAATTCGCTTCCATCTTTTCTTAGTCCAGTTAACTCAAAAGTCCTACCCAGCGGGCGAGTATTATTCCTGAAAAACACTCGACGCATTATCTTTTGGTAATGTTTTCGCGCTTTTTTGGGCATTATGAACGTAATTGGTTTGCCGATTGCTTCGTTACTTGAATAGCCGAAAATGGTTTCTGTAGCTTGGTTCCAGAAAATTATGTTTAGATGATTGTTTATCGTGATAATTGCCTCAGAGGCGTAGTCTGCAACTGAGCGGAAGCGTTCTTCGCTTTCTCGTAGTTTTTGTGTTCTCTCTTGAACCAATTCTTCCAAATGCTTAGAGTACTGGTTAAGTTTTTCCTCCAGCTGTTTGCGCTCGGTTACGTCGTCGACCATTTCTATGGCTGCTATGATTTTCCCGTCTTTATCCTTGATAGGCGATGAAACTACGCGGTAGTTTATTATTTTATCGCCGCTCGGTGTGTCGGTTATCGCCTCGTGAGTCTTTCCGTCTTTTAGCGTCTTAAAAGTTGGACAGTAAGTGCAGATTCTTTTTCTAGGAGGGATGTTGAAGGATTTGTAACAAATAGGGCGTTTTGAAACATCCACGTGCGGGAACCATTTTTTCATTTGAGGGTTAAGCGACAAAATTTCCATACGGGGGCTTATAACGGACACCCCGACGCCGATATTGTTTACGACGCTTCGGTACTTTTTTTCAGACTCGATTAACGCTTTTTCTGTTTTTCGGTACTCGGTCATGTCTTTGTATAATGTTACGAACCCTACTGTTTGACCGTCGACTTTAATCGGAGCAGCAGATATTGAAACTGGAACCAATGTTCCGTCTTTCTTCTTTCGAACCGTGTCGTAATAAGTATATCCTTTTTTGGATTTTTGCCCCAATATTTTCGATTCTTTTAGCTTATCCCGCGGCACAATAATTCGAGTAGGGCTCTTACCCCTTACCTCGTCCAAAGAGTAACCAAAAAGTTCCGTAAAACGAGGATTAACATCCAAAATACGCCATTTTGCGTCGGTGAAAATAGCCGCTTCGGGAATACGCATAAACAGCCTTTCGAATTTCTGTTGGCTCTCTCGAATGCTTTTCTCGATTCTTTTACGTTCAGTTATATCTTTAATTATTGCAACAAAAGAAGTAGGTTTGCCTGAGGAATCTTTGACCAAACTTGCAGACAATTCGACAGGATACTCACTGCCATCCTTCCTAAAGAAAGCATATTCAACATTCTTAACCAGTCCGTGAGCCAACGTTTTCTTCAAGTTCTCTAACGCTCTTTGCCTGTCCTTTTTTGCAATAAAGGCAAAGGCGTTTTTGCCAATCAACTCATACTTCGATGAACCACGATAGATGCTTAACGCTGCTCGATTACAGTCAATGATTTTTCCTTTTAAGTCAGTAACGACAATGGCATCAGGAGAAGCGGCGAAAATGCTTCTAAGCCCCTTCTCAGACTCAAAATCAGCCTCTCTCTTAACAAGCCTCTTAAACCGCACAGAACGCCCTTTACGTCCATGTCCTTCTCCCCTAGCCAGAGTTTTTCTTTTCAATGAAACCACGGTCAAACCCTAACCTTCTCCCCCTCTGTCGATTCAATAGTCACGGTTGAAATGAAATTTTGATTTTTTTGAAAAGCCCGCCTAGCCATGAGTAAGAATTCAGAAAACGTAAATTCCTTTGATTCAGGCCATTCAACGGTTACACCAATCTTTTCGTAGAGCCGTTTCATGATCAAAATCTCGAGAAAATTGGCACCTACCCCAAAAATTTCTTCTAAAGCCTCGGCAAAATCTTGGATCTTTTGAGGAATTTGTTGTTTTTCAATTTTAAAGTTTTTTTCTAGATGAAAATAGATTGCCCATTTAGAAGATTCGCCTAACGACGACAACCCTTCGTCTATTGCTTCGAGCAGAATCTCTTCGAAATCTGATTTAGGCAATGAAACTCCTCAAACCAAGATTATTTCGTTACAAAATCTCTAACGAAAACGACATAAATCCCTTCTGAATTTTCGATACAAATTATAATTTCTGAATTAAAAGAAGTACCCGTCCTTTTTCCCAAGGCTATCAATAACACCAAAACCCAAAAAAACCACCCACTCCACCATTCAAAAACAGACACCTAGACCAAAGAAAAGCGTACGAACCCCACACGGTCTAAAAGTGAACCCGTGGTTCTCTGTTCATATTTGCGGTATATTTGGATCCTAATAGGATCATATATGGAAGAGGGCCTAGAAACGCGGCACACAGCCACACACCTCTGGAAAAGAAGTTTTTAGCGGAAATACTTAATTAATGCGACACAAATACCAAAGCAGAACAAACAGTTTTGAGGAACCAAAAAAATGACCGAAGACATAAATAAACTCCCAGCCCCCGTACAAGAACGATTACTAAGGCTGCAACAAGTACAACAAACACTACAAGCCATAATCACACAAAAACAACAAATCGAACTCGAAATCGGCGAAATCGACACCGCACTAGAAGAAATGCAAAAAACCGCCGATGACTGCCCAATCTACAAATCCGTCGGATCCATCCTAGTAAAAACAGAAAAATCCAAAATCACCACAGAACTAACCGAACGCAGAGAACTCCTAAACACAAGGCTCAGCGTACTCGCCAAACAAGAAGAACGCACAAGAACCCAAATGAAAGACCTACAAACCAAACTACAACAGGACCTAACCCCAACTTCTTCCTTCCCGACAGAATCGCCCCCACCACCATAGGTGAAAAAACGTTGGAAGAAATCGGGCTGCCCACACTTTCCCCAGAACAAAAAGAAAACCTATGCAACTTGGCGGAAAACGCAGCCCGCAAATACATCACCTCCAAAATCCCCCTACAAAAACTCGCAACGTTAAACATCACCGTCGAAGTAGAAGGCGAAAAACCAATAACAGTAAACATCGACGTAGAACTTTCACTAAACCCCAACACCGAATACCCAAACCTAGAACAACTAGCAAACGAAGCAACCCACCGAGCACAAGAAGCAGCAAGAACATACCTGAAGGAAATCACATGCAAATCAAAGAAATAACAGAACTCATCGAAAAGAAAAACGCCAAACTCGCCACACTACTTTGCCACCACAACGCCGACCCTGACGCTGTATGCGCAGCATTTGCGCTGTCACGATTACTCCAAAAAACACACCCACAACTAGAAACCGAAATCGCAGCAGCACAAGGACCAAGCCACCTATCAAAACATTTGCTAAACCATCTCCCAGCAAAACTAACCAAATCACCCCGCATCGAAAACGCAGACATTTTAATCCTACTTGACACCAACACCATTCAACAACTCGACGATTGGGCAAACCGCATAAAAACCGCAAATGCACCCCTCATAGTAATCGACCACCATGCAAGCCACCCCGAAACCGAAAAACTCGCCACCCTATGCGTCGCAGACGAAAATGCCGCATCCACATGCGAAATCATCTACAAATTCTACCAAGACCTACAACTAACACCAACACCAGAAGCAGCAAAAGCCCTATTCCTCGGCATAGCATTCGACACCCGCCATTTCGTCTTAGCAAAATCCACCACATTCAAAACAATCGCAGACCTGATCGCCGCCGGCGTAAACGTCGAAGAATCACTCTCACTGCTTTCTTTACCCATGGAAGAATCAGAACGAATTGCAAGGCTCAAGGCTGCAAGACGTGTTAAACTTTTGAAGGTTGACGGATGGATCGTCGCTTTTTCCCACGTAAGCGCATACCAAGCCTCCGCAGCACGGGCTTTAATCTCCCTCGGCGCCCACGTGGCCGTAGTCGCAGGACAAAAAGGCGACACTTTAAGAATTAGCCTACGGGCAACCAGCGATTTTTACAAGAAAACCAATGTGCACTTAGGCCGAGACATCGCAAAACCACTCGGCGATTATCTGCAAGGCATGGGCGGCGGCCACTCGGTATCTGCCGGCGTTAACGGCGTGGGCGACGTGGAAACAGGTTTAAAACGTTGCCTTCGTTTGTTGAAGGAGAAATTAGGAGCGAGCTAACCCTTTTTTAGGTAGCTACTCTTAAATGAGAGAACCTTCGCCATGACGTATAACTGAAACGGCAGGACATTAACGTGCCAATCATAGAAACCAAAGATTTAACATACACCTACCAAGGCGCAACCAAGCCATCTATCCGAGAAGTTTCAATAAAAATTGAAAAAGGCGAATTCGTCATCCTCACAGGTCCAAGCGGTTGCGGCAAAACAACACTCTGCAGATGTTTTAATGGACTTATCCCACACTTCTACACTGGCACACTAAACGGCACCATAAACGTCGCAAACCTTGACGTCACAAAACACCAGATCCACGAACTCGCAAGGCACGTTGGATTTGTTTTTCAAAACCCAGAAAATCAACTTTTCGCATTGTCAGTGGAAAAAGACGTAGCGTTCGCTTTGGAAAATTTAGGCACACCAAGGGCTGAAATGCAAGAGAGGATAGAATGGGCATTAAAAGCCGTAGGCGCTTACGAACTCCGTGAAAGAGCACCCCACGAACTTTCAGGAGGCCAGCAACAACGAGTAGCCATCGCCTCCGTGCTAGCGATGCAGCCCAACGTAATGATACTCGACGAGCCCACATCGTTTCTCGACCCTCTTACCGCTAAAAAAATTTTCGAAGTAATCGCAGAGCTTAATGAACAACTTGGCATAACCGTGATTTTAGTTGAACACAGATTGGATTTAACTGCGCAATACGCTGACCACGTGATAATCATGGATGAAGGCAAAGTGGTTTTAGACGGCAACCCCCGCGACATTTTCAACTCTGAAGAAGCCCGCCTCATCGGCGTAGGCATACCCAAGGCAACAAGACTCTTCCAAATTCTCAAAGAAGACGGCATAAACATAAAAAGCGTACCCATAAGCTCCGCCGAAGCCGCAAAAGCATTACGGAGAATCTTAAAGCATGATTGAAACAAAAGACGTTTACTTTACATACCCGAACGGAGTTGAAGCATTAAAAGGCGTGTCACTGCTGATTAATGATGGCGAGTTCGTGGCAATCATGGGGCAAAACGGCGCGGGAAAAACAACACTCGTAAAGCATTTTAATGGTTTATTAAAACCCACAAAAGGCGAAGTTTTAGTCGACAGCATCAACACACGAGAAACAAGCGTCGCAAAACTTGCCCGAAACGTTGGGTTTGTTTTTCAAAATCCTGACCACCAACTTTTCTGCGAAAGCGTGGAAGAAGAAATCGCCTTCGGCCTTCGCAACTTCGGGTTCGAAGAGTCGCTCATTAAAAAACGTGTTGATTGGGCGCTTAACCTTCTTGACCTTACGAAATACCGTCAAACTTCGCCTTTTTTGTTAAGCGGAGGAGAACGCAAACGTGTTGCCTTAGCGTCTGTTCTTGCATGGGATCCAAAAACGGTTGTTTTAGACGAGCCTACCATTGGGCAAGACCATCGACAGAAAGAAAAGCTTCGCCAATTTATTGTTCAGCTCAATACCCAAGGTAAAACAGTGGTGGTGGTCACGCACGATGTTGAATTCGTGGCAGAAAGTAACCCTCGCGTCGTGTTAATGTCGGAAGGAAAAATTGTGGCAGATGGGTTGGCTGAAAAGATTCTCACTGACGAAGCACTTTTAACCAAGGCTTCCATAGTACCTCCGCAAATCTCTCAGATCTTTCTTCAACTTTCGGATTTAGGTTTCCCAGCTAACATAATCGATGTCTACCAAGCCCGAGATGTGCTGCTCAAACGTTTGGAGGCGAGACGCAAATGAGCATGTTCAGCGGCTTCCAATTTCGAAAAATTTCAACACCAATTCATAATTTAGACCCAAGAATCAAGTTCATTTTTGTTATCGTAATCTTTGCCGTTGCCATTATGTTCAACGAATTTCTTGTGTTAGTCGTTTTGTTTTTCGCCCACATTCCAATAGTCCTTGTGGCAAAGGTGCAAAGAGAATGGATTCGTTCTATGAGAGGCGCGGCTTTTCTTGCTACGATAATCTTCGTAACTAACCTCGTTTTTTCCTACATTTATGGAGGCTATCAACTCGCTCCGTGGATTTTGGAGAACGCGATTGCGTTGACCTTGCGTTTTGTGGTGCTTGTCGAGTCATTTTCCATCTTTTTCCTCACAACTTCTCCAGATCATCTTGGTCTTGCTCTCGAACAAAGCCACATACCTTACGAGTTTTGCTTTGCCTTCACGACTGCAGTGCGGTTCGTTCCAGTTTTGGCAGAAGAAGCGCAGACGATTATGGACGCACAGAAAGCAAGAGGGCTAGAATTAGAGAAAGGCAACTTTTTGAAAAGAATCAGAAACTACATTCCCATACTCATCCCCTTAATAGTAAGCGCCATCCGACGAAGCCTTGAACTCGCCGAAGCGATGGAGTCAAAAGCTTGGGGCGCAATCAAAAAACGAACCAACCTTTACGAGTTGAAAGTGAGAAAGGGCGATTACATTCTCATAACGTTAACAATAGTCATGTTAATCATAGCCGTCTATGTTCGCCTTTACCTTTCCATTCCGTCGCTTACAAGCTTAATTAGTCATTAAATCTTGGCTATCAGTTGGAGATGAAACTGATTGAAGGAAGGAACGTTAAGAGTAATAGTTGATGAAAGAGAGAAAAACTCTCGTGTACCCCGTTTCTTGAAAAACCTTGGTTTACAAGTGGAACCGCGCCTTCTTGAAGTGGCTGATTATGTGGTTTCGCCAGAATGTGCAATAGAGCGTAAACAAGAGAGTGATTTTCTGAAATCTCTCTACTCTGGGCGACTGTTTGACCAGATTCGACGCTTAAGCGAGCGCTACTTTCGTCCCGTGCTCATCGTCGAAGGCGAATTGCCGTTAACTGTAAAAAGAATGGAGAAGCCCGGCGCTTTCTGGGGCGCATTAACTTCTCTCATGTTTATGTATAATGTCAACGTGTTTTTCACACCAGATGCAGAACAAACCGCACAGCTCATCCATAGTCTAGCGAAACGAAAAAACAAAATACCTCCTAGCATTCCCTTCGTGCATAAAAAACCCAAGAGCACATCGATTGAGAAAACACAAGTTCACCTAGTCGCAAGCTTGCCTGGACTTGGACCTGTACTTGCCAAGAGACTTTTAGAGCATTTTCAGTCAGTTCGAAAAGTTTTTGCTGCTTCAGTCGCAGAGCTTTCTACAGTAAAGGGTGTAGGAAGGACAAAAGCCGAAAAAATAGTTAAAACCCTCGACGCTCCGTACAAACCAGAGGTAAACAAGGGCAGACAAATGTTGCTTTCATAAAAACATCTTTTACCACAAGATTTTTAACAAGATACCCGCTATTGCCTTCTTGCAGAGCGTGAAAAATTTGAAATGGTTGAAGGCGGCAGCGGAAGAAATCATATCAGGCGCAAGCAGAGCCATTGAAACTCTTGACCCAGAAAGCGTAGAAAAACTCATAGAGATGCTGGTTAACTCTAAAAACAAAAAAATCTTTGTCATTGGCATGGGCAGAAGCGGATTCGTCGGCAGGTCCTTCGCGTTGCGTCTAATGAATTTAGGGCTCAATGTATACTTCATAGGTGAAACCATCACGCCGGCGGCTGAAGAAGGAGATCTTGTTATAGCCATCTCAGGTACGGGCGAAACAAAAATGGTAGTAACCGCGAGCATGGCGGCAAAAGAAATCGGAGCGAAAGTCGCCGCAATCACGTCTTATGAGAAGTCTTCTCTTGGGAAAATTGCGGATCACGTCGTGTGTATAGGTGGCAGAACTAAAACTGGCTGGCCGAAAGAAGAGGATTACATGGCGAGACAAATTATCGGCGAAAAAGAATCAATAACGCCGTTGGGCAGTATGTTTGAGAATAATTGTATGATTTTCCTTGACAGCCTTGTTGTGGAGCTTATGTATGCGCTTAAGAAGACGGAAAAAGAACTGAAGGCAAAACATGCCACAATAGAATAGAAGGAGATGGAACTATCCGAGCGAAATGGAAAAAGAAACGCATGCGAAAGCAAAAGAAAAAACGCCAAAAGAGAAGAGAAAGATACAAGTAACAGTAACCCAAATCAAACCGCATAGCGCATAATTTCTTTCGGTGAAAAAACGCCGAGCACTGTTCTTGGGAGCCTCTTTCCGATTTTAGGAATTAACCCAGCGGCATCGGTTCCTACTTTACAAACGATGCTTTGTTCGAGTAAACCTAAACTTTCCACTTCCACTACATCACGGAAATGCCCCGATTCTTTTACGGCGTTTTCGACTTTTTCAAAAAATGCACCTAAAACGATAACTCTTTCAAGATTTGAATTTATCCAATCATTAAATAACATAATTTGTTTTTCGCTTAATTCTGCCAAAAAACGTCTTTGTGACGGTTCCGCATATTTTATTAGAACTTCCAGAGGAAAATTGTCGAGAAGGCAGAAAAGCTTGGCAATTCGTTGAAGAGGCATTTTTCGGCCGTCAACGAGTTGGGCTTGTAAATGTTGTAGCGAAATAAAAGCGGCTAGGGATGAAGGGAAAAACACGCCCAAGTCAACGTACATTTCTGCAGAGTTACCTTGCGAATAAACTATTTTCCCACGGTAAACAAAGCCTTCTTTTACCTGAGTAGCATCCGTAGGCGCTAATCCAAACTGTTTCTCAACCAAACTTATCGCCGCTACTTCATCTTCGCCTTCGATATTGACGCGAATCCAGCCTCGCACGGTGGTCTCAGCGTGGATGAGGACTTTGAGATCCCCGCAAATCGCTTGCAGTTTAGCCTCGACAGATTTAACCGATGAATCTCCATATAATTTTTCAAATAAAGTCACGGTGGGCATCAAAACTCACCGAGCAAAGATTCGAATTCCTTTTGAATCGTTCGTAATCGCGCAGTTGCCGGATGCTTTTTTCCAAGTTTTTCGGATGTTTTTGCAATTGTTTCTTCAATGTCGACTCTTTTTGTGCCTTCAATAAGTTTGTCTGCGTACGTTACTATTTTTTCTTCCAAAGTTTCAGGCATGTAATTTTTTTCGGGCCACCCTAACATCTTTGCCTCAGCCTTTGGTATGCCCGCGCCAACGTGTCGTTCAATAATTCGAACTATAGGTTCTGGTAAGGCAAATGATCTGGCGATTTCTGCACCTGCGATTGCGTGATGCACGCTGTGGGTTTTTGAGCGGCCGATGTCGTGCAAGAGTGCTCCTATCTCGACAAGCCTCAAATCAACAATGTACCCTTTCTTTTGAAGAATTTTGGCGATTCTAACCGCGAGTTTTGAGACGTTTTTGCAGTGTTGGATCACGATTCTTGAACAGCCACTTTTTTTAAGAAGACTTAACGCCATTTCCCGTGATGGTAGGGTTTCACTCACCCAGTTCCTTCCTTAGCTGTTCAACTTTTTTGTTTAGAATTTCTATAATTTTGCTGTTGTCAAAATGCATTAAGGGCTTGGTGCATGTTGGGCAGCGGAAAACGAGTTCCATGGCTTCTTCGAAAGGCACCCGCTTACAACCGGGCGTGTGGCAGTAATAGAAATCGTGGCTTTTCTCATAATTGAGCCTAGTTTGTAACTTTTCGAGGACGCGGCGTTTCTGGTTTAGGATGAAGCCTTCAAGTTGGTCTGGTTGGAGTTTCCAGTGAAAAATGAACCAGCCTGTGTTTTCGTCTCGTGATCTTCTTAAAGAAACAAGAGAATGGTCATAAAGTTTGTATAGGATCTTTCTGACAGTGTTTAGGCGTATTTCAGTTTTGTTGGCGATTTCGTCGTCTGTGATTTCGTTGGAGTCCTTTAGGATTTCTATAACTTTAATTGCGTCTTCGCTTCCTACGACTTCTGCAACTTTGCGTAGTGTTTCTTCGTCAACGAACGTCAACATCCAACGAGCCTCTTTTTACAAAACGCTACTCTTAGCCCTCACATAATATATATCTGTATTGGAAAACTTAAAGTTCACTCTGGATTCCGGCTAAACATCGCGCTTTATCACGTGTTTCCCATGGGGGTCGGGGGTTAATTTAATCCTCCAATTCTTAAATTCCTTCTCTAATCCTTTGCCTTCAAAAAACCTATCGAGAAACACGGCCAGACTAGAGCATTCTGAGTGGGGCTGGTTTCCTATGGCAACGTTGAAATCTGAAATTTTGTAAAATTCACTCGGAACTTTTTGGCTTCCCACAATCACCAGCACGTCTTTTCTTGTTGTTTTTATTCTCTGTAAGACGTCGCTGGTTTGAATGTTCTCTCCATACATAGTTAAATGAATAACCGTTCCGTCTTTGGCTTTCCAATCTTTAACAATTTCTCGCCAAGGGATTCCCATCTTGAAAGCGAATGGTCCACCCCATTGTTGCACAGCCCTCTCTATTGTCGTCTTAATTTTCTCATCCTCAACGTCTGCCAAGAAAAATTCAGAGGCACCAAAAGCGCGCGCTGCAAGTACAAGATGTGTGGTGAGACGTTCATCTCTAAAAGCCCGATGTCCCCACCTTAACACTGCCACTTTTTGCATTCAACCGCCTCTTATGCCTATTGATTTAAGACAACGAACTTTCCGTTAAGTTTCTCCACTCGTCCCCTCACCATGTCGGCGAAGTCGGGAACAGCTTCGAAAATCACTGTTGCACTATCGCCTTCGTAGTTCACCTTTTGCACGTTTGCACGAGAAAAAAGCCATGAAATGAAAGACAATGAATCGTCTGTTACGGGAAGCGTGAACGCTGTTTGGATATACTGTTTCAAGAAATTCGTTAGTTCAACTTTGAGGCGGTTTATGTTAGTTTTCTGTAATGCAGAAAGCGGCACAATATTCGGTGCAATGTATTTCAACATCTCCGCCTTCTGTTCGACTTCCTCTTTTGAAAGTAAATCGATCTTGTTAAGCGCCGTGACCATGGGAATCCCGGATGCTCCTATCTTCTCAATCGTGTCCAAGCTGCATGAGAGTTTTCTTTCAATCTCGTCTTCAGATTCGCTCAAGTCAATTACTAGAAGTATCAAATCAGAGAAGATGGTTTCTTCGAGTGTAGAGTGAAACGCTTCGATTAGAGTTATTGGAAGGCGGTCTATAAAACCAACAGTGTCAGTTAACAATGCTTTTTTTCCAAATAAATCTATTATACGGGTCGTTGTAGAGAGCGTCGTAAACAGTTCTAGCCCGACTCGTGCGGTTTCTTCAGCGAGTGTGTTAAAGAGAGAGCTTTTGCCTGCGTTCGTGTAGCCTGCCAAGGAAATTGACGAAAAACCTAATTCAACCCTTCTTGAACGATGCAAGCTCCGTTCTTTCCCTATTTTTTTAAGCTTATTTTGTATTGTGTGAAGTTGACGCTTCACGGCTTCATGATAGACATCTACCTCGTACGCTCCCAGCCCCATGAAACCAGGTTGCTCTTCAATCTTCGCCAGTTTCACTTTTTCCTTCGCGTGTGCAAGCTCATATTTTTGTCTGGCCAGTTGGATTTGTAATTTTGCTTCCTTTGTTGAAGCCCTTTTTGCAAAAATTTCCAGGATAAGCTGGAAACGGTCTATTGCTTCGATTCCTGTTGCTTTGGCAAGATTGTAAGCTTGGACGGGTTTTAGGTCGTTGTCAAAGATTATTTTTTCGGCGCCTGTTTTAGACACTAGTTCCTTTAATTCTTCAACTTTGCCGCTTCCGATGTGGTAATTTGGGTCGGGTTTTCTTATTTGTTCAAGTCTCCCGACAACTGTGTATCCAGCGGATTGAGCTAGGCTTTCTAGTTCGTCGAGGCTTGGGCGTTCTTGTTGGAGGCGACGTTGGACAATGACGGCTTTCGTGTCTTATTTTTCCTCCGGCTTTTCCTTGGTTTTTATCAGGTCGCCTAACGTGATTTCCTGTTTTTGCCTCGCTATAGCAAGGGCTTTTTGTGGAAGTTTAGGTTCTGTGAGCGGTGCGAAAAGTTTAATTTTCAAAGTACGCTCGAGTTTTTCTGCAAGTCGTTGAGTAGGCTTCATTTTTCCTGTTTCAATTTTTTTGAGAAGTGAAACTTTTTCGTTAATTTTTTTGCCCAAGTCTTCGTGAGATAAACCGAGTTTTTCTCTTGCTTGCCGAACTCTTTTTGGGTAGTCTCCAATCAATTCAAGCGTTTCTTCTGTTGACTTTGGGAGTGGCCCAGTTTTAGACATCGTTTTTGGTTTTGGAGAAGGCAGAGGTAAATTTTTGGGGCTTGATCTTTCAGTTTCAGCTTCCCAGAATCGTGTTCCATAATGGGCACATTCGCTACAGACGAGCATTTTTGCGCCCTCGATTATGGCTGTGTATTGTTTGCCGATTATTTTGCGTCCGCATACTTCGCATTGCATGTTGGTCACATCTTCGTGAGTGAACTGTATTTAAATTGCGTTTCGGTTCTTTATAGTTGTCGAATAGAGGAGAGTTGAAAATATTGAACAATGATGAGGCGTTGCTGCGAATCAGAAAAACTGCTGATTACCAGTTTGGCAGAGGAGTTGGCGATGTGCTGTTTCCTGATGATGTAGAAATCTGTTTTTCTAAACAGACAAACAGGATCCGACATGTTTTTTTAGATGGCGTCCTTCTTGCCACGTTACGACCTAATGATGGTATGTTTTCCTTAACTCTCAGGGGCGCACAACGCATCGTGGCAAACGTAAAGCCTTTACGTCAATGGGTTAAAGTACAGAAAGATGTCGCCAAGTTTATTGAAATGGGGAAAAATGTTTTTGCTAAGCATGTGATCGACATCGACTATGATATTCGTCCCAAAGAAGAAGTAATAGTATTGGATGAGGACGGCAAAGTTTTAGCTATAGGCAGAGCGGCTTTGTCGGGAGAGGAGATGAAAGCTTTTAAGCATGGAGTAGCCGTACGCGTGCGTAGGGGTGTCAACCAGGGAGCAGAGAAAGTTTAGAAGGAGAAACGACGAATAATTAGTGATTGGAGTGATGAATGTTGCGGCGTGTTAATCCGCGTGAAGCACGCAGAATGATGCAACGTATGGGTATGAGCATGGATTCTATTCCAGAAGTTACCCAGGTGATAGTGAAAACTGCTACCAAAGAAATCATCATAGACGAACCAGAAGTCGCCATTCTCAACATGCAAGGACAAAAAATGTATCAAGTTCTCGGTGGGCGAGTGACGGAGAAAGCAGTTGCGGTTGAGAAGAAGTTGAGCATACCCGAGGAGGACATTCAACTTGTTGCGGGTCAAACTGGTAAAAGTTTTGAAGAAGCGAAAAAAGCCTTGGAAGAAAGCGGTGGTGACTTGGCGAAGGCTATTCTTCTGCTTCAGGGAAAATAGCAAGCGGGCCATGCAGTTATGGTAAGTTATATTTAGTTCTTGGCTTGATAGTTAGGCTTGTTTGAGGTGAGAGAAGGGTTGAGCGGAAAAGAATTGAAAGAAGTTGGTAAAGTAACCCATTTTTTCACAAAAATTAGCGTTGCCATCGTGGAGTTGTCAGATGCGTTAAGTGTGGGGGACAAAATCTTGATCAAGGGGCCATCGACAAACGTTGAACAGACAGTTGATTCGATGCAGATAGAACACAAGAACGTAGAAAAAGCCACAAAAGGCCAAAGCATCGGTTTAAAAGTAAGTGACCGTGTGAGAGAGAACGATATAGTTTACAAGGAAATCGCGGAATAGACGCGTGTGGCTTAGAATTGCTTTAGTATATCTTGTTTTTCCATTATGTAGCCGCAGTAGTGACATTTTACGCTTAGTGGCTCCTCACTTTCCACATAAAATTTGGGTTGCACTGGTTCATCACTGTTTGAAATGCATGCTGGGTTGGCACACTTTATTATGCCCTTTAAAACTCTTGGAAGTTTGACTTCCTTCTTTTCAATAACTTCATAATTACGTATGATATTTATCGATGCGTGGGGTGCCAGTAACGCGATTTTGTCTACTTCATCAGGGTTAAGTTCTCTGCCTTCGATTTTCACCATGTCTTTCTTGCCCAGTTTTTTGCTTGCAACGTTCATTGCGATTGTTACGATGCCTCCGTTGGTTCTGCCCGCAATCCCGAGAATTTTTGCCACATCCATTGCGTGACCAGCGGTGATGTGGTCGATGACTGTGCCATTTCGGATCTTTGCCACGTAGAGCGTTTTCTTTGGCATGTTTTCCTCCTTCTTTCTCTGTGTTTTTTGTTGAAGTAACTAAAAGAGTTATCTATAACTTGTGCGGTTTTTGTGTTGGTGTGTGCCGTGGAGTTTAGGAGTAGAGACATAATTTCGATTAAGGATTTTACGCGGCAAGAAATCGACTACATTCTTGAAACCGCTAAAGCGATGGAACCCTTGGCAAAGAGCGGTTCCGACATGCTGCGTGGCAAACTGCTTGCAACGTTGTTCTTTGAACCCAGCACACGCACCATGCTGAGTTTCGAATCCGCCATGCACCGTTTAGGCGGGTCAGCCATAGGCTTTTCTGAACCAGGTGTTTCATCGGTTAAGAAAGGCGAAAACTTGGCGGACACAGTACGCGTAGTCGAAAGCTACGCAGACATTCTGGTTCTGCGACATCCGTTGGAAGGTGCGGCACGTTTAGCGGCAGAATTTGCTTCGGTGCCTATTATTAATGCAGGCTCGGGTGCAGAAGAGCATCCTACTCAGGCTTTGTTGGATTTGTACACGATGGTGAAGGAAAAGGATGCAATCGATGGCTTGAACGTTGCTTTGGTGGGTGATCTGCGTTACGGACGTACGGTTCATTCGTTGTCTTACGCGTTGTCGAATTATAAGGTGCGGTTGTTTTTGATTTCACCTGAATCGTTGCGAATGCGGAGAGAAGTGTTAGAAACTGTGAAGGGCAAGATGAAAGTTGTAGAGAAGACGGCTTTGGAAGAAGTTATTTCCGAATTGGATGTGCTTTATGTGACAAGGATCCAGAAGGAACGGTTCCCAGACCCCGCGGAGTACGCGAAAGTGAAAGGCGTTTACAAAATAGATTTAAACTTGCTGAAGGACGCCAAGAAAGACCTGATAATACTTCATCCACTGCCCAGAGTAGACGAAATAGCGCCAGAAGTTGACACCACCCCACACGCTCGATACTTCCAACAGGTTTGGAATGGCATAGTCACAAGAATGGCGCTACTAGCACTAATACTAGAAGCAACTGAATAAACAAGAAACTGAATATAAAAAAACCTTCACTGTTAAACAAAAGCCCGCTGTTCTCTAACAATTTCAGATCATCCAAGAAACGGCGCTTAAGAAAGAACGGAAGCCCAAGCCTCTTTAACTAGCTTTTTTCTCGCGCGTTATGATCTGCCTCGCCGTCATAATTCCTGACGCGGAAGCTTGAACCAACCCTCGCGTAATGCCTGCTCCGTCGCCGATAGTGAACAAGTTTCTGATCTTGGTTTCTAAGTAGTCGCTTAGCTCCACGCGGCTACTGTAAAACTTTACCTCGACACCATATAGTAACGTGTCCTTTCCATTAACGCCGGGGGCAATCTTGTCTAACGCTTCGAGCATTTCGCGAATATCTGCTAAATAACGGTATGGAATGACGAAACTCAAATCTCCAGGCGTCGCATTCTTCAAAGTAGGCACGGTCAAGCACCGCGCAATACGTTCTTCGGTGCTTCGTCGCCCAGTCTGCAGATCGCCTAATCGTTGAACAATAACGCCGCCGCTGAGAAGGTTTGTAAGCCTCGCGATGTACTTACCGTAGGCTATTGGTTCTTTAAATGGTTCAGTAAAACGTGTGCTTACAAGTATCGCGAAATTAGTGTTCCTTGTCTTGCGTTCTGCGTAGCTCTGGCCGTTCACGGTTAAAACACCGTCATACGATTCAGTGATTACTTCGCCGTAAGGCGCAACGCAAAAGGTTCTAACGTGGTCGTCAAAACTTCGACTATAATAAACAAGTTTGGGTTCGTAAAGAACACTCGTCAAAGGTTCTAGAATCGACGCGTCAACTTCAACCCGTACGCCAATGTCGACTGGGTTATTGACAGTCTTTAAGCCCAAAGCCTGCATTTCGCTTTTCAGCCATTCGGCGCCGACTCGGCCGGGTGCTAAAATTACGTATTTGCCGAAGATTCGTTCGCCGTTAACGGTTTCTACGCCTTCCATCGTCTTGTCTTTAACGATTAAACCTTTTACTTCTGTCCTTGCGCGGAACTCGATGTGGTTATTCAGATGTTTCTGCATTTTCCGTAGAGTTTGTGCACACACTTCGGTGCCCATGTGGCGAACTTTTTGTTCCACGAGTTTCAAGCCCGCAAGCGTCGCTTTATGTTCAAGTTCTTCTATTTTGTCCGCGTCTATTCCGTAGAGATTGTTGGGTGCGCCGAATTTTCGATAAATGCCGTCGACGTAGTCGATGAGTTCTGCCAACTTCTCTTGGCTGACGTAATCAGTGAGCCAGCCGCCAACCTCGGTTGAAAGAGTCAATTTGCCATCGCTGAACGCGCCGGCTCCTCCCCAGCCGCTTAAAACGTTGCATGGAACGCATTTTGTGCATCCCCAGCCACGGCTTGATAAGCACTTGCGTTGGTCGATGTCTGAGCCTTTGTCGAGCATCAAAATGTTAAGTTTGGTGTTTTCCGCAAGTTCGAGCGCTGAAAATATGCCGGCTGGACCAGCGCCGACGATTATTACGTCGTATTTGGTAGGCATTTTTTAAGCCCAAAACAGAATAGCACAAGTGCCTTATATGCTTAATGATTTGCGGTGTTGGCGCGTTTTAGGTCTTCTTCCATGTATGATCCAATTGAGTTCTCAATACGCAGGTTCTTCGTCAGGTTTATTTTGCGGGTGGATGAATTGGCTTATTTTTTGTGTGGGACTAGGCAGAGGAAGTGGAGGGGGTTTTTGCCCGTGTTTTCGAAGTGGTGCAGTGCGTTGGGCGGGATATAGACGACGTAGCCTTTTGTGGTTTTGGTTTCTTTGCCTTCGCAGAACACTGTGCATTCGCCGTCGAGGATGAAGACTTCGTGCTCCCAATCATGCGAATGATGAGGTGATTTGGCTTTGGGTTCAAGTTCAAAATAGCGCATGGCAAAATTAGGCGCACCATCCTCTTTTTTGATGAGCCATCTTATCTTAACGCCCGGTTCGCCAGCGTCTTCCTGTTTAACTTCGGTAAAATGTGCTATCTTGCAGGGCATTTTTGTTTCACCTTGTTTGTGTTCAGGCGAAATAGGCTGGATTATTTTATAAGGTTACTGTTTTTGGCTGGCTTTCGTATACAGTGGTGACATCTCGCGTAGTCTGCCTACGACTTTTGGTAAGACTTGTAGGATGTAGTCGATGTCTTCGGGCGTGTTGTATTTGCCCAACGAGATTCTTAGGCTTCCCCGCGCTTCTTCTGGCTTGAGCCCTATAGCTAACAGCACATGACTGGGCAACTCTGTCTTAGAGGCGCATGCTGAGCCTGAGCTGGCTTCGATGCCTTCCATGTCTAAGCCGAGGACTATGGCTTCGCCTTCGATGTATGCGAAGCGGAAGTTGGCGTTGTTCGGAAGCCGCTTGGTTGGGTGTCCGTTGAGGTGGGAGTCTGGAATTTCTAGTGTGCCTTTGATTAGTTTATCTCTGAGTCGGGTTAGCCTTCCTGCTTCTGGCTTCATCTCGTCCTTGCGCAGTTCCACTGCCTTGGCAAAGCCAACGATGCCCGGTACGTTCTCGGTGCTCGACCTCAAGCCGAATTCGTGTCCCCCGCCGTGGAGCAACGGGTCGAGTTCTATGCCTTTTCTGATGTAAAGTGCGCCTACGCCTTTCGGTCCATACAGCTTGTGAGCGTTTATGGTCATCATGTCGATGCCCATTCTTTTCACGTCGATTGGCACTTTTCCGAAACTCTGTGCGGCGTCTGTGTGGAATATGGCGTTGTTTTCGTGGCAGAGTTCTGAGATTTCTTGTATGGGTTCTATGGTGCCGATTTCGTTGTTGCCATGGATAACCGAGACGAGGTTGGCGCCTGCTTTTATGGCTCTTTCCAATACATTCATGTCTATTAAGCCGTACTGGTCGACCGGGATGAAGTCCACCTTGTAACCCATTTGTTTCAGCCATTTTGCCGCGTTGAGTATGCAGTCGTGCTCGATAGTGGAAACGGCGATGTGCGTTTTGGCTTTGCCATGCTTAAAGGCGTAGCCCTTCAGCACAAGATTATTCGACTCCGTGGCGCTTCCCGTGAAAATGAGTTCCTCTGGAGAGTCGGCATTCATGAATTGAGCAATCTTCGCTCTCGCTTCTTCAATCGCCTTTCTTGCCGTAACGCCACTCGTATTCACGGAAGAAGCATTACCGAAACTTTCCATGAAAAACGGCTTCATAGCCTCAAAAACCCGCGGGTCAACAGGCGTAGTCGCAGCATAATCAACATAAACTCTCCGCATACACAACCGCCAACAAACAAAACCAATTCAAAACAGATTCTTAAAACTTTATGCTTTTACTGTTTAAACCTATTTTCCGACACAGCAACGTTTATATCGCATAAAACCGCCTCTGATATCTTTTGGCGATATTTACTCATCGCCAATCAAACGTATTAGACCATACGCCCCGTAACTTTCCGGCGGCGGCGTCAACCCGACGATTTAAGGCGCAAAAAGACGCCCTTGGATGACGGCAAACGCAAGTGACCTCCGGTTACGGGGACAAACATGTTGACCTGAACACACTAGGACCGTTTAGGTCAGAAATAGGCTTGGCGCTTACCCACAATTCCAGCACAGTAGGCCAAACAAAAAAGGCTGTACTCAAAAATAATCGCAAATCCGGTTGATCCTGCCGGACCCTACTGCTATCGGGGTGGGACTAAGACATGCGAGTCGAACGCCTCCAAGCCACGATGGAGGCGCGGCGCACGGCTCAGTAACACGTGGTCAACCTACCCTTGGGACGGATGCAACCCCGGGAAACTGGGGCTAATCTCCGATAGGCGAAGAGGCCTGGAATGGTTCTTCACCCAAAAGACGTTGGAATCATGCTTCCAACGCCGCCCAAGGATGGGACCGCGACCGATCAGGCTGTTGGTGAGGTAACGGCTCACCAAACCTATAACCGGTACGGGCCGCGGGAGCGGTAGCCTGGAGATGGGCACTGAGACAAGGGCCCAGGCCCTACGGGGTGCAGCAGTCGCGCAACCTCTGCAATACGCGAAAGCGTGACAGGGCTACCCCGAGTGCCGTCCGCTGAGGATGGCTTTTCTCCGGTGTAGTAAGCCGGAGGAATAAGGAGAGGGCAAGTCTGGTGTCAGCCGCCGCGGTAATACCAGCTCTCCGAGTGGTAGGGACGATTATTGGGCCTAAAGCGTCCGTAGCCGGCCAAGCAAGTTTCCCGTTAAATCCAGCGATCCAATCGTTGGACTGCGGGAAATACTGTTTGGCTAGGGGGCGAGAGAGGCCAACGGTATTCCCGGGGTAGGGGTGAAATCCTATAATCCCGGGAGGACCACCAGTGGCGAAGGCTGTCGGCTAGAACGCGCCCGAC
>JABFQO010000002.1 GCA_019685575.1 Candidatus Bathyarchaeota archaeon A05DMB-4 | reverse complement strand
AAGTTTGCGAATAGATCGTAAAAGTTTATTTTTAATGAACGCAACAATAGTCTACTTCAGCCTAGAGAGCTGTTGTAAATGCCAAAAATCATCGTCTGTATCAAACAAGCCGTCGACGTAACTCAAATCAGAGCCGACCCGTCGACAAGAAAACTAATTACCGCTGATGCCCCCCGAAAAATCAGCGACATAGACAAGAACGCGCTTGAAGAAGCCATTCGCATAAAAGAGAAACAAGGCGGAGAAATAATCGCGGTTACGATCGGCGACGAAAACGCCAAAACAGCACTTCGCGAAGCACTAGCCATGGGTGCAGACAAAGCCTACCATCTAAATGATCCAGCGTTTCAGAACACCGACACACGGGTAACATCGTTAATCCTCGCTGAGGCTGTCAGAAAAATAGGCGAGTTCGACCTTATTTTATGCGGAGAAACAACAATCGACAGCTTCACCGGGATAACCAGCCAACGCGTTGCAGAGAGATCGGGAATTCCGTTGATTATGTATGCTCGCAAGATGAACTTGGAAAGCGGCGTAGTTGTTGCGGAGAAGGTTTTAGAAGATCGCTTTGAAACAGTAAAAGCCAAGACTCCCGCCTTGATCACCGTCGTTAAGGGAATTAACGAGCCCCGGATTCCTTCTTTGATGGCGATTATGAAGGCATCCAAGAAAGAAATCGTCGTGTGGAACGCCGAAGCCATGGGCATACCGAAAGAAAAACTGGTTTCAGCCTTGGAGATTGTTGAGGTTTTGGCGCCAAAAATGGAACGCAAAAAAATCGTAATCAAAGGCGAAACTCCAGCTGAAATCGCAGAAAAACTGGTGAAGGCACTGGTTCAAGAAGGCGTTGTTGGAAGGTGAGATAAGAATGAGCGAATTTAAGGGCGTGTGGGTTTTTTCTGAGAACCATGAATTAGCCTTGGAATTACTCAGCAAAGGAAGAGAACTTGCCGACAAGATGCAAACACAATTAACCGCGCTTTTGTTAGGCTCGAACGTCCAAAACCTTGCACAGACATTGGTTCAGCATGGCGCCGACAAAGTCGTTGTAGTAGACAAACCGCAATTAAAACAATACCAAGCAGAACCATACTTAACCGCGTTGACGACGCTCGCAAAACAGCATTCTCCGGACATTATTCTGTTTGGCTCCACAAGATTTGGGAAAGAACTCGCAGCACGGCTAGCAACGCGGCTTGAAACCGCATGCGTTCCAGACTGCACAAAACTAAGTTTAGACAATCAAGGAAATCTCATGGCGGAGCGCATCGTGTACGGTGGAAATGCTGCAGCAACGATTCGATTCCACATGAAACCTCAAATCGCAACTATCCCAGCTAGAACCTTTGAAAAACCTGTGCCAATTTGGGATCGAACTGGTCAGATCGAGTTCGCAGAGATGGCGTTTGAAGAACTAAAGACCGAAATAGTTGAAATCAAACAGTTAGAGGCTTCGCAGGTAAAAATCGAAGAAGCACGCATGGTTATCTGTGGTGGCAGAGGCGTTGAGAAAAAAGAAGATTTTAAGATGCTGGATGAACTTGCGCAACTGCTTGGCGGGCAAGTCGGCAACACGCGTCCTCTTGCTGAAGACCGCAAATGGTTTAGCGAGTGGGTCGGTTTGTCGGGGCATAAGATCAAACCTACACTCTACATTGGCTGCGGGGTTTCAGGCGTAATTCAACATGTCGCTGGGATTCGAGACTCCCAAATAATCGTGGCTATTAACAAGGATGCTGAAGCACCACTCTGCGAAGTAGCGGACTATGTTATAGTCGGCAACTTGTATGATGTCATACCGGCACTCATAGAAGCCTTAAAAAAGGAACTGAAAACCAGCAGTTCTTAGCGAAAAAAGAAAGACAATCAAAAATCCATTTTTTCTCTTATAGAAAGAGTAGGTTTTAAAGCGCTGTCCATCCACCGTCGACGAAAAGAGTTTGCCCCGTAACGTAGTTGGATGACGGGCAAGCTAAGTAAAGCAGTGCTGCTTTCAAATCCACGGGTTCTCCAGTTCTTCCTAACGGCGTTCGGGAAAGTATGTGCTCCAATGCTTGTTTGTTTTTGAAAATTTCTTCGGTCATTTCGCTTGGAAAGAAGCCGGGCGCGATAGCGTTGACGTTTATTTTGTGTGGTGCCCATTCTATGGCTAATGCGCGTGTTAGGTTTATTACCGCTCCCTTAGAAGCATAGTAAGGCGCTGCGGGAAAAATGTCGCCCACTGCACCGTAAATGGAGGCTATGTTAACTATTTTTCCGTATTTCTTTTTCATCATTTCTCGTGCAGCGGTTCTCGCACATAAGAACATGCCTGTTAAATTAATGTCTATTACTCTTTTCCATTCCTCTAACTTCATGTCAACAGAAGCGCTTAGTGAGGCGATTCCAGCGTTGTTAACTAGAATTTCTAGTGAACCAAAATTTTCCACTGCGGTTCTTACCATTTTGACCACTTGCTCCTCTTGGCTTACGTCGGTTTGAATCGGAATCACCTTTACTTTGTATCTTTTGGTCAAATCTTCTGCAACTTTGACGAGTTTTTCGTATCTTCTAGCAGCGATTACGAGGTTCACTTCCTTTTCAGCCAACGTTTCCGCAAACGTGACACCTAATCCGCTCGAAGCACCAGTCACAATTGCTGCTTGTCCCTTAATGTCGAAACACAAGTCAGTTAACGGTTCACTCACATTCAACACCAATCACATGTTTTTCAATAGTAATTTAAAACTGTAATTTAAAATTTCTGCAATCCAGCTTTATTTAAACAAATAATTTTCTAAACTGGATTGAAGGAAAAAACAAAAGGGAAGATGGAGATTATTTGTAGGGTATGTATTCTTTGCCGAGGAGTTCTCTGCCGATGATTATTCTTTGAACGTTCACCGCGCCTTCCGCGCCGATGCAGTAGGACATTATTCCCCTAACACCCATCTCAAGCGGGCATTCCTTGGTGTAGCCATACGCTCCGAACCACAACATCACGTTCTCGAACACTTGCATCGCGAACCGTGGAATCTTCAACTTGCACGCCGAAATATACTTGGTCACTTCGAGCGCCGAGAAACGGTTCTCTTTGTACCGTTTGTCCATCATCCAAGCGGTTCGATAAATCAGCGAACGGTAAGCCTCAAGGTCTGACCACATGTCAGCGAGTTCGAATTGTATCCCCTCGAATTTGCCAATAGGCTGCCCAAAAGCTTTGCGTTCTTTGATATACTCCATACCAAGCTCAAGTGCGCGTTGTGCGGCACCCACGCAGACTGCGCCGATGAGTATTCTTGCGCCGTCGAAGCCTTCCATGGTCACGTAAAAGCCGTTCTCAGGTTCGCCGATGACGTGATAATCGGGCAGTCGCACGTTCTTCATCAGAAAACCACCAGTGCTTATTGCCATGCGTCCCATGTCTTCAAAACGTTTCATGGGTTCTACTCCAGGGGCGTTTATTGGCACGTAAAACCCTGTCATGCCCTTGTGCATAGCCTTCGGAGATGGGGGCGGCGAAGTCCTAGCCAAGACGAAGTAGCCTCCGCCCATCTTTTGTGCTTCGTCAGTGCCACTGATGTAAGTTTTTTCGCCGTTCAACACCCATTCATTTCCTTCCTTCTTGGCCGTTGTTTTAAAGGCAGCAACATCTGACCCTCCGCCCGCTTCGGTTGTAGCAATGCCAATGAATGCGTCACCTTTGACGGCTTTGCGTATAACCATGTCGCGAACTTGCTCGGTGCAGTAACGATCGACCACGAAGCCCCACGATGATTCAACGAGGAAGAAAACCGGAACAGCGATGCTAATGTCAGCGTAGCCTAATTCTTCTGCGGCTATGCAAGCGGTTATCCAGTCGGCGCCGGTTCCACCGTGTTCTTCGGGTGCCGTCATGACGAGCAAGCCTAAGTCGGCTAGTCCTTTTATGATTTCACGGGGCATCTCTGCTTTTGTATCCATTTCTCTGACCTTTTCAAGCGACAGGTTCTTGGCGCACCATTCACGTACCGCATTACGGAACAGTTGTTGTTCTTCTGTGAAAGCGAAATCTACCATCCCTTTTCACCATTTTTGCTTAGAATTTGCGAATACTACGCACACGACTATAATAACGTTACCGCAGATGATGAAACCTTTAACCAAGCAACGATCTGAACGTTTTGTGACAGAATAAAAAGAAGGCGAAAATCGTCTCTCCAAAAACTTCTTTAGACATGATTTTAACCATAAAACCCTTTAGGCTATGACATACGCGCACAGGCATGGAAAAATAAATCTACCCCCGCTGCTAATATGCGATGGTTCTGCGGTGCAGGAAAGTTGAAAGAAAAAATCATCACCATACTCTCGTTGATTACGCTGGCCATTTTTGGGATCGTCGCCTTGGTATTAGCACAGTTTGGTCAAGGCAGTTGGAAATTTCTACTGGCGTTTTATCCGCTTCTCGTGATACTCGTAGGCGTCGCCTTCTTACGGCAAAGCGGCTTGACAATGGCCTTCATAGGCTTAATATTTACTATACTGTTGGCCATCTTTCAATTCGGCACTTCATTAGAAGTCGCACTGGGCGCCTCAATTTACGGGTTTGTAAAAAGCTTCGGGATATCCGTCTCCGTTGCTGCGACTATGCTGATGATTTTTCTCATGCGGGAAGCAGGCGCGTTGGGAACGATTTCTAAGGTTATCAAACAGCAGGTCATAGGTAGAGAAATTCAAGCCTTATACATCGGCATAGGCTTCGGTTCATTCCTTACATCGCTTGGTGTGGTCACCCCTGCACTGTTCCCGCCTTTCCTTGTCGCCATGGGATTTGCCCCAACGTCGGCTATAGCCATTGCTGTGCTTGGTTATGACCCGACTACAAGTTTCTCCTTGCTCTCGATTCCGATCACCCTTCCAGCCCAAGTCGGCGGGTTAGACCCGATAGAGTTTGCTTTCAAGATTGCCATTTTTCTTCCGCTTGTTTCAACTGGCTTCGCTTTTGCGATTCTCTGGGTAATTGGCGGAAAATCTTCTATGCGTAAAGCCGCGGTTCCCGCAGTGGCTTGTGGTCTTGCCTTGGCGTTAGCGTGTTTAGGTGCAGTTTCATTGGACTATTTCACGGGTGTGGAGTACGTGCCATTACGAATAGTGGGCGTAATCGCTGGTCTCGCAGCCATGGGGGCGCTTTATGTTTATCAGAAACTTGAACCACGAACAGAAAAGCCACAAAAAAACAATGATTACCCTAAAATAAAGGAAATTTTGCGTGCTTTTTCGCCTTGGATAATACTCGTTGCGCTAGCAGCGACCGTGAGCGTTCCGCAAGTAGATGCTGTGCTGAAGAATGCTCTCGGGAACCTAGAAAGAATTACGATTTTTGCCGACCAAGTTGTTGATTTGGACATTCTTTCGCAGATTTACACGTGGATTTTTGCAGCCATTTTTCTGTCTTTACTTGTGCTTCGTCCTAAAAGGAAGCAAGTCAAGGATTCTTTGAGTTTTTGGCTTAGACGGTTTATGGGGCCGTTCCTAGCCTACAGCATCTATTTTTCCATCGCCTTTGTAATGGCGTGGTCTGCTATGGAAGTCGTTAATGGGCATTTAACACGAACAAGCCTTTACGATTTGCAAAACATGAACGTCATCTTAGGCACCACATTGGCGAAAATTTTTGGCGCAGGCTACATTTTCGTCGCAACATCACTCGGTCTATTCGGCGCCATCGTAGGCGGCTCGGAAACTAGTTCAAACGTGCTTTTCTTGAATATCCAGAAAACCGCCTCAGACAACATCGGGCTTGGGCATAGTGAATTTATGACTCTGTATGGAAGTCACGCGGTTGCAGGCGGCATAGCGAGCGCTGTTACACCGGCAAAGATTAACAATGCCGTAGTCACAATCGACGAAACTAAACACACAGAATCTTTCATAATGCGAAAACATTTAATTGTCGCGCTACTCCTCACCGTAGCCACGGGTATACTCACGGGTTTTTTCGTGTCAATAGGCATCTAACAAGAAACCACATGTTTTGTCCTATTCAAGAAGGTGACATCACGTGAATGTATTATCTTAACAATTAGTTGGGGTAATTGTATCAAAAAATAAAATTTTTGAATTCCATATGCCCATAAAATATATAAACTCCATAGCATCAATTGAAACATATGAGATGCTCACGCGTGCCTCCCCCCTCCTCTCTTTTCTCCTGAGAAACGTTATGAAAAAAGAATTGTACGTGTGGGCATCTCAACCCTAATTTATCGCATCATTAAATGAATTTTAATATGTAATTGTTCACGGTTTCAAGGAATGATTCTTCAAGGTTAATCCCATAATGCTCGGCTAAAACAAAAACGTTGAAGAGAATGCTGGAAAACTCGGTGGCCAGTGTATTTTTCGTTTGAGGTTTTTCAGAAATGCTATTGGCTTCTAAATTTTTGGCCATGTCGATTATGTTCCTTACATTTTCCTCCAATCGTCTCATCGTCGTTGAAAGCGCGTCGCTCTTATTCTGCGTTGAGTTGGGCATGGCGTTTATTTTGTTGAAGGTTTTCCAACAAAGATACTGCGCATCACGTAAACTGTAAGACACTTTGCACACGGCTCCACCAGAAGAAAGTTAAGCAGTATATTTTTACCTTTCCCACGGCATAGAGCCTATTTGCCAAGCTTCTTTTGAAGTAATTCTCTGACTGGGCTTTGGTTCAAATCTAACCCCAATGTCTTATGCTCAACACCTAAAGCGACACCCAAAAGTTGTGTGTAATAGAAGACAGGCAGTTTCAATTTGCCACCAACCGCCGTGCTTGCCGCTTCTTGCCGTGCATCATACATTAAATGACACTCTGGGCAAGAAACAACCAAGCCTTCTACATCGTACCCTAGCAAAGCCTTAATTTTTGTGCCTGCGAGGCTCAAAGCCGTCTCTTGATGCGTAGCCAGCAGTGCCGCGCCGCAACAATCCAACTTCTCAGAATAGTCCACGGTTTCTGCGCCTAATGCTTTTACAAGTTCGTCAAGTTTTTTTGGCATTTCTGATTCGTCCGCTCTTCCAATTTCGCTCGGTCTAATGATTTGGCATCCAGGATGAGTGGCTAGTTTAAAACCGTCTAATGGAATTTTTACTTTTTCTGCAATTTCTTTCAAGTTCACCGCATCATGCAGCAAATCAATAGTATGCCAAATTCGCAGTTCATCTGGATATTTGAGCCCTTCTTCGCCAAGCAATGCTTCGACTTTTTCCAGCGTCTCGACGTCTCTGTCAAGTCGATATTTCGTTTCTGAAAGCGTCAAATGGCACCGATTGCAAGGAACAAGCAAGTCGGTTAAACCAGTCTTACCCGCTTCGGCTAAGATCCTTGCAGAAAGAAACGTTACAGCAAAGTCGCTAACGCTTTTAATCGGGTCACCACAGCATGTAGTGCTCTTTAAATCTACAAGATCCACGCCTAGGCGGGGCATAACCTCGCGCACCGACATTTCGTAGGCATAATGTTCAGTTAATATGCGGCATCCCCAAAAAACAGCCACATGCACGGTCACGCGCCTCCTAAGGCTTTCATTAAACATTCCTTGAACTTGTTCCCCGCCAAAGCAATTTTCGGCAATCCAAGTTTTTCTCGGTCCAAGGGTTCCATCGTGCGTGTAGTGATTTTCTGCACGTTTTGCATTAGGCCGGTTTCCAGGATTTGACTCACGGTGTTCATGTAAAATTCTGGAACTTTTGCTTCTTGTTCGACGGTGACGTTCCTTAACGCCATGATCAAATCGTAGGGTGAAGCCTTTTGGGGGCATCGTTCTTTGCATTTCAAGCATGTGGCACAGGTCCATATGATGTCTGAAGCAAGGAGTTCGTCGATAAAGCCAAATTTGACTAAATCAACTATCTCGTGTGGCTTGAGTTCCAACAGTTTCAGCGACGTACATCCACTGGTACACCGCATACACTGAAAACAGTTAATAGGCTTTGCTTCCCAAATCTTGCACAACGCCTTCAAACGAAGTTCCGCAGCCGGCTTCGCCATCGTCATTAAATCTTTCAAGCTCACTTTCAATCACCACTCTTATGAACATGCAGCCTTCACTTGCGCCAAAATCTGTTCGTCCGTGAAATGCTTCATCCTAATCGCGTTAACCGGGCAAGCCGCGGCGCAAGCACCACATCCTTGGCAAACTGCTTCAAGGATTTCCGCGTGCCTTTTTTCCTTATCATGAATTTTTTCATTCTTCATCTGAATGGCACTGAAGGCGCAAACTGTTTCGCAAACGCCGCAACCACTGCAAAGATCGATGTCAACGACACCCATTAAAGGTTCGATCTCAATTTCTCCTTTTGACAACAAGTCCACAACTTTCATAGCGGCGCCGCTTGCTTGCGCTACCGTGTCAGGGATGTCCTTTGGTCCTTGGCAAGTGCCTGCTAGGAAAATTCCAGCCATCGGTGTGTCCAACGGTTTGAGTTTCGGGTGCGTTTCCAAGAAGAAACCGTCTCTGCTCCTCGGAACGTGGAAAACCGCTTGTAGTCTGTCAAAGTCGGGACTTTTTTCTAACCCTGTTGCCAGCACGACGAGGTCTGCACTGACTTGGAGCAGTTTGTTTACACCTGAATCGTAAACGTCAAAATACAAAGAACCATCAGACGCCCTACGTATCTCCGAGGGCAACCCATGAATAAACTCGACGCCCATCTCCCTCGCGCGCTGATAAAACTCCTCAAACCCTTTACCAAAGGCACGCATGTCATTAAAACAAATGTAAACATCGACTTCTTCGCCTAGTTTCTCCTTAACGAGGATCGCTTGCTTCAACGAAACCATGCACCCGACACGGCAACAATGCTCATTAAACCTTGCATCCCTGCTGCCCACGCATTGAATAAACGCCACGCTTTTCGGTGGTTTTCCCGTTATGAGACTTTTTATTTTCCCTTCAGTTGGTCCAGCGGCGTTTGAAATCCGTTCAAACTCCATGTTGGTTATAACATCGCCAAAACGTCCATAGCCTAATTCTGGTGCCAAGGTTGCGTCAAAAAGGTTGCATCCGACGGCCAAGATTATGCTGCCCACTTCGAGTTTGATTCGTTCTTCTTTTTGTTTGTGGTTTATCACCTTGAGTTCGCAGACTCTTTCGCATTCAAGACATTCTGAGCATATTCCGCAAGCAAGGCACCGTTTTGCTTCTTCCAACACCATATCTTCGTCAAAACCTAATTCGACCTCGTTCCAGTTTTTCCTTTTTTCGACTGATAAAGTGGGCATCTGTTGTCTAGGTCTCGGCTTTACGCCCTCCTTTGGAACCTCCCTAACAACCTTAGGCTCTTCTTCTCTGCCGATGTCCAAGTCCTCGCCTCTCAAGTATCTGTCAATCATTTCAGCCGCTCGTTTGCCACTTGCGATAGCGTCGATTACGGTTGCTTCGCCTGTAACAGCATCACCGCCTGCGAACACGTACGGAATACTGGTTTGCAATGTCGAGGAATAAACTTCTATTGTGCCCATTTTTGTAAGTTTAATTTTGTCAGGCAACAAAGTCGCGTCGAGTGACTGCCCAATCGCGGATATAACCGTATCAAATTCCATCACATAATCTGAACCTTCAACCGGGACGGGACGTCTTCTCCCAGTTTTGTCAGGTTCCCTCAACTGCATACGCACGCATTCCAAACCAACAACATGACCATTCTCGCCTAGAATCCTTTTTGGCGCCACGAGAAAGTGAAATTTGATTCCTTCCTTCTCTGCTTCTTCAACCTCCGCAGTGTAAGCGGGCATCTCTTCACGAGATCGCCGATACAAAACGTGGACTTCTTTCGCACCGAGCCTCAATGCAACTCGCGCGGCGTCAACGGCAACGTTACCGCCCCCGATAACTGCTATTTTTTCTCCAATTTTTATTTCTTTACCGAAATTTGATTCTTTGAGAAAATCAATTGCGTAGAATACGCCGTTTAGTTCTTCTCCCTCGATTTCGAGTTTTCTGCCCTTCTGAACACCTATTGCGATGAATATTGATTTGAAGCCTTCTTTCAAAAGTTCATCCATGGTTACGTCTTTGCCGAAATTCGTGTTTGTTTTGATTTTTACGCCCAAGTTTTTAATGTAGTCGATTTCTCTGTCAAGCACATCTTTCGGAAGCCTATACGCGGGTATGCCGGCCCTAAGCATGCCCCCAGGCTCAGGTAACGATTCAAAAACTGTCACTAAGTAGCCTTTTCTCGTCAACTCGTACGCCGCTGTGAGCCCAGCAGGTCCGGAACCGATTATCGCTATTTTTTCGTTGTGTTTTTTATGGAAGGGGTGCGGTTTTTCAGGAGGGAGTTTTTGTTCGTAATCCGAGAGGAAGCGTTTGATGGCGTTTATAGCTATCGGTTCGTCGACTTTACCCCTTTCACAATGGTTTTCGCATGGGTGAAAGCACACTCTGCCGCATACGGCGGGAAATGGAATGGCTTGCCTTATGAGTTCAAGGGCTTCTCGGTATTTTTTCTGCGACGCAAGAGCGATGTAACCTTGAACGTTTACCCCAGCGGGACAAGCGGCTCTGCATGGTGCCATTCCTCTTTTGTCGATGGTGTACGCGTTGGGTATGGCTTGGGGAAAGGGGCGATAGACGGCTTTTCTCTGTTTTAAGCCCATGTCGAATTCGTTCGGCATTGTTACGGGGCAGACTTTTTCGCATTCGCCACATCCCGTGCATTTTTCTTCGTCTATGTAGCGAGGTTTTTTAAGCACGGTTACTTCGTAGTTGCCTACGTATCCGTTTACGTTTTCTACTTCTGCACAAGTGAGCAGTTTTATGTTAGGGTGATGCCCAGCGTCCGCCATTTTTGGGGTTAATATGCAAGCGCTACAGTCAAGGGTAGGAAAGGTTTTGTCCAGTTGCGCCATTTTGCCGCCGATTGAAGGTGTCTTTTCCACCAAGTAAACCTTAAAATCTGCGTCAGCCAAGTCGAGTGCTGCTTGGATGCCTGCGATGCCGCCTCCGATTATGAGGACGCTTTTTTTGACTTTTACTTTGCTTCTTTCGAGTGGTTCAAGATGCATGGCTCTTGAGATGCCCATTCTGACGAGAGTCTTGGCTTTTTCTGTGGCTTTTGCCACGTCGTCAGTATGACACCAGCTGCATTGTTCACGTAGGTTGACGATTTCGAGGAGATAAGGGTTTAAACCGGCTTGCTGAATGGTTTTTTTAAAGGTTTCTTCATGCATTTTTGGCGAGCAGGAGGCGATTACTATGCGGTCGAGTTTGTGTTTGTTGATGTCTTGCCTAATCATTTCTTGGCCAGGGTCGCTGCATGTGTAAACGTAATCTTTGGCAACTATGACGTTTGGCTGTTTTTCTGCGTCTTCGATTACTTTTTTCACGTCTATGGTTCCAGCTATGTTTAAGCCGCAGTGGCAAACGTAAACGCCGATTCGCGTCAATTTTTGGCTTGCCCCTTTTTGTGGGTACAGAGCAAATATGGGAATGTTTCCTTGCTTATTTATATTTTCAAAAAATGCGTCAAGGTTGGGTTTGGTTTTTGTTTGCAGAAGTTTAGTGTTTTTAGGTTTTTCTGCCAAAGTTGGTTAGGTTCCATGCACGTTCGTGCAGGTAGTAAACAGCGGTTTTTATGATTAATTCTAGAATTCCTATGGATGTGCTTATGCCTATGTCTTTAGTGAATGCAAGGGCAAGGAGTACAGTGATAAGCGTGGCAAGTAGACGCCACGAAATGGTTTTTATTAGGCTACGGATTGGTTTTTCCAAGTGTTTTGCCGCCTTTGATGCTGTAGGTTTCGGTTAATCTTTATTAACGCTTGGCTAGTTAAGACTTTCAGCAAGTTTAAGCTTAAACGTGAGGTTTGGTTGATTGGTTGACATGATTCCTGTAAATCTGCCGCTTGTTGGTGACGAGGAAATTAAAGCGGTTGCCGAGGTTTTGAAAAGTCGTGTTCTTACTGGGCGGGTGCAGAGTGGTCCGTGGGTGAAAAAGTTTGAAGAGGGCTTTGCAGAATTTGTTGAAGCGAAGTATGGGTTTGCGGTGTGCAGTGGAACAGCGGCTTTGCATTTGGCGTTGATGGCGGCCGGAGTTGAGGCGGGTGATGAGGTTGTTGTGCCCAGTTTTTCGTTTATCGCCACAGCCGAGGTTGTGGCATTGGCTGGTGCGCGGCCGGTTTTTGTAGACATTAATTCTGAGACTTTTAACGTCGATCCGGAAAAAATTGAAAAAGCGTTAACTAAGAGGACGAAAGCGATAATTCCAGTTGATTTGTATGGTTTGCCCGCTGATTTGAAGCCCATTCGTGAAATTGCGGATAAGCATGGGTTGGTTATAATCGAGGATGCGGCTCAAGCGCACGGTGCGGCGTACATGGGCAAGCCTGCGGGTAGTTTCGCAGATTTAGCTTGTTGGAGTTTTTATGCGAGTAAAAACATGACGACGGGTGAGGGTGGGATGATTACCACTAACAGCGAAGAGTATGCGAGTAAGATTCCTTACATTCGTGCGCATGGTGAGCGTGAGGAGTATTTTTCGAGTATGTTGGGGCACAATTATCGTATGCCTGAGGTTGAGGGTGCGATTGGTTGTGTGCAGCTTGGGAAGTTGCCTCGGTTTCTTGCAGTGAGAAGGAGAAATGCGTTGAGGTTGGGTGAAAGGTTGCGTGTTGCTGAGCGTCTGCAGTTGCCTTTCGAGCCGAAGGGATACGTGCACAGTTGGTATTTGTTTACGGTTCGGTTGAAGGATGCTTCTGTGGATGAGAGGGATGGAGTTGTGGAAAAGCTTCGGCAGAAGGGCGTAGGTGCCACGGTTTATTATCGTACGCCGATTCATCTGATGCCTTACTATAAGCGGTTTGGAGTGTATCATTTGCCGGTGGCGGAAGTTGCTTCTAGGCAAGTGTTTTCTTTGCCGGTTCATCCTGGTGTGTCTTTGGAGCAGGTTGATTTTATTGCGGATGCTGTGATTGAGTTGTTGGGGTAGTGGGGAAGATTACCAGATGTTTTAAATAATGTAATTGAATTATTTTATTAACGTAGCGAGATTGATAGATTCTGATGGGGTTGAGGGAAATGGGTAAGGCGATGAAGGATGTGGAGTTGATGCTTGTTTCTGAGCTTATGAAGGATTGTCGTCGAAGTGATGGCGAATTGGCGAAGGCTTTGGGGATTTCCCGTGTCGCTGTTCGTAGGTTGATTAAGAAGTTGAATGAAGAAAAATACATCAACGAGTACGCGGCAATTCCCAATTTCACGAAGCTTGGGTTCGGGGTGTTAGTGGTGACTTTGATTAAATGTGAGAAAAATCTTTCGTTAGATGAGTATGAAAGGGTTATTGACGCTGGAGAGAAGCTTGATGAGGAAATTGGATTGCCAGTGGTTACGGTGGTTAAGGGCGTTGGTTCGGATTATGATTTGCTGTTGGTTTCGGTGCATAAGGATTTTTCTGATTATCGGGAGATGATTGTTAAGCTTAGGCAGTTGCCTTGTTTTGGGAAGGCTAGTGTTGAGACTTTTGTGGCAAATTTGGTGAATACGAGGCGGATTTGTCCTTTGGCTTTTTCGTCGTTGGCTAGGTATATGGGTAAGCTTGTGTTGGAGAAATGATGGTGTTTCTGTACTTTTTCTGGCTGTGACGCTGTGTGCCGCTCTCTCCTCCCCTCTTCCATATATGATCCTATTAGGCTCCAAATATACGGCAAATATGAACAGAGAACCACGGGTTCACTTAAAAGCGCACATGTTGTGGTTCTATCTTGATTGGTTTAAGAATTGCCCTAGGGTTTGTTGCTCTTGTCTTATGCGGTTTGATAGGTTGTTGAGTTTGTCGATTTCTTTTGCTTCGATGGTTTTCTTTTGTCTGTTTTTTTCGTAGAAGGTTATTATGGTGTCGAAGAAGATGAAGCCCCACTTGTATTGTTCTATGCTTTCTTTCAATATTGGCTCGGCAATTTTCATTAGGAGAAGGTTTTTTCTTTCTTCAGGGATTATTATAAATCGTTTGACGTTTGGTGAGGGGATGTTCGAACCTCTAATTATCGCGTCTGAGATTCCTGTTGTGTTTTCCACTTCGAACTCGTAAAATATTTCTCCGTTTTTCATCCATAATGCGTCGATTTCTTTTATGCGATCTATTTTTTCTTTTGAGAGGGGCAAGTCGAGTTTTCCTCTCCAGTCTGGGAGATCTGCATAGACTTCGAATCCTGCTTTTTGACCGAGTTCGACGATCATTTGGATTATTTGGTTATGCTGAGTCTGCCTTAGTCGCATTTCTTTCTTGAGTTGCCATTTTCCGTCCGTTTTTTCTGCGTATTCTTCTAAAATGGCTTTAATGCTTTGAGTGTCAGGTGTAAGTGCATTCTGAAATCTTGTGAATATTTCCTCAAGAATATCATCAAAAGAGACAACGACCCGTCTGTTCAGAACATCTATTATTGTTCCTTCCACTCTTTCGCTCAATGAAGCTCGATCGAGATATAGTCCTTCTTTCAGCCACCATTTTTTGCCTATAACTTTGCCTTTTTCGTCTTTTACCTCGACTAGGACGAATTCTTTGTTGAGATATTTTCTAAGAACCTCCTCTATACCTTCAGGAGCGCTGAATTTGTAGCCGTTCTTTTTCAATTCCTCAAATATTGTTGGGTAACTGTTGATTATGATGGAATAAGTTACTGGTTCTCTTCGTTCAGCGATAATGTGTTTAACAGTGTTGACAACTATTCTTTCATATCTTTCCTTGTCAATCTCTGCGTCCGAAAGCAATTTTTCGGTCTTTTCTGGTTTTCTGAAGCGAATGTAATAGTCGCCTACCGCGCTTCCGTAAGGCTGAAGTAACCCCTTTGCTGAAGGTCTTGCTGGTGGTTGGTAAATGATTTTTTCCAAATCAAAACCCGCAAGAACAACGGCCTTGATAATAGAATTGTAGATTTTTATGTCTGTATTGTGAAAGGTGACAGTTAACCATCTGCCCGGTTTCAAAACATCATAAATTTGTTCAAATGAGGCTTTTAGCATTTTATGATAATAATCGAAATCTTTCTTTTGTGAATCATTTATTGTTATTTCCTCATCAAATCTCAACTCAAAACGAGGATCGTTTTTCTCTCCTTTCAGCCATGAGGCCCACAACGCACTTAATTCCATGTACTGAATCGAACCACCATAAGGCGGATCAGTAAAAACATAATCCACGCTTTCTTTTGAAATCTTTGCAGGAGCATCCTTAAGGCTGAGTGCTGATTGAGTAGATATTAAAATGTTAGCATCATTGTTAAGGTCTTCAAAAGACTTGGCCTCTTTATAAAATTTGATCAGTTCATTTGATTCTCTCTTACCTTTCAACACGCCTTGTTTTCCTTAAATACCGCTTTCAAAAAGCATCCAAACATTTGACTCCATATACCTTGGAGGAATCCAATACCTATGAACTGCCCAAAAAGATGTTGAACTGTCGAGCGTCCAATGAGCGCGAGGGCTTGGCTTGCAGACTGGAGTCATCCTGCTGGCGAGGTGTACTTGTTTTGTAAAAGCAAATTTCATGAAATCTTTAACTTCATTATCTTTGATTGATTCTATCTCGTGATAGAGAATGGATAAAGCGATTAGGTTTCTTTTAGTGAACAAGTCCGAGATATTGTTTAAATCTAAGTGTGTCCCTTCTTTGAATTCCCCTCCATTTTCGTAACATAGCCTGCCTTTTGGATACCAGTAAGGGACTTCTCTTTCTTCAATTTCTCTCAGTTTTATCATATCCTCTTTAGAGGGGCGTTTTCTTTGTCTTTTATTGCATTTAAAACAGAAAAGTCGAATCTCTGAAGGCTTATTTTCATGCCTTTCCCAAACTGCGGCGATAGTGACCGCATCACTTCCACATTTTGGGCAAGTTATTGCATAAAGTGCATTTATTTTGTCGGCGACGTTTTTCTTAATCCGCTCGAAAGCCTTTTTGATGCGTTTTAGGTCGATAGGCGTAATTGTCATACGTGTTATGAAGGTTGCTATTGGGTCGAGGTCTATGGCTATGGCTTTTCTTCCTCTTTTCAGTGCCTCGATTGCTGTGACTCCTTCCAACAAACGGGTCGAGCACAATTTCGCCTTTCCTCGAATAATGCTCAATATACTCCCCGACAACATTGTGAGGCTTTCTCGCCCAATATTTATGCATCAAATACATCGGAGTATGAGCCTGAGGCGAAATAGCATGATCTATATGAACGATTTCTAGACTCATACCCCTTTCGCCACTAGCCAATCACGTTTCCCCTCAACCACGCCCTATTGTGTTGTCTCTCAAATAAAAGCTTAGCAATTACGCCTAAAATATTTTTGAGGCTGGCCAGATTCTGGACTTGCTATTTGTTACGTGATGGAAACGTTTTGGATTTGAAAATATCTTTTTGCTAAAAACCGTATTCTCTCGGCGTTCTTTCCGTTCTTTCCGATCGCCACGCCTTTGTCTTTTGGGTTCACAGTGACGACGGCGATTTTTTTCCCGTCTGGACGCTCGCTCACGCGTATTTCTCTCACTCTTGCTGGTTTGAGGGCGTTCTTGATAAACGTCGCGGCGTCATCTGAGTATTCAATGATCTCGTGCTTCTTGTTTGTCATTTTTTCGAGTAGACGGATGTTTTTTCCGCCCTTGCCGATTGCCATGCCGATGTCGCCTTCTTTGACTATTGCGATGACGCGGTTTTGGGCTTCGTCTACGATGCAGTCTTTCACGGTGGCGCCTGTTATGCTCTCGAACAGTGCGATGTAACGCATTTCGTTGCTCGTGATTTTAATGCCGCTAGTCATTCACGTCTTCACCCTCGAAATCTCCCTCATCTTCCGTAGCGATTCCTTCAAGGTCTTCCTCCACCTCGATAGCCTCTTCTTCCGCTGCTTCCACAGATTCCTCGTCTTCTACGAACTCTTCTGATTCAAACGGTTTTTCCTCGATTTCCTCCTCGATCTCCGGCTGCTCGACGAGTTTCAAGATGTCAGAATCGCCAGGTTCTTTAACGCTGAGCGCCGAAACCACGAAGGGTTTCCCACAGACCATGCCTAAATCGATGCTTGTTCCACGGTAAACTATGACTGGAACCCCTGAGACTTTGCTGTAATATTCGATGTCGCTGCGAATGTTAGCCGGACAGTTTGCGGCTATCACAATCAGTTTAGCCTTGCCGGTTTGTGCGTTTTGCACTGCGTTTCTGGCTCCAAAGACAACTTTGCCTGTTTTGACCACGATGCTTAAGGCTTTATCAACATCAACCATGCGTTACTCACTCGGCTTTCTTCGTTTTGGCATCACTCTCTACTAAAGCAGACATGTAAAGGTCAACCAAACCAGTGCCAATGGGTATGGCTTGCCCAACTATAACGTTTTCGGTTACGCCCTTCAACGGGTCACTCTCGCCTTTTATAACCGCGTCAACGATGTTTGGAATTGTAATCTCAAACGCTGCACGTGCTAGAACGCTGGATTTTTCGCCGCTGATTCCATGGCGACCGATCTGCCTAATCTCGCCAGTTGCTGTCATCATGTCTGCTACGAGCATTACGTGGCGAATGTCGACGTCTAATCCTTGCTCTTCCAACACGCCCTCTGCTTCTTTCATGATTGCGTTTCTCGCGGCTTCTATGCCTAGAGTTTTTGCGATTTCGTGAACATGGTTGGTTGTTGTTCTTGTCGGGTCTACGTTCTCGATTTCCAAGACTCTGGAGAGATTAGAGCCGTCTGTACGGATTACCCATTCGCCTTTTTCTTCGCTTACGAGCACACGGCGGATACCGGGCACGCCTTTTATCAAGTGATCCGTAACTTTTCCGATGAGTTTTCTGCGGTCTCCGGCTTTCTTAGGCTTGATTCTCACTGTTTTTTCCTTAATCTTCACTTCGCAATTTGGAAAATGCAACGCTTCTTCCAACTCTTTCGGAGAAACTCCACGTTCTTTCATTAATGCCGGGTTTAGTTCTATGACGACTTCTTCTTTTTCCGGGTCGTCAAAAACGCTTTTTGCGACATCTTCAACTGTGGTGGCGATTATTTCACGGGCGACTTCTGTGGCTTTTTCTTTGCTTTTGCTGAACTCTTTCGTAAGGTAAATAGTCATGATGGGAGTGGAAGGAATACGCCGCGCGTCCACGATTTCAATAAGCCTTGGCAACCCTAACGTGACGTTTTGTTCTCGCACACCAGCATAATGGAAGGTCCTAAGCGTCATCTGGGTGCCTGGTTCACCGATTGATTGGGCGCCCACGATGCCCACGGCTTCGCCGGGTTCTACCAAGGCGCGTTTATAATTCTCAACGGTTAAATGAATGGCTTGGTCTACGGCTTCTTTTCCTAGTTCTGCTTTTGTTAATTGGCTTTTTAGTTGTTCGACAAGGATTGGAGTGAGTTGTGTCTCTACTTCCTTGAGTTTTTTCTCAATGTATTCTTGGTCTGCGGGTTTTCGGGTTTGAACAGAAATTTTTATTTGGTCAACAAGTCGCGCTACGTTGACGGCTTTTCCATGGTCACTTTTCGCCGGATCTACGCCATCTTCGCCGTAAACGAACTGAATGATCTCGCCAGTGGAGTTTCGCACAGTGCCGTCGTATTCAACACGCAAGTGTTCCAGCGCGTTGATCAAGCGTCTTTGCATATAGCCGCTCTGTTGTGTTCGCACCGCGGTGTCGACGAGTCCTTCTCTGCCACCCATAGCGTGGAAGAAAAACTCCACAGTGTCAAGCCCAGACTGGTAAGACGAATGCACGAATCCTCTTGCCTTAGGCGAAGAATCACCAGGCTTAAAGTGAGGCAGGGCACGGTCAAGATAACCACGCATGATTCGTTTACCGCGCACCGATTGCTGCCCAACGCAAGCAGCCATTTGGCCAATGTTTAGGCTCGAGCCTCTCGCGCCGGTTCGGGTCATCACGATTCCCGAGTTTTCGAGGCTAAAGTCTTGATCTGCAATTTTTCCCGCTTCGTCTCTGGCATGCGCCAATTCGTTCAACGCGTAAATTTCAAACGACTCTTCCAACGTTTGCCCGGGCAGACGTTCCAGTGTTCCTTTTCGGTATTTTTCTATGAGGGCGGCGACGTTGTCTTCGTATTTTTGTATTGTTCTGTTGATTTTCTGTCTTGCGGCTGGCGACAGTTCCAGTTCATCATGCGAATAAGTAAAGCCGCGCATAGTGGTAAACTGTTTGAGAAGTTGACAGATCTTGTTTAGAAATTCTCTTCCTGTTTCAGTGCCGTAGTCCTTGATTATTCTGTGGAAAATGCTTTCAGATTGTTCCGCGCCGATGGAACGTCGGTCGATGACGCCGGCTTTCAAGACGCCGTCCTTTATAACAACATAAGCGTCATATTCACATTCTTCTTCTTTGCATTTGGTGCAGCCTTGACAGATGGTGGCTTTCAGCGTGTAATTAAAGTCTTTGGGCAAGAATAGGCTGAATATTTGTTTGCCCGTCCACAAGGGCTCTGGCTTTTTAACTTGAGGTTCGGGTAAGGGTCCGTCGTAGCCGGAAGCCAACAGTAACCGGCACACTTCTTCCTTTGTCAACAGCGTTGTTCTTCTCGTAAAAAGATAAGCAGACGTTATGAAATCTCTGATGGCGCCGATGATGGGTCCGCCGAATCGTGGCGAAAGAATCTGGTCTTGAACCTGCATTAACAAACGGGCTTCAGTTTGGGCTTCTTCGCTCTGTGGAATGTGAAGGTTCATTTCGTCACCGTCAAAGTCGGCGTTGTAAGGAGGACAAACACAAAGATGCAAACGGAAAGTCTTGTACGGCAAAACTCGAACATAATGCGCCATGATTGACATCCGGTGAAGCGACGGTTGCCGGTTAAAGATAGCAATGTCGCCGTCTCTGAGGTGACGTTCTACTATGAAGCCTGGTTCTATGGCTTCCGCAACCTTTGCTTGATCAACCACGAATTCCAGCCTGATTCTTTTGCCGTCCGGACGCACAACGTACAACGCGCCGGGGTAGTTGCTTGGGCCGTTGCTTACGAGTTTACGCATTTCTTCGATGTTCCACTCGGTTACTTTTTCGGGCATGGATAGTTTTGTGGCAACTTCCAACGGGACGCCGACTTCGTTTATGTCAAGGTTCGGGTCAGGCGAGATTACCGTTCTAGCGGAGAAGTCGACCCGTTTGCCCGAAAGGTTACTCCTAAAACGTCCTTCTTTGCCCTTCAACCTCTGCGAAAGAGTCTTGAGGGCTCGTCCCGAGCGGTGCCTGGCTGGGGGAATACCCGAGGCTTCGTTGTTAAAGTAAGTCGTAACGTGGTACTGCAACAGTTCGGACAAGTCTTGAATAATAAGCGTAGGCGCGCCTGCTTCCATGTTTTCCTTTAGCCTTTGGTTTATGCGGATGATGTCCACGAGTTTGTGCGTTAAATCGTCTTCTGAACGAATGCCCGATTCGAGCGTAATCGACGGGCGAACGTAAACTGGTGGCACGGGTAACACTTGGAGAATCATCCATTCAGGCCGCGCAGACTTCGGGTCGAAACCGAAAAGTTCGAGGTCGTCGTCGGGTATGCGTTCCAGTCGTTCTCGAATCATGCTTGGCGTTAAGCGTTGGGCGCCTTCTTCTGACATTTCGTGGAACGACGTGGGCTTTGTGAACTCCAGTTTATGCTGAACTGCGCCGCAGTATGGGCATTCGTTTCCTTTAGCCTCGTCTAAAACTTTCTTGTACAGTTCGTTGGGCACTACTCCCAACATTTTCTTCACGCGGACAATTCGCGTTCTTAGTTTGGCGAGTCGCTCGGCAGGTAGGAGTATGCGTCCGCAGTTTCGGCATGTGGAGTTTAAGAGGTTGTTGATTATCTTTGTGAATTCGATGTGGATAACTGGGACCGCGAGTTCAATGTGGCCGAAGTGACCTGGGCATCTGATGGCAGTGTTGCCGCATGTTTTGCATCTTTGTCTTGGTTCTAGCGTGCCTAGTCGTCCGTCCATTAAGCCTGAGGTGATGGGTGCTCCGTCTTCGTCGTATGTGTCGGCGGTTTGTATTTCGGCTACTGAAAGTTTTCGAATTTCTTGAGGCGAAAGTAGACCAAACCGTAATTGTTCGACAATCTTGTGAACTGCTTCTTCTGTTGCTGCCATTATGCTCTTTCCTCCAGTTTGAGCCGTGGTGCTATGCATAGGCTCATTAGTTCTTGCAGGAGAAGTTTAAAGGCGTACGAGATGATTATTGGTGAGATTTGGGCGTGTTCGTCGCAGCTGCGGCAGACATACTTGCGTTGTTTGGTGTCGTAGTACGCTATGTAGCCACAGTTTTCGCACACGTACACGAGGTACTTGTCGGACTCTTCCATTAAACGGTCGCGTAAGAGCATAGCCGCGCCATGCCCAATTAGGCAGTCGCGTTCCATTTCGCCGAATCTTAAGCCTCCGCCTCTCGCTCTGCCCTCTGTCGGTTGCCTAGTGAGCATCTGCACTTGCCCGCGTGCTCGTGCGTGAATCTTGTCGGCGACCATGTGGTGCAGTTTCTGGTAGTAAACGACGCCGATGAAAATGTCGGCTACGAATTTTTCGCCTGTAATGCCGTTGTAGAAAACTTCTCTGCCCGTGTGACTAAAGCCCAGTTGTATTAATTCTTGCTTGAGTTGTTCTGGAGGTTCATTTGAAAACGGTGTGCCGTCAACGGGTTTTCCGCGCGCCGCTGCGACTTTGCCCGCCATAGATTCCAAGAATTGCCCAATCGTCATCCTTGAGGGTATGGCGTGCGGGTTAATAATAATGTCGGGGATTATGCCGTCCTCAGTAAAGGGCATGTCCTCAGGGCGTACAAGCATGCCTATCACGCCTTTTTGGCCGTGGCGTGACGCAAACTTGTCGCCTAATTCAGGGATTCGTTGGTCGCGTACTCGAACTTTGACGAGTTTGCTTCCTTCGCTCGATTCTGTTAAGAAAACACCGTCTACGGTGCCAACTTCGGAAGACCGCATGTCCACCGAAGTGTCACGCATGGAAGGCCCTTTCACTTCAAACTCTTTATACTCTTCCAGAAACCTTGGCGGGCTGGTTCTTCCAATCAGAACGTCTCCGCCGACCACATCGACTTCTGGGCTTATGATTCCGTCTGGCTCGATAAGCCTATAATACTGTTCACCACGGTAGCCTCTAATGCCTGGTTCAGGAACAACAAAACGGTCCTTAAGCCCACCCAAGTATTGGCGGCATTCGGCTTCGTAGATGCGGTAGAAAGTGGAGCGTCCCAAGCCTCTTTCCACTGAGGCTTTGTTGAATATTAACGCGTCTTCCATGTTGTAGCCTTCGAAAGAAAGCACGGCGACCAAACAGTTTTGTCCGCTTGGACGATGTTTGTAGCCGATGATTTCCATCGGTTTCGTTTGTATTAGAGGAATCTGTGGATAATGCAGTATGTGAGAGCGAGAGTCCACGCGGTGAATGGAGTTTGTGGCGTAAATTCCCAAGGCTTGTTTTGCCATGGCGGCTTCGTAGGAATTTCGAGGTGACTGGTTGTGTTCGGGGTATGGTATCGTGGATGCGCATATGCCGAGTATTGTGTACGTCGCGATTTCCGCATGCGTGTGTTCTGGCGTAACTTCTGCGAGGCTTAGAGCGATGTACGCGTTCTCTTCTTCTTCAGCGTCGAGGTATTCCATTATGCCGTTTTTAACGAGGTCTTCCCATGCCCATTCGCCTGCACGAATTTTTTCGATGTGTTCTTGCTGGAGTTTTGGTACACTCTTTTCCACTATTATAAGCGGGCGACGTACACGTCCTTCGTCGCAGTTTACGTAAATTTCGTCTCTTTCTCCAAGGTTTTTCGAGAAGTAGGCAATGTTTATTTCAGTGGAAATTTCGCCCAGCCTTCGTTTGTTTCGGATTTCGTCAACAAGTTCTTTTGGTTCAGACGAATATCCAACAAGGTTACCGTCAATAAACACCTTAGCGCCTGACAGTTTCAAAGAATCGTTTGCCTCGGCCGCGGGCACCACGCCCAAACGGTAAAGCGTGTGCTTCATTTTTTCGGCGTTGGTGGCGACCGAGATGCACGCGGACAAAGCCAAGTTTTTCACCAAGCCACAGTTGGAGCCTTCGGGGGTTTCATTTGGGCACAATCGTCCCCAGTGCGTTGGGTGTAAGTCTCTCGCTTCGAAGTTAGGTTGACTTCGGCTGAGCGGCGACTGCATCCTTCGCAGATGGCTTAAGGTAGAAACATGATTTGTGCGGTCTAGGAGCTGCGTGATGCCCACGTGACCTCGTCCCCAATTGCCCGTCGCCAACGCATGTTGAAGCCGTTCGGTGATTATGCCCGGGCGTACGGCGGCGGAGATGGATATCATTTGTCGTTTCATGCCCATTCTTTCAAGTTGATACTTGATGTCGCGGCAGAGGTTACGGAAGGCTATTCTGAAGAGGTCGGCGAGCAGTGGTCCGGCAAGTTTGAGCCGCTTGTTTTTAAAGTGGTCTTTGTCGTCTGGTTTCCGTTTACCCAGCTTTAGCTCTATCACTCGGCTTGCCATTTCGCCCATAAACAGGGCTTTTTCTTGTCTGTGTTCTTTGGTTCGTCCGATGTGGGGTAGAAAGTTGCGGTCTATGATGCTTTCGGCTTTTTGAAGCCTGTACTCTTCTACTTGTCCATGGGCGACTCGGTTTCCAATGTATAACAACGCGTCTTTTACAGAATCAACTCCCACGGCTTTCTCGAATGAGGCGTCAAGCAGGTTCTGTAACGTTTTGTCTGGAGAAACTGTTTCGGCTATTTCTTTATCAGACTTTAGCCCCAGCGCTCGCATCAACACGATGAACGGGATTTCTGTCGGGACACCTGGCATGGAAACGTAAATGGCACCGTCCGACTTTAGCCTCAACTCAATTCGCGCTCTGAAGCCAACGGTGGTTGAGAAGATTTTGGCTTGGTAAACTGGTGAGGCGCCGCGTTCGTCTATGTCCACGATGACTCTGTTTGGCGCGAGGTCTTCTAGGGCAACTATGACGCGTTCTGAGCCGTTAATGATGAAGTAGCCACCCGTGTCGTTAGGGTCTTCTCCAGCAGCGATTAACTCTTCGGGCGAGAGGACTGAAAGAACGCACAGTTTTGACTTTAGCATGACGGGAAGTTCGCCGATTAAAACGAGCTCCGTGTCTTGCTCTCTTCCGTCAATTATAGGCGTCATCTCAAGTGCAACTGGCGCAGCGTAGCTTAGGTTGCGGAAACGTGCTTCCATGGGGTAAATTTCGTGTTTTGTGCCGTCGACTTCGGTGATGTATGGTCCGCTGATGCGTGATTGCGGGTCGATTACCCAAACTTGTCCGAGTTTTATTTGGTACGGGCTTTCTGGGATTTCAATGTCGATTTGTCCGACTTCGTTGACGACTTCCTGCAAACCGTGGTCGATAAACTCGTTGTAGCTGTCAAGGTGCTGTTTGACGAGGCCTTTTTCTTTGAAGAACGACTTTTCGAGCAGAAGCAGGTCTTCTAACGCGATTTCACTCATTTTCTAATCTTTCTCCATGTTAGATTTATGGTTAAATGTGAAATGAAGAACTGAGAGTGAGGGGTGTGGGCTTCCAAACTGGGAGATTCCTCCACTGGTCGGCAACGTCATCCGACCCGAAAAACGGCCTCCTAACTGCCATTTTTCCGCGGAATCAAACACATGAAACCATACATCTTTCATATAAACTTTACTTAATTGAACTCCGCGTGTTTAGTCGAACGTGCAATCTTCGCAGACGACGGTTTTGCAGTTGCACGATAATTAAGAGTAGTTTTATACTAACAATCGGGTGAGGATTATCCACACGAAGTCTCCGATGACCAGCGCTGAGACGAGCCCGAGCGTTATGAAAACGAGCATGGGCAAGCCGGGCGTCGCCCACACCCAGTCTATTTTTAATCCTTTTTCCACGGCGGCGAGGATTCTTTTGACTATACCTTCTCTTTCTTCGTCTTTGGGGAAAACTAACAGTTTCCTTTCTGTGTTGCCTGTTTCCGAGTCTTGGACATCTTCGAGCGGATACAAGAACTGGCTTTTTTCAAGTTTGCTGAGGGAGATTTTGTAGCCGCTAAGCAGCGTAACTAGTTTTCGCCATTTTGGTTCTTTTTCTAGGCCTTCGAAAAAACGTTGTTTGGTTTTTTGTCGCCATATGAGGTTTCTGAGAAGTGCGTAGATGACGCTTAAAGCCGCCAGAATGACGCCGTTGCTGAACACGCTTAATGGGAAAATGTATAGGGCAAAGCCAAATTGAACAAGGTCGCCGGGATAAAAGGGAAGTGTGACCGAGAGGCAAATCAACGCTTTCGCATCTGCGCCGCCGTACGCTCCTGCGTAGAAAAGTAGAACCGCCAAAGCGGATGTTATCGATACTGAAATGACGAACAAATAAAGTGCTTCCGTGGAAAAATTGAACAGAAATAGCCATGTTAGGCTTAGTGTCAAGCCGATGGGTGCGAATAACGCCCAGACCATGTTGCTTACTTCTCGTGTTTTTAGGTCGCTCCAAGAGGCGTACAGCAGAAACGCCAAGGCGACGAAAACTTGTAGTCCTTCGATAAAGATGTTTGCTTGGTAATTCATTAAACCTTCATCCGTGCCTTGTGATGACTGCATGTATACAATGTGATGGAATAAAATAGTTTTGAGGCAAAAGGAAAACGGGAGAATGGAAAGGCTACGCTATGACACGTAGTACGTGAACTTGTAGGTCGTGCCGGGGTCGGTTGCTATCCAAATGTGGTATGTTTGGCCGTTGCTCCATGTGGTTCCGAGTTCTGAGATGGGCCACGCGACGGTTATTGTCGTGATTCCTTGTTGCGGAAGAGTAGTGTTTATTCCTTGTAAGCAGTTGGCCGTCACTTCGATGGGGTTGTCTGCAGAGGTGCCGAAGTAGACGCGGACGATTTTCACGGTGCTGGTTCCGATGTTTTTTATGATGATGTCGGTTCTGTTTTTGGCAGCGTCGGTTGGGCTACCGTACCATCTTGTGGTCTCATGAGTAATCAATACGCCTGCCTGTCCAGTCTGCGCTCCCATGTAGGTCATTACCCAAGCGTACGTAACTATAATCGCTGCAACCGCGATGACTATGAGCAGTAGGGTTGCAAGAATTGGCGAAATACCTTTCTTTGAATTGAACAATTTAATCAAGGTCGATTTTCACCTTCGTCTTGTGTCGTAACCTTTACGAAAAACAATATTTAACACATATGAACCAACAATAAAGACTCAAAATCTACAGACACATAAATTCTGGATAATACTATACAAAGTTTGACCTACGGCGCTTATTCTTTCAGAAAAAAATAAAAGAATTTAAAAATGGTGGAGGTAGATTACGCTATTTTACACGTAATCTACTTCAACACTAAACGTGTACTGACCGCTCGCTGTTGTCTTTGCAGCAATTTCAAATGACAGTCGATAGTATTCTCCTTGGGCTATCTGCAGACTAGTCACAGCATCATTATCAATCGTCATGTCTAAGGTGTCAACATAGAGCCATGAGCCTGTAGAGTTTTCGTAGATGTGTATTTTTGCTTCGTCAAAGTCTGCAGCGGTTACGGGTGAGGTTATTGTGATGTTCATTGTGTAAGTGGTTGTGACATTGTTTTTGATGAAGAGACAATTAGTGAAGTTCAGTGGTGTTCCAGGTTCTACATCCAAGTCGATAGTAACAGTACTGCCTTGAATCGAAGCATCGACAGGTGCATCGGCGCCTTTTATCCATATTAGTTTTGCTTGACCAACCGTTATGCTACCGTTGATATACATATACCTGTATGTGGCCGCGCTGACTCCTGCTATCATGAGTGATGTTATCAGTAGGGTTAAGAGTTTCAGCGATTTCTTCGAGCGGATTTTTTCTAAGGTCATTTTTTTCTTTTCACCTCCCCTTGTTGGTTATTGTTTTTCTTTTTTGCTTTCCCACCACAATCTTAGGAGGATAAAGATGCTGGCTCCTAAGACAATGAAACACGCCACCCCCAAGAGCACGGCGAAGACGAGGAACGTCGTGTTTTGCCATGCAGGCTTGAGGAAAGTATACAGACTCGCCGCGATCACTATAGCCGAGCCTGTGGCGGTAATATGCCACCATTTTGGTCGGAGGAAGAGGTAGACGCCCACGCCTACGACAACGGTGTCAAGCGTGACGACGGCGACAAAGACGCTGTCCATGGGAAGCGACGGCAACGCCACTAGAGGGTAGGTTGCCACTTGAGCGTAGTTGTGAATGAACAAAATCGAGACAAAGTAGGCGGGAGCAGTCACAGCGGTTAGGAATAGCTTGGCTAAGGCATGTTGTTTCTTGGAAAACGCAAGGTAAACATTGATGGCAACGATATTAGCTAAGGCTATGGCCAAGTAAACGGCCGAGTACCAGAACCGCGTGTATTCCTCGAAAACCCCAAGAAACTCTCGGCTGACGAGCAGATGCCCAAAGCCAGTGAGCGCCGCAAGTTGGTAAATGTAGGATAATGCTCCGGGAAAGTGTTTGTCGAGAAGGCAGGTGATGAGGCTGATGGCTAAGAAAATGTCTATGCCCAGCAATGCGAAGAACTCTGGCATCAGTGGGGGTGGCACTTTAGTTTACCCGCATGGAAAGCTGAAGTGAATCTTTCGATTTAAGATGTGTGAATTCTGAATCTGAATTCGACTAAGCAAGCATGTATAAACCAACCCCTAGTAAACAATGAAACTTATCATTCAACTAACTCGAACACAAACGGCGCGGTCGACGTCCGAGGCTCCAACCGCACGCCTAAAAGACCCTCAAGATAACCACACAAAAAATCACTGGCGTTAATAAAAGGCGCCTTCAAAATGATGTATTTATCCCTCAAGTAAAAATCGCCAAAACCCTGAACCCTCAAACGTTTGAAAACATCCTCCCATCTTTCACGTTTGGCAGGATCGAGATTCAGGCTTGCTTCCATAGAAACCCTAGCAGCGTTACCTGCTTCGTTACCTACCTCGCGCCATTTTTCTTCGGGCACGTGTTTGAGAAGTATGTTGATGAATTCGATGTTGATGAAGGCTATTCGGCTTATGCCACAATAGTATTCGCCCGGATATTTCCAGTCGTATATGGTCATGCTGCGGTACACGTCGAGCATCTTCGAGATCAACGGCTTGAGACCCTGCTCCTTGCCGTCTTTGATAAGCGAGTCTATGTATTTGCGTTCTTCTTCGTCGAGAATTATCGTGGTACGTTTGACTTGACGCTTTTTAGTGTTGATCACTTGACGCTCAACCATGCCTCATATTAAATATGTCTCTCAACATATCTTATATGCTTTACAACAACAGAGCCTTTTAACATTTTCGGAATAAACCCCTGCAACACACCAGCAAACAACCAACACGGCCGACAAAATTGATAAAACACCAGCATACACAAAATGTGACGGTGAAAAATGCATGACAAGTGAAAATCTTAAGAAAGCACGAAAAAACGAAGTAGCATACTGCGGCAACTACTGCCGAACCTGCTATTGGTACACTGACGCTCTGAGAAAACCCGCCGCGCAACTGTTAGACCTAATCAAAAGCCATTTCGAACTCGCAGGCTGGATCAACAACAAAGGCAGCAACGCCGAACAGACGATTAAAGGCCTCGAAATTCTCTCAAAAACTGCCTGCGCTTTCAATTGCAAGGGCGGCTCCGGCTGGGGCGACTGCCCAGTTCGCAAATGCTGCATCACAAAAGGTGTTGACTTCTGTTTCGAATGCTCCGAATTTCCATGCGCCCTATGGGACGAAAAAGGCAAATACTCAAACGTTTTTAACCGTGCTAAAATAGAGCGGCTTCAAAAAATGAAAGAAATCGGAGTCGAAGAGTGGATAAAGAAACAGTGGGAGTAAAGTCCGCAATAAAAATTCACATGGCAACGCGCTTACAAGGCAATCGCAGCAAACTTTAATTGTTTAACGCCCTTCTTCGCCGCAAGTTCCTGACTTAACTCTCTGACCTTGCCCACCTTGCCCTTCACCGCGATCAACTCCAAACACTTGTCCTTCGCCAAATGAACATGCATGACAGATGAAACCACACTTTCAAACTCGTGCTGAAGCCTAATGATCTCGTTCAGCAAACCAGGCTTGTCCAAATAATAAACCAAAACAATAGCGCCCACAATCTCTTCCGCCTCTTCTCGAGTCCACTTGTGTTCGCTAATAAAACTGCGAAAAGCATCATGCGCAGCCTTTGACCTGTTATCGTATCCCATGCTCTTCCATGCCTCGTCAAACTCGTTGACCAGTTTGGGCGGAAGAGAAATGCTGAATCGAACTACACCTTTCCGCGTGGACATATCGGTCACTTCGAGAAATGTTAAGGAACAAAAGATTTATAACTGTAGTGTTACAAAAAAGTTAAATCGTAACACTGGTGACATGGCATGACCTACTTCAACAGCCGCGACATAGCCATAATAGCCCTTTGCGCCGCCTTATGGGGAGTGCTCAACTCGACTCTTTCTCCAATCTTCTTCCAAATCTTCCAGCTACCTTTTCTCTGCGACATAATAGGTTTCGCATCTTTAATCATAGCCCTATGGTGGACCAGAAAGTTTGGAACCGCCACCGCCGTAGGTGCCATAGCCACGATCGTGAACTTTATTTTCAGACCAGACGCGCTCTTTTTCTTAGGCTTCACCGTAGCTAGCTTCGTTTTCGACGTGCTCGCGAGGCTTTTAGGGTACAAAAACTGTTTTGAAAAAACCTTAACCGGACCAGCAGTGTTGGTTCTGATTTCGGTTTTCTCAGCCGCCGTAGCAGGCACGATTATTGGATTGTTTTTTACGGCTGCCCCTCTCTTAGCAAAATGGGGGGTTGCAGGTTGGGCTGGGCTTCACGCTGTAGGCGGAGTTATCGGAGGCTTCATAGAAGCGCCCATAACCACTGCACTGTCCATGCGAGGCATTAAACCCGCAACCGCGTAAAACAAGCCAGGTTTCAATGAAAAATCGAGGTTGCCAAGCCGTTTTCGTTTTTGTAATAATTATTTGGGTTTCATAAAAGATATGCTCTTTTTCAAAGAAAGAAGCTTGAAGTCAAACTGTGCGACTGTAGCGTTAAGAGACGTACAAGCTCTTATGAAGGGTTGCAGTCAACACGGAAAGATAAGATGAAGAGCAATGGAAGATGAAAAATTAATCGAAAAACTCAAAAAAGAACTGTTGACGCTGCAAAATCAAATCGATGAATGCAATGAAAAACGCGAAAAACTCGTCGAAGATTACACAAAACAACTGTTAAGCTTCGAAGTAGTCGATGTAGAAACGAAACAAGAAATCATACACAAAAAACACTAAAATTCCGCATCAATCGCGTTGTTGTTTCTGCGTTCTAAATTACTTACTGACCCGCACAGTTCAGATTTTTCATGCACGCCAAAATGGAAAACTGATGGTCGAGGAAAGAGTTAAAATCTAACACAGCGATTTCTGTTGGAACGGTGAAACCTACTTTGGAGGTTGCCTTCGTGTTCATACGTACGCTGCCCGGAAAAGAGAAGAGCGTTTTGAAGAAGGTGCGGAAGATTGAAAATGTCACTGAATCTTTCCTGTTGTATGGCGACTACGATGTCGTGGCTAAAATTGAAACCGAAAAGAAGGAGCATTTGCAAGCGATTATCATGAACCAGATTCGAGGCATCAAGGGCATAGAAGATACTTGCACAAACTTTGTTTTTGATGCTACTGCTCCATACTTATAAATTGGTATGAGGGCAAAAAACTGAGTTGGAGAAAAGTGAAACACTACCGGGTACTCGCTGTTTCTACGCCATACTGGAAACCAAAGGAAAACTACATCCAACATGTCATAGACGCTGTTAAAGGCAAAATAAAAAACGGCGACATAGTCACAGTTTCAGAAAAAGCCATATCCACCGCAATGGGCAACGTAATCGACGAAAGCGTTGTCAAGCCCTCGAGAACGGCGCGATTTTTGGCAGAATTTTGGATGCCTATTATCTGGGGCTACGTCTTAGGCCCTTTCTGTCATCTTAAAAAAGAAACCATTCAACGTTTTAAGACATACCCGAAAACAGAAGGCGCTAAACACAAGCAAGTAGCGCTTGAATACGCGGGTTTTTTGCAGGCGTTTATGCACGGTTCAGAGGGCGGAATCGACGGGAGCAACCTACCCTTTTCTTATGTTAGCCTGACGCTCTCAAACGCCACAGAAATAGCAACAAAAATCAGAAACAACATCAAAACAACGCTTAGAAAAGCCGTAACGGTCATGATTGTCGACACGGATAGGGCATACTCCTTTCGTAATTTTCATTTCACTCCACGGCCAAGACCTGCGAAGGGAATACGCTCTCACGGCGGTGTCTTGGCCTACGTTGCAGGCAGATTTCTGAAGTTAAACAAAAGTGCCATCCCCATAGCCATGTCCGGAGACAAGCATCTAAGCATAAAAGAAGCCCTACATGTTGCAACAATCGCAAATCTCGCCCGCGGCTACGGCGCAGGAAGAACAGTGTGGGACATGGCGGAAAGATTCAACGCCTCATTAACTCAGGTCACATGGGAGGATTTGGCAAAAATCGACCACAAACCCATCGTGATAGTAAGACCTTTAAGAGGAAAATATTTACGGTAACTGCTGCTAAGCATATGCGAAAGGTGCCGAAAAATTGAAGTCAATAATCGAACAGTTAGACGCTTTCTTTAAACCCAAATCAGTCGCGGTCATCGGTGCTTCAAAAAAACTCGACAAAGCGGGACATGTTATTTTTAAGAACTTCGTGGAAAACAAACGCAGAGGAGTATTCAAAGGAGAACTATACGCCGTCAACCCGACTGAAGATTATGTTTTGGCTTATCCAAGTTACCCATCGCTTCGGAAAATCGTAGACGACGTGGAACTCATCGTCATAGTTGTCCCGGCGAAAAACATCCCACAAGTCATGGAAGACGCCGCGGCGAAAGGCGTAAAAGCCGCAGTAATCGTAAGCGCAGGCTTCAGCGAAGTCGGAAACAAAAAACTCGAAGACCAAATCGTCGCCATCGCAAAAAAAGCCGGAATAAGAATACTCGGCCCAAACTGCCTCGGAGTTTATGACACAGAAACCGGCATCGACATGCTCTTCCTCCCTGAAACAAAAATTCTCTTATCTGGAAACGAGATGGTTGCAACTCCTCGCCCCATGAGCGGCAATCTCGCAATAGTTACACAAAGCGGAGCGTTCGGCGCCTCAGCACTCGATTATCTCACGGGTCGCCAGATGGGCATCAGCAAGTTCGTGAGTTTTGGAAACAAATGCGACGTTAACGAAGCCGAAACACTGCAGTATTTGTTGCATGACGAAAAAGCGTGGGTTATCCTCCTCTACGCCGAAGCCATCGAAACCGGCCGAGAATTCATGCAAGTCGCACGAGAAGTCACGAAAGTCAAACCCATAGTCGCACTAAAAAGCGGACGTAGCCAAGCAGGAGCACGTGCAGCCGCATCTCACACAGGCTCCATCGCGGGTTCAGACAAGGTTTACGATGCTGCCTTCGCCCAAGTAGGAATCATCCGTGCGCAGAACATGGAAGAATTTTTCGACCTAGGCAAGGTTTTCGCCTTTCAACCACCCGCGACGGGCAAAAACATCGGCATCGTAACCGACGCTGGAGGCCCCGGCGTAATGGCGGTTGACGAGCTTGAAGCCAGAGGCTTGACTGTGAAACGGTTTTCCGACGAGCTCGTTCAAAAGTTTGAGAGGCTGAAAGAAAAAGGGCACTTGCCAAAATTTGCCACAAACCTCAACCCCGTAGACGTTACAGGCTCGGCAAACTCGGAAATGTTCGAGACGGTTACGAAGATTCTTTTTGACGCGCAAGAAGTCGACGGCATCCTAGTCTTAGGGCTACATCACACACCCGGGCTACACGAGGATTTTGTGGACAGAATTGCAAACGTAGCAAAGCAATACATCAAGCCCATCGTAGCCTGCGACATTGGCGAAACTGAGATGGCGTTGTACGTGCGGTCGAGGTTTGACAAGATGGGCATTCCATGCTACGGTTCGCCTGAGGATGCGGCGCGGTCGATTGCGGCTTTGGCGTGGTACGGCGAATACTTGCGTAAACATGGGCTTTTCGATGGGTATCTGGAAGTTTACATGAAACGGTTGGGTAGAAGGCCGGTTAGCGGGGAAGATAAACTGTTAGCTGAACTTCGTCGCCCTCTGTAACGCCGAGCGTTTTTCGTAGAGAAACGGGCGCGATTACTTCTAAAACGTCTTCAGGATAGCCCGGCACTTGGGGCAGCACGATTGCGCCTTGGATTTTGTTCATGATTAACGTTTTGAAACATAGTCCTAAACAAAAGCCCTCTTCTGGGATTATCTTGATCGCCACACTCGACCGTAGCAACTGCTTCTTTCGCTCAACTGTTTCTTTTGACAGTTTTAGGTTTAGGGTGCCCAGGAACGGTTCGAACCCTAGTTTTTCGGTTATTTGTTTTTTTACCCATGGAAGTTTTAGGTATCGGGCTCCGCCTCCGTGTCCACTGAAGATTCTTCCTTTAAGAACTATTTTTTTCAATAAGAGCGCCTTAACGTTGGTGGAGGGTGGGTTGGCGGGTTATTTTTGTTTTTTGATCCATTCTGCGGCTTTTTGGAAGAGTGTGTTTGAGGACATGTTGATGACTGGGACCATGATTTTTTCGCGGGTTTCGATGATGGGTTTGAATTCGGGCATGAGCGCGTAGCTTAGGAATGCCCAGTAGACGCGTCCTTCTTCGATGAGGGCTTTTGCGGCGGCTTCGGTGTTTATGCTTAGTGGGAAGTAGATGAATGCCACGCCGTCTGCCCAGTATATGCCTGCGGTTTTGCCGCCGGCGATGATGTTCGTGAATCGTGCCAGGTCGTCTGGGGTTGGGAATTCGGTGCGTTCCATGATGACGATTTCTTTGAATGGTTCGTAGCGGATTTCGAATTTTTCTTTCATTTTACGCTGTCTCCGTGAGAATTGGTTATTGTTTGTATTGACACGTGTTAATCAAGTTTTTGCAGTTGATGGCGGTTGGGTGGTGAAAAAGTGTTAAGAATGAGTGGTGTAATTTCTTACGTTACAGTTGTGTTGGTTAAGAAGGGAGTATGATTTGGGCGAGATTCGTGTGGCAATTGCGGGTGTGGGTAACTGTGCGTCTACTTTGGTGCAGGGTATAGAGTTTTACAAGAATGCCCGAGAAGATGAGAAGGTGCCTGGGCTTATGCATGTGAATTTCGGCGGGTACCACGTCAGGGATGTGCGGTTTGTGGCGGCTTTTGAGGTGAACAGGCAAAAGATTGGGAAGGATTTGGCTGAGGCGATTTGGGCCGAGCCGAACGTAGCGGTGAAGTTTTGTGATGTGCCGAAGACGGGTGTGAAGGTTTCGGCGGGTCCGGTTTTGGATAGTGTGGCTTCGCATATGCGTGAGCCTTTTCGTGTTTATGATGATAGTCGTGTGGAGCCTGTGGATGTGGCTGAGGTTTTGCGTGAGGCGGATGCGGATTTGTTGATTAATTATTTGCCTGTTGGGAGTTATGCGGCTAGTCGGGCTTATGCTGAGGCTTGTTTGAGAGCGGGTTGTGCGTTTGTGAATTGTATTCCCGAGTTCATTGCGACTGATCCTGCTTGGGCGCGGAGGTTTGAGGAGAAAGGCTTGCCTATTGCTGGTGATGATGTTAAGAGTCAGTTGGGCGCGACGATTTTGCATCGGGTTTTGGCGCAGTTGTGTGTGGATCGGGGTGTTGAGATTGATGAGACTTATCAGTTGAATTTGGGTGGGGATACGGATTTTTTGAACATGACGGTTGAGGATAGGCTGAAGACGAAGCGGGTTAGCAAGACTGAGGCGGTGACGAGTTTGATTCCTTACGAGGTGCCCACTCGTATCGGTCCGTCGGATTATGTGCCTTTTTTGGGTGATAAGAAGATATGTTACATTTTTCTTAAGGGACGGAAGTTTGGGAATCGTCCGATTACGCTTACGGCCAAATTAGAGGTTGAGGATTCGCCGAACAGCGCGGGCGTGGTGATTGACGTGATTCGGGCGGTGAAGTTGGCTTTGGACAGGAAGATAGGCGGAGTATTGACGAGTATGTGCTCGTATGCGTTTAAGCATCCGCCCGTGCAGGTGCCCGACAGCGTAGCCAAGCAATGGGTAGAAGAATACATACAACAAAAAAGACAAAAATAGCGATAAGGCTTAACGAATTAACTTAGGGTTGGATAGAATCTGAAACAGTTAAGTTTTTGAATGTATTAAAGATAATAGCCCTATGATACGAAATGCCATACTATCACATTCATGTCCGCTTTTTGCAAAAAGGAACCAAAAATGAAGACGAAGCCTATGAGCTCGACTTATCGGGAAGGCGACTGAAAAGGGATAGTCTAACCGTTCAACACCGGCACCTCTTTTCTTGTTGGTGGATGTCCGATAGATCCAAAGGATGTAATTCAAGTTTCCATCAAGGAAACAGAGCAGAGTTCTTCAGTTCTCATTAAGAAAGCCTATGCTGATGAATTGATTGAAGACAAATACGATGAAGAAGAATACGTTGTTGAAAACGGAAAAGACGTTACAAGAAAATACATAACCGTGCCGAGAGCAGGAAAATCAGAGTCGAAAAGGAGACTAGAACGCAAGAACATCTTCATAGTCCATGGTAGAGACTATAAGCCAGTAAAAGAACTCAAGGGAATAAGGGGTCTCGGGCTTAACCCCATTGTCCTTCATGAACAACCGAGCGGGAGCAGAACAATAGTTGAAAAACTTGAGAAATATTCCGACGTTGGGTATGCGTTTGTCATTTTGACGCCAGATGATTTAGGGGGGCCTTTCCTTGGAAAGGTTCGAGGTCTTGGAGCAAATAAGCTAGAGGGTTTTCATCCACGTGCTCGACAGAACGTAATCCTTGAATTCGGTTATTTCATTGGTCGATTAGGTCGCGACAAAGTCTGTTGTTTGCATACGGGCGACGTTGAATTGCCTTCTGACATGCATGGAATAGTGTACGTACCCTTCAAGAACTCAGTTGAAGAAGTTCGTCAACAAATAAGCGAAGAACTTAGAGCAGCAGGGTATCAGATTAAATCTCAGAAGAATGGAAAAAATTCCTGACCATCTTGACAACTATTGATTTTCATACGACTATGCCTTGTATTGTTTTTAGTGTTGTTTGTGCTTGTGATTGTTTCGGCTCTTTTTCTAGGTATTTCGTGTCTAGCTTGCCTTCTTGCCGAACCTACACACTCTTAACATCCTACTCCGCCAACCACACCACAAACAACACATTCCCAAAAAACACAACCAAGCCACACGCACAACGATTCCACAAAAACCAGAACCGAAACCGAAAGTCAACCCCTAATTCTCTGTTCATATTTGCGGCATATTTGGAGCCTAATAGGATCATATATGGAAGAGGGGCCTAGAAACGCGACGCACACAAAAAACAGACAAACAAACATCACGCTACACACAAAACATAAACTACAAAAAAAGAAAAACACAGAACTAAGCAAAAGCTACGGCTACATAAGACACTGAATCATCTTCGGGCAAGTCAAACACTCATCCGGTATAGGCTTACCCTTCGGACGACTCTTCAAATACCCAAACTCATGCAAACACACATCCTGCTTATCAACAGAAACCTCCGGCACCCCCTCCACACGCTTCAAAGGCTTAACATCCTCCTTAACATCCTCAACATCCTCCTCAACCGGCAACACAGGCTTCTCCAACTTCGGCAACCTAGGCTTCGGCTCCTCCAAATCCACCCGACTCATACAAAACGGACAAGCAAAATAAGTCTCAACAGGATCACTACACAAAACCGTCAACTTCAACGGACGATCAAAACTCCTACCACAATCAACATTAGGACAAACCCGCCCACCACCATGCCTTAAACGCTCCAACCCAACCAAACTCCTACCCACACAGTACACACGACAAACACGTCTACACTATTTCTAATATCGCATTATTTAATAAACGTTTCGTATTCAACAACTATATCGAATTTTCACATTTTTGTTCGTGGAAGATTTAATTAAGAAGGTGTGTTTTGTATTTTTATAGAGAGCACCAAGTGACCAAGGATGAACAGGGAATCGTTGGAGAACATTGTGCTTTCGTCGACGTTGAATCCTGTTTTGAGGGCGCTTATAGCAAGGTTTGATGTTGATTGTGGTTTGGATGGAAGTTTGCTTTTGAATTCTTTGAAGGATTTTCTGGGCGGAAATGTTGACTTGTGCGAGAATTGTTCGCGGCTAAGTCGGAACATAGCCAAACCCTTCTATAATCTTGGAATGAGAGCCTTTCGCATAAAGAAGGATTTTCTGCAGCGGCAATTCCTAAGCGCAGAATACAGCGAAGCATGGCTGAAGGGTTTTGGGCTTATGATGAAGGGCATAAGGAAATATGGTGTGCGTGTTCCTTTTACGCCTGCGGGTCCGTTTGAAATTGTGTGGAACTTCACTTACACTTGTAATCTGAGGTGCAAGCATTGTTATGAAGACGCTGGCAAAAAACGCCCAGAACTTTCCACCGAACAAGCGTTAGAAGTAATAGATGTTCTTTCGAGAACTGCTGGTGTAGGGCTTCCGGCGCTTTCGTTTTCAGGCGGAGAACCGTTGATGCGGAAGGATTTCTTTGAAGTGGCGGCTTACGCGAAAAAGAAGATTCCATACATAAGCATCGCTACGAATGGTACTTTGTTGTCGAAGGATAATGTGGAGAGGTTGAAAGATGTAGGTGTTGATTATGTTGAAGTGAGTTTGGATGGAGCCACGGCGAAGGTTCACGAAGAGTTTCGTCAAGTGCTTGGGTGCTTTGAAAAAACGATGCAGGGGATCCGTAATTCTTTAGATGCTGGTTTGGATACGTGCATCGCTACAACCGTGCAGCGTTTGAATCTTGATGAAGTAGAGAAGGTGGTTTCTATTGCCGAAGAGTTGGGGGTTAGGTTTATGCATTTCAATTATATTCCAACTGGGAGAGCAAAATCTTTTGTTGAGTTGGATTTGACGCCGGATGAGCGGCTTCGGGTTTTGGAGTTGCTTGGAAGGAAGATTTTTGATTTGTATTTGAGGGCTAAGGAGGAAGAGCAGAGATTTGGGAAATCTAGTGTGGTGGTTGATAGGTTTTTTAGTACGTGTCCTCAGTATGCGAGTGTGGTTAAACGGATTGTTAAAGAGCATGGTGAACGTTTTGCTGTTTCTGCTCATTACGCTACTAAACGTGGGGTTGAGAACGTTGCGAATTTTCTTGGGGGCTGTGGGGGCGGTAGGCTTTATATGTGTTTGGAGCCGAATGGCGACATGAAACCTTGCGTGTTTTTTGCTACGGGTAAACACACGGTTTTAGGTAACATTTTGAAGGATAATTTTGAAAGAGTGTGGGATACACATCCGTTTTTGTGGAAAATGCGTTCTCGGGAAAATCTTGAAACGTATAATGTTGGTGGGCGGATCGTCGGATGCGGGAACTGCAAAGACAAGTACATTTGTGGCGGTTGCAGAGCACGGGCTTTCAGTTATTTTAACGGCGATGTGGATGCGCCAGATGTTGGCTGTATTGATAATGAGGCGCTTTGGGAGAAGATTGTGAAATCTGTTACTTGATGTATAATGTTTTTTTCTCTGTGTGCTCGCGTTTCTAGGCCCCTCTTCCATATATGATCTTATTAGGCTCCAAATATGATCCAAATATGAACAGAGAACCCGTGGTTCATTTTTTGGGCTTTGTGTAAGTGTAATGCCTTCTTGTTTGAGGGTTTTTCTATGGTGTTGTGCATGTTGGGTTTTCGGTTTTTGAATGAGTGTGGAAAGAAATTTTTTAAGGTAGTGGAATTTGAAATGTGGTTAGGGTTATGTGTCTTGGATTTTTTCAGTTTGGAGGGGAAATGAAGTAGGCATGTCTCAGCATCTTTGTGACAGTGTACCTGTTAAGTCTTCAAAGTCGGCTTTTGCTCTTGTAGGTGGCATACTTACGATTCTTGGTTCTTTTGGATGTATTCTTTTGAGTTTGTTTTTTGTTAACGGTTTTATTTACAATTGGGGAGAATATCCAAATGTCCTTCCGATTATTGGGCTTTATTTATCGGAATGCTCGGTCTACTTAGTTTTATTCTCGAGATGATTGGAGGGATAATGGTGTTATCAAGAAAAAGTTTTGCACTTGCTGCGGTTGGGTCTTCTCTCGTTGCTGTTGAGGCTTTTGTTGTTATTCTATACCTTTTTGTTCGTATTTCTAGCGTTGCCGATGTATTGCCAGTTTTTACGCTTGGAATTTTACTTTTTGTTACACCGCTTTTTTTGTTGGCCATGCTTGGGGTTTTAGGTGTAATCTTTGTTGTGGTCGCAAGACGGGAGTTTCGCTAATGCATGTTCAGAGGAGAAGACGTTATGCTCGTCGCATTTTTGTGAGAGTTTGGTTATTGGAATCTTTTTTTGAGTGCCTTTTTTTCTGCGTTTAATACTGCTTCGTAGAAGTTGTCGGTTAATGTTGATTCTTGTTTAAGCATTTTAGCGATGTCAGCTGGTTTTACTCTTCGTGCAGACAGTGCCACTGCTGCGGGTTTCCCATATTTTGCAACTAATCGGGCGGTTTCTTTCGCGTATTCTTTGATTTCCTCTTCTTTTTTTGTGGGTTTTTCGCCTTTTTTCTCAGTAATAGATTGGACTTGATCCTCATCCAAACGTAGTACGCCTAACGCTGAAGAACCGCATTTAGGGCATAAGGGTTTGTCGGGTAGTTCTTTGATTCGAATCATCCCAGAATAGTCCCAGCAATTTGTACATACAAAAGTGCGTGTTTCGTTCAGTAGTCTCGCCTTGGCCGACTCTACGAGCAACGCCCGCATTTTTTCAGGCGGAATTAAATCTGTCTTCATGCTGACTCTTTCGATGCCTACTCGCGCGACTGGTGTAGCAACTCCACCCGTGTCTATTCTTTGGATTTCAATTTCGCCCGTCCTTAAGTTGTTTATGATTTGAATGGTCTTTTCCATGTCCAAATCTTTTGTGAAAGTTTCCTTAAGCGCCTCCTCGAAAATCACCGTGCCTTCAAAACTTTTCATGAGGCTTCTCAGGCTAACATTGCTAAAGTCAACCCATTTTTTCAAAGCCCCGAACCTTCTCGCCACATGAATCATCCTTCGCTTAAACAGCCCTGTTTTCACGGTTGCACGGGTCAATTGTTCACGAATCATCTCATCAGGCATGGCTTTTATCTCGTTAAACAAGTTAACCAATCCGTCGCCGTTTATCGTGCCCATGGTTTGAATGAATATTCTGTATGGGTCATGCTGCACGGTTACGACGTAGCCAGTGCGCTCAGAAATCAATTGCCCCAACAACTGCGCCAATGCACGATTTGCCAACAAGCCAAAATTCGCATGCAAAATCACAAATTCTTCCCAATCCTCAACCACCAAACGCTTGTCAGTGGGAACTGGAAAACCTTTCTTCACTTGCTCAAAAGTTTCCCGCAACGCACGCATGATTGTATCCTCGTCGGCAGGATATTTCTCGGCTAGTTTGGAAACGATTTTTTGCAGTGTCTCGCCCTTTCTTATTGAATCTTCCACAAACCCTCTTATCCAGCCTACCTCTTGCGCCACCTCAAAAGGTACGGGAATCTCTTCTCCAACCCAGCTGGGAATAGCACCGCTCGGGTCATCAACGGGTTTCACATGAATCTTATCCCCATAAACCTGAACAATTTTCCAAGGGCTTCCGCGAATTATAAATTTCAAGCCGGGCTTTCCAAACTCCGCCACAAAAGCCTCGTCAAGCACGCCTACCGCTGAATCTGTGGAGTTATCAATCACCAAATACTGCTTCTCTACGGGAATCATCGAAAGATTATCAAAATAATATTCAAAGAGCGGTTGACTTCGTCGCGGCTTCAGCGCAAGTTTGTCTTCCTCCGATACCCATGCGAGCCTCGGAAACCTCGAGTGCATATAAGCAAAAATTTTCTGAATGTCCTCTTCGGTGAGGTCTCTAAAAGGATAGGCTTTTCGGAATTCTTCAAAAACTTCATAAAAGGTCAAACGTCGCCGGTTCATCAACAAACCCGCAATCTGATGCGCCAAAACATCGTAAGGCTTCGGCGGAATCGTCACGGGTTCAAGTTCCTCGTTGGGCGCCATCCTAGCGATTACAAGGGCTTCCAACGTGTCATCCGAATCCATCGTGATAATAACGCCCTTCGCAACATGACCAATTCTGTGCCCACTTCTACCCACTCTCTGAATAAGCCGCGTCACCTGTCTCGGGCTCATGTACTGAATAACCAAATCAATCCTGCCCACGTCGATGCCAAGCTCCAAAGAACTCGTGCAAATAAGCCCCCTTAGCCCACCCTCTTTTAATCCGCGTTCTGCCGCGATACGCGAAGGCTTCGCCAACGAACCGTGATGAATAGACACGGGAAAGTCCAAATCCCACACTTTAAACCTACTCGTCAAAACTTCGGCTTCTGTACGCGTGTTGGTAAACAGAAGCACCGACTTGTGTTTCTCGATAAAATCGCGTACGATACGTAACCGCGCCGCAACCTCAGGATGCGTGTAAAGCGAAGAAGCAAGCTCATAATCCGCCGGCATAGGCTGCGGAAAAAGAATTTGAAGTTTAATCATCCTCGCGACAGGAACCCTGACGATCTCCACTGGGCGACCGTTACCGACCAGAAACTGAGCAACTTCTTTTGGACTACCAATCGTGGCAGACAAGCCGATAAGCTGAAACTCTTGGCGAGCAATCATTCGAAGCCTCTCCAACGCCAACGAAAGCTGGCTGCCTCTTTTGCTGTCCGCCATCTCGTGCACTTCGTCGATTATGACCCATCTTACCTGCTGAAGATGTTGACGTAATATCCAACCTGAAAGAATGGCTTGCAGAGTTTCGGGCGTCGTGATTAGCACGTCTGGTGGGCTTCGCGTTTGTCTTGCCCGTTCTCGTTGTTCCGTGTCGCCGTGTCTGATGGCCAACCGAATATCTAAGTTGTTGCACCACCACTCCAACCGCTCCAAAAGGTCACGGTTCAACGCCCGCAACGGAGTCACATAAAGAACCTTGATGCCATGTCCCCGATCGGGCATCTGAACAAGCATGTTAAAAACAGGCAGAATCGCTGCTTCAGTTTTACCCGTCGCCGTGGGCGAGATCAGAAGCACATTCTTTCCCTCAAGAATCTTCGGAATAGTCTGCGCCTGAGGCTCGGTCGGCTTCAAGAATGCTTTCTGCTCAATAAGCCTCCTAATAGGCTTGACGAGCGAATCAAAAACGGTAGTTTCTCCTTTATCTGTGCTCAAGTTTTTCCTTTGCCTCGAACAACCAAAAAGGAATAAGGCTATTGTCTCGAGTAAAAGCGTTTTGGAAATGATGAAAAAAACGAATTTTACTATGCAAATTTGTCATGCACGTGTTTTTATGGATATTATTGATACTTCCATGTCGATTTGCACCATCATCATCATGGCTTATTGATGGTATCTTTTCACCTAGCCATGACATTCCATGCGTTTTTAGGGAGTTTTTATACAGTTTTTTGTCAATTTTTTGCGATTTTTCGGTTCATGTATCATCATAAATCTTTTATTTGAAACTGTATAAACCATGATGATTGATTAAAGGAGGAAAATGTTAATGGCTAAATGCCCTGAATGTGGAACCGATGTTCGTAACCCGAAGAAGCAATGGAAGATGGCTGGCCGCCCCGACAAGCAAGGAAAAAGAATGCAATTGGAAATCGGACTCTTCGACTGTCCAAAGTGTCACAAGCCCTTCAGGTTCGTCCTGAACAAGAAGAAGATTTAAAACGCCACGCTTACCTTGCCCCGTCCCCCTTCTTTTTACCATTTTTTCCAAGGAAGCGTTAAGTTTTTAATTGTCATTTCTTACAGTTGTCCAGATTGTGGTAAAGTGGGTGAAAGAGTGAAACTTAAAGAGTTGCTGAAGAACGAGTGGGTAAAAACCGGCATCATGCTTGCCATTGTCTTGATTGCCTTTTTCAGTTTTTGGTTTGGCTTAAGGTTCGCCTTGGCTACAGAGTATCCGTTGCTCGCGGTCGCTTCGGGAAGCATGGTTCCGACGTTGAACATCGGCGACCTCATAGTAGTTCGCGGCGTCTCAAACTTCTCAGAAATCTACGCGCATCCAATTAACGGGGGCATCATAATTTTTACCACGTACGACCCTAACATAGGTCAAGACCCGATAAATCTGTGGCCGGGAAAGGCGCCGGAACTTATTGTTCACCGTGCCATAAACAAGACTTTGAAGTATGATTCGCATGTGGGCAGAGAGGTTTATTATTTTACAACGAAGGGTGATCATAACCCAACTGCGGACGCGTGGCCGGGCACAAATTTCGACGGGGTGCCTGAATATTATGTGGTTGGCAGAGTCGTGGGCGTTGTGCCTTGGGTTGGTAATGTTCCGCTTTTTATTCGAACGCCCAGTGGAATCTTAACTATTTTTGCTTTGATAATAATTGTTTTTTTGGCGGAGTATCTGTTTTCTACTGTGAGAGAAAAAAAGAAGCCTCCGGTTGTGGTTGAAGAGCAAGTTTAGGTTACCAGAGTTTTGTTTATGTTGTTTTTTCTTTTTCGTTTTTTTGTGCCCATGGATTCGGCTTCTAGTGAATGAGTTTTGTAGAGTTCCTGCATGTACCATGCGCGGTCACGGGAATAAAACACTCCGGCGCCTAAACCGAGCACCAACAACGCGATGCCGCAGATCGTTAACGCCATGCCTAAGATGCAAGCAGGTGTGGCTGTAAAGTCGTAGGGGAAGAACAGGAACCAATTAGGTGTTTGGGTGGTGGTTATGGTTTCAAGAATTCCTCCGATGTAGAAAATGGCGCCTGCGATGAACATTAGGTATGCTGACATTTCATTGTGCCGTGATTCTTCTGCCTTTTCGTGAAGGTAATCCCGTATGGACAACTTACCTCTAACCCCTACGGGATTATTCTCGATGACATTATGTAAACATTCTGATAAGAGAATTCAGATTCGGAATCCACTTGATTGCTTCGTGCAAGTCAAAAACGCAATTTATTTATAAGGCTTTATAAGGGAGGCATGCGAAATACTTGACATTTAAAAGGGTGTGTTTTGATGCCCAAAGTTAAGGCAAGTATAAACATCGAAAACGTTGTGGCTTCTGCAACGCTGAAACAGAGAGTCGACCTAAACGCCGTTGTTAAAGGCTACCCAGGCGTCGAGTACCGCCCAGAACAGTTCCCGGGCTTGGTGTTCAGGCTAAAGCGACCCAAAACTGCAACCTTAATTTTCAATTCGGGCAAGATGGTTTGCACCGGCGCGAAATCGGAAAAAGAAGCACGGAGAGCCGTGATGCGGGTGATTAAAGAACTAAAACGCAGCGGCATAATCATAATCAGCAAACCAGAACTGAAAATACAGAACATCGTTGCTTCAGCGAGCCTCGGCGGCATGATTGACCTAGAAAAAGCCGCGTTCGAATTAGGACGAACAATGTACGAGCCAGAGCAGTTTCCGGGGCTGATCTACCGCATGGACGAGCCTAAAGTAGTAATTCTGCTGTTCGCGAGCGGAAAACTCGTGTGCACGGGCGCCAAAAAGGAACAGGACGTTTACGAAGCGGTCAACAAACTTCACGAACGCCTAGAAAAAGAAGAGCTAATCTACTATTCATAACCCCTTTTACTATTTCTTTTTGACCTGCTTTATGATTGTCTCATATTGCTCTTGAGAAAGTGCACCGATTTCGTACAGTTTGCCCGCTGCCTCGCTGGCGTCAAGCAAATAGTGCAAATTAACATTATTTTTTAACAGTTTTTCTCTTCCGCCTTCTTCACGGTTCACCAGCACCACCGCATCGTTAACCACGCCGCCCTCAGCGCGGATGGCTTTGACCGCGTTTATCAGCGATTTTCCCGTTGTGATCAAGTCGTCGACTACGAGAACACGATTGCCCGGCATAAGTATTCCCTCAACGTACCTTTCCCTTCCATGCCTCTTAATTCGAGGTCTCGCATACAAGAAAGGTTTCTTAAAATTATAGGCAATCACGGCGGCAAACGCCATACCCGCCGTCGGAACACCCGCAACTCGGTCGAAGTTTTTTTCACCAACATTCATACCTATCAGAGTTAAGTAAAGGTTGCAGACTTTTTGGAAGGCGTCGGGAAAACTGGGCACAATCCGCAAGTCAATGTAGTATGGGCTTGTTTTTCCACTGGCAAGTTTGAAAGCACCAAATTTTAAAGCGCCGATTTTATGCAGAATTTGGCAAAGCTCCGTCTTCATAACTTCTCTTTCGCTCAACTCATTTCCCTCACTGGATACTTGTACGTCTTTCCCTGTTCGATTATTTGACTTTTTACATTAGGAACCTGCTTAGAAAGCATCTCGGCAAACCGTGTCAAATCCGTCTTCGACGCCGTGTGATAGGGAATGGCCACTTCTGGCTGGACAAGCTTCGCAATTTCAACTCCAGTTTGCGGCGACGCCCCCGGCGCAATGGCTACTGTACAGAAGGTAAGGTGCGGTTTTTGCTGTTCTCCCAACCTTTTCATCTCTGGAAACGGTAAGCTGTCTGCGGTATGGTAAATTTTTACGCCGTCTTCGCTTGTGATTAGGAACGTTACGGGCGTAGATGCCGGCGGATGATTGCAAGGCTCGGTACGTACTGTTATTTCGCCTACTCTGTGTTCTGCGCCGACACGAGTTTCTTGAAGCTTGTTTTGCGGAATTATGCTTCTTAATCTTTTAGTCGAGGTGGAATCCGCGATGACTTGACATTGGGTGCGTTGAAAGATGTCTTTTACCACGGTTTCGTCCAAGTGATCATAATGCTCATGCGTAAGCAACACAGCGTCGACGGTTTGGAACATTTTCGGGTTCACGTCAGCCGGGTCGACGACCAGAGTCTTTGTGGGTATCGTGATAACGATTCCCGCATACTTGTTGAACCACTTGAAGGCAACTTCTCCCTTTTTAGGAATAATCGTATTGACGCTCATTCAATCTCCCTTCTCCTCTAGACTATCGTGTACTCGCCTAAAAGCACTTTTGACCAAACTCTCCATTTTCACACGGTACGCCCTCATCACGCAAACACGAAAAAATAAAATAACCCAACGTTAGACTGGAGCATGAGTGTACATCGTATGCGGTTTCGCGAAGGCGACCTTGTCGAAGATGTTAACGGCATAATTTTCGACGTAAAAGGCTTGGTTCACCCACCAAACCGCGTAGTGGCATTTCCACGGTTTATCCCCCACGCTGAAGGCGAAAGAAAACGAGACTCTGTGCGTTACAGCAAGGTTTACGCGCTTTCGGTCCGCTACGGGTTTTTGAAGGAAAAATTTTCAGAATACCTCGTTCAAGACGAAGTGTTCGGAGAACTTCTCTGCGAAATCCCAGCAGACAACATAAAACGCCACTATTGCCCAACTGAAAGACTACTGGAACTCCGCAGCAACAAGCATCCGGACCCGCTTGAGAAACTTGCGTTAGAGTTAGCCGAAACCCTAAAGGAATCTGCGAACATCCCATGGAACAGTATAGGCGTCTCGGGCTCGATACTCGCAAAACTCCACACGCAAACATCAGACATCGACCCAATAATCTACGGCGCCAAAAACTGCCGCAAAGCCTATGCCGCTCTCGGCGCACTCGCTGAGGACAAAAAAAGCCCATTAAAACCCTACTGCACACGAGCAGCGCTTCGAAAACTCTTCGAATTCCGCTCAAAAGATACCCGCGTGAGTTTCGAAGACTTTGTTCGAACCGAATCGCGTAAGGTTCTACAGGGCACGTACGAGGGACATGATTACTTCATAAGGTGCGTGAAAGACCGGCGCGAAACTCGTGAACGCTACGGCGACGTACATTACACTAACGTGGGCTACGCCAAAATCAAAGCAACAGTCACGGACGATTCCGAAGCCATATTCACACCGTGCACATACAAAATAGAACAAACACTAACGCTCGAAGGCACAACTCCAACGGGAACAATTTCTGAAATCGTCTCTTTTCGTGGCAGGTTCAACGAGCACGCCCGAAACGGCGAAACCGTCATTGCGCAGGGCAAAATTGAACGTGCACAAGACAAAGAAGGCGAAGAATGGCTACGACTGCTTCTGGGCAACAGACCAACAGATTTTATGATCCTCGCCTGACCTACTGTTTTTTCACTTTTAACGCTTGCTCGAAATATCGTGGCCCATAAGACAACGTGATTTGACGGAAGTTGCCGGTTGTGGTTGTGACTTTTTCAAGGTTGCCTTCCACGTAGACGATTTCGTCTTTTTCTGCTTGCATTCTAAATTCCTCTACGTAGGAAAGAACACGCTGGATGTTGTCCACTTTAGCCTCGCCCCAAACTTTCAACGGTTCTATCTTGTACACAGCCGGCATGAACGGAGCGTCGGCGGCGTCAATCACGCGTGCAGTGGCTTTTATCCATCCTTCTCGAGTAATCCGCAGTTGTTTGTTGTAGTCGTTGTTGATTTCTTTCCAGTCTTTTACGGGTTCAAACTCAACTTTAACAGTTCTTTGGCATGTTGGGTTTTTCCACAATCCATAGATCAGTTTTCGCTGCTAGTGCCACAGAAATTCTTTCGCACTGTAATTCCGAAACAACCATTGTTTTCCTTTGATTGCATCCTTGTTTTCGAACTCGTTTCTAAAAAACCCATGCTTCTCTTCGTAGAGGCTTTTCAACATTTCACGGAGCGTTTCCAGTTTTTTTCTGCCATAAATTATGAGGTCGAGGTCTGAGAATTTTGGGTGATGGAACCCGTGAAGCAATGAGCCGAAGACTCCAAAATCGCTCATCGCCATGTTGCCAGTCGCTTTTAAGGCGTTGTACAATTCTTGCAGACTTTTTACCAGTGCATCTTGAGGCGGGTTTGACATTAATCGGTTAAACTTTGTTTTCGGGGTTCGAACTTTCTTAATGTTGGCTTTTGTCACTCCTACCAAATGTTTTCGGAGCGGGGCGTAAAAAACAGTGTGCTTCGGATAGTTTTTTTGAATAAAACGCAAGCCTTCGTCGAAGTAAAACTTGTAGTACACGGTTTTTTGTTTGACGCCCCTACGGTAAGCCTTTTGGTTAAGGGAGCGATACAAGTTTTCTGGAGCGTATTCCGGGTCACAAACAAACGCGTTTGGTGGGTGTGTGTAGCCGTACACTCGGAAGATAATGTTCTCTCCCGTAACTATGGCGTCGCGATCGCGGAGAAGTGCCGGTTTATGCGGTGTCAAGAGGCTTTTTTCCTTTCAGTATTCTGTCGAGAATTTTCTGAATGCTTTCTTCAGGTGATGATTTATCAGTGTCGATGATTATTTCTGGGCTTGTTGGTTCTTCGTAAGGAACGTTAATACCCGGTACTGTTTGGCTTTTTCCTGTTAACCCTTTTCGGTAAATTTGCTCAGGTGCGAGGTGTGTGTTTTTGCGTTTGGATTCCCTTTCCATGCAGACTTCTAAGGGACAGCGAAGATAAACTTCTATAAATCTTTCAATCTGTTTTCGCGCTTGGTTTCGGTAGCGTTGGCGGTTGCCGGTTGCGTCGATGATTACGTTGACGCCGTTGTCCGTCAAGAGTTTGGCGGAGAAAACCAACGCGGCGTACACAATATCTCTTTCTTCTTCGGAATACGTCGGCTTCGGCGTCACTGCGCGTCTTAGCATGTCAATCGAAACTAGTTGAGCATGAATGTTTCTTGCAGATAATTCTTTTAGCAACAGGTCTGCCACTGTGGATTTCCCGCTACCAGGCAACCCCGTAACCCAAATACACCAGCCTTTTTCCCTTTGCATCGGCTAGGCTTCCTTAAAGTAAGAGTTTATTCTCTTTAATTCTAGTTTTTCTGTTTCGAGAATATTCTTGATGAAAAAGAACAACTTTTCCCGCACATCTAGAGCAAGGTTCGGGTACCACAGAGGTGATGCCACCACTAAACCGCGCCATGCGTAAAAGGGCTGAATTACACTGAGAATTTCTTCATCGCCAGTCTTATCCAAATAATTCTTCCAAAACAACTTAAACAATCGTTCAAACGGTCCAGCAAGCTTACCGTAGGTTTGCAAAGAATAGAATAGATAGTTTATCGACAAAGCACTTACGTCGTCCGCAGACTCGCCCCATTCACCACGACTACGGTCAAGCACAGTAAAATCCAAGCCCCTGCGGAACATGATATTCCAAGGATGATAATCCCCGTGTACCTGCGAGAGCCTGTGCGTTTTATTTTTGAGTTTCCAGCGCCATTCAACGCATTTCTTTTCGATCTCCATAAAATCTCGTTTGCTGATGTAGGGAAGTTTGGCTGGGTAGCTGTCTGTTAAGCCAAAGATGCACTCGCCGTGTCCGACCAAGTCGCGAATTCTTCGAACATAAAGCTCTGGAGAATCCTTCTTTACCCCGTGAATGGCAACAAGATAGTCTGAAAGTGCCCTGCAACGTTCCAAGTCAAGCCGAGTTAATCGTTTTTGTTCCTTTATCCTATCAAGGTCCACATGGTAAAGTTGACCCTCGACCAGTTCAGTGACAATGAAAAATTCGCGGCAATCACCCGTAGATTTCAAGTTTCCATTCACCGTGAAGGCACCCACGTCTACCGAGCGCACGTGACGGGGAAGCTTGTTGAAAACCGAGTGTTGCCAAATTAGAATCTGTGCACGGTCGCTAAAGTGGTCGTGCCCAAATCCACCTTCGACCCGTAGGGTTTCCAGAACAACTCTCTTCTTTTTTCCGTTAACGTTGCATTCAATCAAGTAAGGTTTCCCGTATCCAAACCCTTTCAACTCCTTTTTTCGTGCTTCTTTCGAACCTGCACCGAGTTCACAGACGCCATCGATAATGACGTCTGTTTTGAACAGGGCAGCGAAATATTCGCGTAGTTTTTTGTTTGAAATGCATATTTCTTCCCGCAAGCGTGCCACCGTCTTTCACACTATTTTGTTTGGTTCTTGTTTAAAACACTTGCAACAAAACTCTTTAGAAACAAAGAGGTTCCGAATAGTCGCCCAAAAAGAATAACGTAAAATAAGGAGCACAATCTTTTATTCATAATGACCCACCATGAAAAAAACAATGAAGCACCTGCTAGCTTTGACTTCTCTAGTTGTGTTTCTGTTAACATACACAGCGCCTATTTTGAATGTCGCAGCCGCGGCTTACGTGGGTGTTGAGTTAAACAACTACTTCACTTACGGCAAGTTTAACGTATGGATCGACCCTCCCACTGCGCCCCTACTTCCTAACCAACAAAAATTCCAAAACATTACAATGATAAACTTCACTGTCACGAGAATATCATCATGGGATGTTATGTTTAAACAAGAGGTCACCTTCAAAAACGGCACCACAACATCATTCGACGGCGGAGTAAACTTAGAAACAGGCTTAGGACAAGGCTATCTTTTCTTCATCCAAGCAGGACTCAAAAAGGACGAGATGATCTACCCCGGCGGCGCAAGCCTAAACTTTACTTGGAGACTGAACGAAACCCGAACCGACCCGAAATGGGGAAGAGAAATCTGTTTCTATAACTCGACCCATCAATGGTGGAGCCAGAACATTTTGTTCTACCGATCAACCGTCATAAAGTGGGACAGACTCACGGGCGCATTGCTTTCGCTGGAAGAAAGAACTGCCGCTTATGGAGGACAAGGAACTTATCCAATCGAAGCTGTATTGTATTATCAACTCACTGCGACTGACAGGTTCGTTGTGTCAGAATCCAGCCCCCCTGAAATGATGACCTTAATCATCATAGTAGGCGCTGTTTTAGTAGGCACCCTTGTGGTTGTAGTAGTGAAAGCGTCAACCAGCAACCCCACGAAAAAGAAATGGAAAAGAATAAAAGAATAACGTCCTTCCACGATTTTCAGTAGCAACCACGAAGAGCAGTGCAGGACGAATTCAGCGCCAGTCAATCAGTATTTTGTTGTAAGCATCGTTTATTCCCCAACCATACCCGAACGCTGTCACGAAAACTGCGAATTGACCAATCATCGTTGGCGGCACAGAAAAAGCTGGTAAAGTCAACATAACAACGACAAAGCCCGTAACCAACGCTGAGACACATGTCCACGTGTAACCGTGGTTCCATGAAAGCCGCGCTTCGTTGTTTTCTTCCGCTTCTCGAAGCTTGTTGATGTAGGGTAAAAGTGTTCGAAGAAGGACTGCTACGAAAACTCCGATGAACGATGTAAAAAGAGAAGCGTCCATCTTTCTATTCTCCCTCCTTTCCAATCTCTAACATCCAGCCCGCTTTCAAAAGCATCATTCGCAATTCTTTAGCGCTTACCGCGCCGACTTCAAACGCCTTTAACATGTCTTCAACCCTCAACTGAAGTTTTTCCGGAGCACCCCAGTGAAGCCGGCACTTGGCGTTTTGGGGGTCCATGCCCGCTTGGCTCAAGACCGAAGCAAAAACTTCACGTTCAACGACACGTTTTATGAAACGTTGAAGGGCGGAGACTTTGCGCTCTGCGATTTGTATTGCCGCTTTTGCGGATGCTTCGGTGAAACCTGGTGTCACGAAAAGTTTAGGCAGTGGTGTTTGCAAGCCTAAGGCGTATTGATTCCACACATGCTCCACATACGCGTCAAATCGGCTTCGTGGGTCAACGCTGACAACCTCAACCTCGGCCGGTGTGTTCACTACGAACCTTGCACCTTCACGAGGCATCGATTTCAGTAAAGAGGCATACTCCGCAACCCTATCGTCCGTAAGACCCGGAAATTTCCAGACCTCTGTAGGTCCCGCATACTTGCGCATGATGTCTGCCATGCTTTTTTCCATTCCCGCTTTCATGACGGCGAAGCTTGGGCGTGTTTCGTTCGTGGCGGTTTTCATCGATTCTGCTAAAGTTCGCAGGATGCCTGTTCCGAAAGCCTCCCCGTCGATGGCGTTCCAGCGGAAATGGATGATTCTTTCTTGCTTTAACGTTACGTTGCCATAGCAGAAAGTTTGCTTGTAACTCTGCACGTTGCCGTAAACGTCACGAACTATTCTGTCGATGCTTGTAATTGGCAGAATCTGCAGTTTTTCGAAGTTTTCGGGCTCAATTTTTTCCCAGAAACAGTTTCCAAACGCGACAATTTCTCTTGCGGTCTGCATTAGTAACTCGTCTAGATTCACAGATTCGTTAAACGCGTCGATCAATGCCTTGGCCTCGGGTTGTTCTGCGGTCGTGTAGAAACCTGCACCCACGACTTGGTCTGCCAAAAAATCCACGGCTGCTCTTGTGGCAGGGTCGCATAAGTAAAGGTTAACTAGAGTTTCAAACGGTACGGATGGCACTTCGCCGGTTTCGGATTTCCACGCGGGTAGCAGCACACCCTTCTTTTCTGTGTTTCTTTTTCTGGTGATGAGTTTGAGTCTTTGCCAAGCCTTCAATCTTAGTTGCACCGGTAAAATGAAGGGTTGCTCTGTGCTATTATGTGATGATTACGTTTGAAGATAATATTGTCATGTTCACTTTCGCTTATCTCTCTGTGCTTGGCGGGTTTATGTTGGGGCGACTGTTTTTTAAGTGTTTTTTGGGTTTGTTTGTGGTTGGTGTGGTTTGTATGGCTAGGGTTTCCGAACGGTGTAAAAATCCTTGGAGTAACCGCTGCAAAAATTCGGATGTTGTGCTATATATTTTGTATAAGGGTGAGGAAGTGCCAATCTGCAGTCGTTGTTGGCGTAAGATTGCAGGTATGGATGTGGAGTGGTGATGGTGTTGGGCAGTCCGATTAAGTTTAACATGAACATGGCACGTACTTTAGTTGGCAAGAACGTAAATGTTTACCTAAAGGATGGCTCGGTGATCTTGAACGTTAAAGTGATTGCAGCAAAGAACGAGAAGGGCAACGGTGGCGCAAACATTCGTTGCAGGGCCTACAAACAGAGGAATCCGATTAAGGTTTCGTTGAAGGAAATTTTGTGGACGGAACAGTTGAACCCCTATTTTGCCGAAAGAGCATAGGTTGCCTAGGTGGGTTTGGTTTTGACTTACCAGGAAGGTTTTGAAGATTCGTTGGAACTTTGTTTGATTGAAGTGAAAAAATCGAAGACGAAAAAAGCCGCGTTGGGGAGGCTTCAGTATTTTTTGGGACTTGTCAAAGAACACAAGTTTGATAGGATTAAGGAAGCGATCGGCGCCTTGAAATAGGTTTGGCTCCACGTTTTAATGATCCATCGCTGTATGTACGCCGCTTTTTTAGCCTATCTTTCTCGTATGCCAAAACTAGACTTCAAACACGTGTAATGTTGAATAGACCCTTTTACTGTTTTTTGGTATCGTGAGCGTGAAAGAAACGCTTTTAAACTATCGCAGTATGGTTTGTGCGGTTGAGCGTTTGGGTTGATTGGTAGATGAAAGGGGAGATAATTATAGAGATTAATGGTTTGACGAAGCGTTACGGCGAAGTCACTGCTTTGGACAGCGTCTCTTTTAGTGTTGAAGAAGGAGAGATTTTCGGTCTTCTCGGACCGAACGGTGCAGGAAAGACTACTTTAATGGAAATTCTTTGCGGCTTGAGACGATTTGATGAAGGCAGAGTAACTGTTCGAGGATTTGACTTGATGAAAGACGCATATAAGATTAGAAGTTTGATCGGATTCTGCACGCAAGAGACGTTGCTGTATGACTTGCTCAGTGTGCGGGAAAATTTTGCTTTCTCTGCCTCGCTTTATTCCCTTGATCACAAAAAGTTCAAAGAAAGAGTTGAATTTTCCACCAAGGTCTTGGGAGTGGAAGAATTCTTGAACAGAAGAGTTCAGCAGTTGTCTGGCGGAATGAAGCGACGTGCAAATCTTGCAGCAGCCATAATTCATGACCCGCCGATTGTGATTTTGGACGAGCCAACTGTTGGTTTCGATCCTGCGATTAAACGTGAATTTTGGGATTTAATAAAGAACCTCAAGGGCACTGATAAAACTGTGTTGCTTTCTACTCATGACATGTATGAGGCTGACGAGGTTTGTGACCGAGTCGCCATTATGGAAAAAGGGAAAATCGCAGCGCTTGACAAGCCACGTGTTCTGAAAGAAACAATTGGAGGCGTGGCTTCTATTCGCGTGAGAGTAAAGGCTAACCAGACGAAACAGGCGCTTGCTGTTCTCAAAGAGTATAACGGCACACAAAGAGAGGACGACGAAATCCAAATCGTGGCGAAAGACCCATGGAAAACCATGACTGAAGTTTCAAATAAATTGGCATCTAAGGGCATCTTAACCGAAAAAATTGAGATTGTCGAACCCACCTTAGAGGACGTGTTTATTAAGCTAAGTGGCAGAAAACTTTCGGGGGATTCGCAATGAACTCCATAATTGGCATCGCTGTTAAAGACATTAAAGTATTTTTTAGAGAGAAAGGAACCATATTCTGGACCATAGCCTTCCCAATCCTCATCATGCTTTTGTTCACAGCCATATTCGGAAGAGAAATTCCCTTCAACGCAAACGTAGGCGTGGTTGACTATGACCATACACCCGTCACTGCAAGCATAATGACAGGACTCAACAGTACGGGCGTGTTTACAGTAAGAAACTTCACCGACAACCCGATTAAGGCGCGAGAAGAACTGAATGCAACCACGGTGCGTGCCGTCATAACCATTCCCAAAAATTTCACACAGAACCTGTATTTCCAAAACGCAAGCGTGTCATTAGTGGTGGATGAAACCAACCCCGACGTCGCAAGACTGTGCAGAGACGGCATCAAAACCTATTTTTCAGAATACTACAAAGCATTCTACTACCAAATTTACGGAATCAACTATACAACGCCCATAACAGTAAACGAAGAAAAACCAGTGATGGGACAAGCAATCGGCTACAAAGAATACATAGTGCCAGGCATGCTATGTTATCCACTCTTGTTTTCAAGCATGGTCGTCGCCACGGGAGCGATTGTCTACGAACGAGAAAAAGGCACGCTTAAAAAAATCAGAGCCTCCCCCGCCCGACCGTTAAACGTACTCTTCGGCAAAACTTTGGCTGCCCTGTTTCAAACCGCCGTTTCAATCCTTATAATGGCGTTGTTAGCCTATTTCCTCTTAGCGCCCACTCTAAACTGGAACATCTCGCTATTGGTGCCAATCATGTTTCTGGGCTCAATAAACGGCATCGCGCTAGGCTTAATAATTTCATGCGTTGGTAGAGCACCGCAAGAGGCATCAAACGCCGCAACAACTATAGCCATCGTGCTTCAATTCTTTATCGGAATGTACTTCCCAGCGGAATACCTTCCCACCTACCTCCAACAAATCGGCAGCATCATTCCCATGACCTATGCAGCCCAAGCGATAAGAAGTGTAATGATTCGAACCGCTGCGCTGAACGAGTTGTTTCAGCCGATACTCACGCTTGTTATCTCAGCAGTTATCCTCTACGTGGTCGGCGTGCTACTTTACAAGCGATGGGTGGAAAAAGAATAGCCGACTAGCCGCATGTTTACTTAAATCTTATTAAAACAAATGTTTCTGTAAAATTCATGATTAGTCATCAAGCTGAGGGTAAAAGGTGCCCAGCAAATACAAGTTAAAAATGAGAAAGAAACACGGGTTATTCACCGGTAAAGTAAAGGTTCTTATAGCTCTCGTCTTGATTGGAATCATCGCGGTGGTTGCGTACCAAATGGCTAACAGACCAAAAGTTAGAGTTATCCTTATCACCAGCATGGGAAACATAACTATCGAACTGTATGACGACATGCCCATCACCTCTGGAAACTTTAAAAATCTCGTCCTGAACGGAGTTTACGATGGGACAATTTTTCACAGAGTAGTTCATAACTTCGTGATTCAAGGCGGAGACGCCAGCGCGAAAGGAATCAACGTGCCAACAATTCCCGACGAACTACCGAACAAGCACAGCAACGTCAGAGGATCTGTGGCGATGGCGAAGACAAGCGCGCCGAATTCTGCCACGAGTCAGTTTTACATCAACCTAAAAGACAATCTGCACTTGGACAGCAACTATTCGGTTTTCGGCATCGTGGTCGAAGGGATGGACATTGTGGATGCGATTGGTAATGTTGAAACCGACGCTAATGACAAACCTTTGGAAGACGTAACGTTGATCGCTGCGGACTTAGTTGCATGAGTTGTCCCGTGTTTTCGGGATTTACTCTCTCTCGTAGAATTCTTCAGGCTTCGGCGGGTTCTTGTCTAAACCTCGACGTTCACGGATTTGCCCAATGATTTCGAGTTGCATGTTCTCTGGCACCGGTGCCCAACGACTGAACTGAGTTGCCCAGAAAGCCCTCCCTTGCGTAGACGAACGTAACTCTTCTGCGATACCGAATGATTCCGCCACGGGCATCTCGGCTTTAACTACCATCATGTCTTCTTCCGTAATCATGTCAAGCACTTTGCCACGTCGCTTCTGCACTATCGCAAGCACGGCGCTCACGAAATCGTTTGGAACCTTACATTCAAAACTCAGAATCGGCTCCAACAACTTCGGGTCGCTAAGCAAGAAAGCACACCAAATCGGCCGCCAAGTCATCGGAAGAATCTGGGCTGGTCCCCGGTGCACGGGGTCTTCGTGAACTTGAATGTCCTCGAGGTTAACTTTTAACCCGTAAGCGGGTTCCTTCGCTAACACGCAAGTGTGGACGGCTTCGCGGAAGCCTGATTTGATGTGGTCAATAACTTCTTCCACGTATTGTCTGCCTTTTATTCGGTTGACTAGCAAGTTAGTGTCTTCTATAGCGATTACGTTTCGAGCGTCGTCAGTGTCCCAGCCAAACTCGGTTCGAAGAATTTTTTGTCTCTCATCACGACTTTGCATTTCCGAAATCTTGCCCATTTTTATAGCCTCAATCACTTCATCGGGCAATTTCTGCAGCGTCACCCAGAGACGACTGTGTTTGTTGGGGCTTTTACCCATAATCGCCGGCCCCTTGTAGTCATGGCTGATGGTTTCGCGGTAGATGACAATGGGCTTGCTCGTTTTAACCTTCAACCCGGCTTCCTGCATTCGGTAAGCGGTGATCTCCAAGTGCAATTCGCCCATGCCGCTCAAGAGGTATTCGCCGCTTTCTTTGTTTATCGTGAATTTTAGGTTGGGGTCTTCAAGCGTCAACTTGTGGATAACTTTGTCGAAAAGCGGCAAGTCTTTAATGTCCGCTGGTTCAACAGCAACGGTTACCACGGGATCAGAAACGTATTTAAGCCCTTCAAAAGGCTTCGTTTCCACTCCTTCCTCGGCGATAGTTTCGCCCACATGAATCCCCGACATCCCCGCAATCGCGGCTATGTTGCCCGCCGGAACCTTGTCAACGATCACTCGGTCGGCGGCCATGCTCATGTAAACTTGCTGGATTGTTCCACTTTGGCGTGCCGTAATTAGACGTACTTGTTTGCCTTTTTCCACTGTGCCGCTGAAGACGCGACCGATGGCTACGACGCCGCTGTGAGGGTCAACTTCAATCGTGCTGATGCACATGAGGAGTGGGCCTTTGGGGTCGACTTTTGCCATGGCTTTGCCGACTTCGCTGTTTGGATCGCCCGGCCAGATTTGGCTTTGGCGGTATGGTTGGGCTTGGTAGGGGTTGGGCAAGTGTTCGCAGAACATGTCGAGTATGGGTTCGTAGAGTGGTGCTTTTTTGCTTAGTTCCTCGACTTTTCGGGCTACTTCGTCGGGTTCGCCCGTGTAGGCGTCGATTATGTCTTGGAACGAGATGCCCTTTGCCTTCATGTGGCTAAGGTTTAAGCCCCACTTATGCAAGGCTGAACCAAAAGCCACACGGTCGTCTTCGACTTTAACTTGCCAATCTTTTTTGTGGTCGGGTGGTGCGTATTTTTCGATAAGGCTGTTTGCGCGGGCGATGATTTTTGCGAATTTGTTTTGTATGGCTTGTGGTGTGAGTCGGATTTCTTTTATGAGCCTGTCGACCTTGTTAATGTAGAGCAGTGGTTTCACTCTTTCACGTAGTGCTTGCATGAGGACAGTTTCGGTCTGTGTCATGGGGCCTTCCACGGCGTCGACAACGACTAGTGAACCGTCCACGGCTCTTAGGCTTCGGGTGACGGCTCCGCTGAAGTCGATGTGGCCTGGTGTGTCGATGAGGTTGATGAGGTAATCGTGGCCTTTGTAGTTGTGGGCTAGGCTGATGTTTGATGCGAACACGGTCATTTGGCGTTTTTGTTCGAGTTCCCACGAGTCGAGGAACAGTTTTTGTCCTGCGGTTTGTTCGCTGATGATGCCTGCGGCTGCGAGTAAACTGTCGCTTAGTGTGGTTTTTCCGTGGTCGACGTGGGCGATTATGCTAGTGTTTCGTATGTGTTCTGGGTCGTTCATGAGTTTGACGATTTCTTCAATTTGCTTGTATCTTCCCATGGTTGTATCATCTACGTTGATGGTTTTGGTGAATAAACTCACATGGTGATGACAAGCGTTGCATAAAAAAGTTTTTGTTGAATATCGATTTCTGGTCGCGTGCTTCTGCTTAAAGCGGTTAAGCCCTCTTTTATACGAGTCTTAATTAGGCTTCAAATATGCCGAAAATGCGTTTAGCTAAGGCTAGGCCAATCAAAAACTGAAGCCGGGGATGGGAGTTGAACCCACATAGAGCAGCTCTGCAGGCTGCCGCCTGAACCGTTCGGCCACCCCGGCACGTCTCTAACGCTTTCAAGGGTTAACGAGGGTAATAAATTTTAATCTTGCAGAGAGAACCTTTATTACGCAGACTTTTAAATGTTGAAACGAAACTGCTGTCGCATTTACTATAGAAGAGGGATGGGTTTAACATGCCTGTTCGGCAACCAATCGTCTGCGTTCTTGGACATGTCGACACTGGGAAAACGTTGCTGTTAGATAACATACGGAAGAGCAGCGTCCAAGAACGTGAAGTTGGAGGCATGACCCAGCACATAGGTGCAAGTTTCTTCCCACTAGAGACACTGATGAAAATCTGCGGCCCACTTTTAGAGAAGTTGAAAGGAAAAATCCAAATCCCAGGCTTGCTCATCATCGATACGCCCGGGCATGAAGCCTTCGCCAATCTGAGAAAACGCGGAGGCGGCGCTGCAGACATCGCCATACTCGTCATCGACGTGCTGAAAGGGTTCGAAGCCCAAACATACGAGTGCATAGACATCCTCAAAGCGAGGAAAACACCGTTCCTAGTAGCCGTGAACAAGGTTGACCGCATAGCCGGCTGGAAATCAAACCCAGAAAAATCATTCCTTGCATCTTATGAAAGCCAAGATCCATACGTGAAAGAGGATCTGGATAACCGGCTTTACACGATTATGGGAGAATTCTCCCGACAAAATTTCAGAGTCGACCGATTCGACAAAATCACCGACTTCACCCGAACCGTAGCCTTAGTGCCCGTAAGCGCCAAAACAGGCGAAGGCATCCCCGAACTGCTCGCGGTTCTCGTTGGCTTAACACAACAATACTTAACCAGCGAACTCCAAGTCACAAAAGGACCCGCGAAAGGCACGGTTTTGGAGGTTAAAGAAGAACCCGGCTTGGGCATTACAGTAAACGCCGTAATCTATGACGGTGTGCTCCAAAAAGGCGACGCCATCGTAATCGGCGGCAAAGAAAAACCCATAGTTACGAGAACCCGCGCTATACTTCTTCCGAAACCGTTAGACGAAATCCGCGACCCCAGAGACAAATTCACCTCGGTCGATTCGGTAGCCGCCGCGGTTGGAGTAAAAATCGTTGCACCGGACTTGGACAACGCGTTAGCCGGCGCGCCGTTATACGTTATTCCAGATGAAAGCCGCACAGACGAGTACGTCCGCATGGTTTCTGAAGAAGTCCAAAGAGTAAAAATCGCCACGGACATCGAAGGCGTAGTGCTAAAAACTGATGCTTTGGGCTCTTTAGAAGCGATTGCGGAAAGCTTGAAACGAGTGAATGTTCCAATTCGCCTGGCAGACGTGGGCGATGTGTCCAAGCGTGACGTGACCGAAGCGTTGGTTGTTAAGGAGCACGAGCCTCTTTACGGCGCCATACTCGCCTTCAACGTGAAAGTGCTTCCAGACGCCGAGGCTGAAGCAAAAGACCACGAGCTTCCGATATTCAAAAGTAACGTTATCTATCACCTTGTTGACGACTACACAACTTGGCTGAAAAACCAACAAGAAACACAGTTGCAGAAGGAATACGAACAATTGATCAAACCTGGAAAAATCGTAATACTCCCTGGCTATGTTTTCCGAAAAGCAAGACCCGCTATCGTCGGCGTGGAAGTGTTGGGCGGCCGTATACAACCGAAATATACGCTCGTGAAGAAAGACGGTGCGGACGTGGGTGAGATTTCTCAGATTCAAGACAAAGGACAAACCATACACGAAGCAAGAATCAGCATGCAAGTGGCGATTTCCCTCGAAAAACCAATCGTCGGACGACACATCGACGAAAAGGACATACTTTACGTTAAAATCCCAGAAAATCACGCCAAAATACTCCAGACAAAATTCAAAGAAAAACTCACCGTCGACGAACAAGAAGTCTTCGAAGAATACCTTAAACTCATGCGGAAAAAGGTTCCATTCTGGGCCGCTTGAAATTCTTATATGGCTGTTCGTGTATTTTTGATACATAGGATTTATTAAGTCTGCATATTCTCTATATCTGTTGAGAATACTCTCTGAATATGTTTGCGGCATGTGTTCGTGATTTACGGAGTTTGATGAGGTTTGGCTGCGGTTGAGCAGGAGGCGCGTAAGAAAAGGACGCCTTCGGTCTTTCGTCAAGTGTATCCCATTAAGGAGCCTTTTGTGTATGCCGCGGTTATTAGAGATCCGGCTACGCAGAAAACTCGGTATGAAGTGGTTGAGCCTACTCTTTTGCCTGAAGAAGAGGCGCAACTGAAGCAAATCAAGTCTTTATTGATGGAGGAAATCTCAATCACTCCGAAGGATTTGGAGACTCGAGAAAAAGCCGAGAGGTTTCTTGAGGCAAAGGTTAAAGAAATCATTAAAGATTACCGACTTAAAATTGCTGAGGAAGCGGTTGACAAACTTCTTTACTATGTTATTCGCGATTTCCTTGGCTACGGTAAGATAGACCCGCTTATGAAAGATCACTTGATCGAAGACATCTCTGCGGACGGCGTCAACATTCCATTGTACGTGTGGCACCGCGAATACGAGTCGATGCCTACTAATCTGGTCTTCAAAGAAGAAAATGAACTAAACTCCTTCATAGTCCGACTTGCCTACCTTGCTGGAAAAAACGTTTCCATTGCATCGCCCTTGCTGGATGCTTCTTTACCCGACGGAAGCCGCATTCAACTGACGTACGGTAATGAAATTACTCGGCGAGGTTCCACGTTTACGATCAGGCGTTTTCGTGTTGATCCTCTTACGATTTCTGACTTGATAGCCTTTAACACGTTGTCCTCGGATATTGCGGCGTATTTTTGGTACATTATTGAGAACCGTGCCTCGGTTCTTGTGGCTGGCGGTGTGGCAGCGGGCAAGACTAGTACGCTTAACTGTTTATCCATGTTCATCAAGCCAGAATTGAAAGTTGTCAGCGTCGAGGATACGGCTGAGCTTAATTTACCCCACGAAAACTGGATACCTTCAGTCATACGGGTCGGTTATGGTTTTGAAGACAAGAGCGCGGGGGCGATTACCCTTTTTGATTTGCTCAAAGCCGCTGTTCGCCAAAGACCCGACTACATCATCGTCGGCGAGGTGCGAGGGGAAGAGGCGTATACGCTTTTTCAAGCCATGGCGACTGGTCATTTGGGTATGTGTACGATACACGCTGAATCGGTCGATTCTGTCATTCACAGGTTAGAGTCGGAACCGATGAACATTCCGCGTTCCTTGCTAACTATGATTGACGTTATCATGGTGCAGATTAGAACCGAGATCGACGGCAGACCCGCAAGAAGAGTATTCTCAATAGCGGAAATGGCTGGGTTCAACCAAGAAACAAAAGAATTCAAGATAAACGAGGTCTTCCGATGGAACGCGAGAAACGATACTTTCCAGTATTCCGACCGTAGCGAGATTTTGGAGAGAACCATGAAAAAATTTGGACTTGAAGAAGCCGAAGTTCGCAGAGAGCTTATGCGAAGAAAAACGGTGCTGGAATGGATGGTGAAGAACAACATTAGACGTTACACGGATGTGGCCAACGTAATCCGCGAATACTACGCAGACCCAACACGGATTTACCGAAAGGCAAGGGTGGGAAAAGCATGAGAATGAATGGGTTGGGAACGAGATTTAGACGGTTACTTACCCGAGTGTCTCGTGCCTTACGTCCACCTTTTTCGCCAATAACTCGACGTGTTCACAGGTGGCTTGAGAACATGGGCACGGGCGCGATAAAGCCACAAGCACTTGCCTATCAACTCGTGGGCGAGAAAACTGCGCCGATTCTGCCGTTGTTCAAGGATTTAGACTCCAATTTGGAACGGGCAGAGTTAAAGGTTAGTTTTAGGGCGTATGTGAGCTTGGCGATTCTTGCTAGTTTGTTGGTTTCTTTTTCTATCCTTGTCTTTGTGCCCCTTGTTCTGATGCTTACAGCCCATCTTCCAATGACTCCGGCTTTGTTTTTCGGGTTAGGCGGAGCCATGTTCGGAGGTGCGTTTACTATTATCGGGTTTTATTTTTATCCGGTTTACCGTTTGGATAGTGCGAAAAGGGATTTGGAGGATAATCTTCCGTTCACGACAAGTTACATGGCGATTCTTGCAGGTGCGGGCGTGCCGCCTGACCGTATTTTTCGTTCTTTAGCGGATGCGAATGTTTCCAAATCTGTGTTGCTTAAGGCTCGAAGCATAGTTCGCGATGTGGAACTCTTCGGTTTTGACATAATATCCGCTTTAGAAAACGCCTCTAAGCGGACGCCTTCGGAGAAGTTTAAGGAAATGTTAGAAGGCTTCATCGGGACTATTCATTCAGGCGGAGATTTGGCGGCTTATTTGACGAGTCGTTCCAAGCAGTACATGAAACTAAAACACATCGCCCTGAAAAAATTCTCTGACACGCTGTCGATTCTAGCCGAATTTTACGTAACTTTACTAGTGGCGGGTCCGCTAATACTGGTCGTCATGTTAGCCGTCATGGGTATGCTAGGCGGCGGATCGGGACTGCTTAACCCGAATCTTTTGCTTAACCTCCTAACTTACATCGGTTTGCCGATCGGATCAATCGTCTTCCTCATAATCTTGGACATGATTTCGCCGAGGTATTAACCATGCCTAAAATTGGAAGTTTTGAGAAAAAAGCCGCGTGGATCGTCTCGGTCGCTTTAGGCGTCGTCATACTTGCCGTTGCGGCGGTTTGGTTTTTCGGTACCTCGACGTTTGATGAATACGTGGTCATCTCCATTGTGGTTATAATTTTTCCACCAACCGTGATTAATTTTATCGATTATCGTTGGCGAAAATCTGTTGACGAGCATTTACCCGACCTTTTCCGCACGATTGTGCAAGCACAGCAGACGGGTATGACGTTGCCTCAGGCTTTGGAGGAAGCGTCGAAGAGGGATTACGGCCCGTTGACTAAGGAGTTGAAGAAGATGGTTTCACAAATGGCTTGGGGAGCGTCGTTTGAAGAAGCACTGGAATCCTTCGCAAAACGCGTAGACACTGTGCTGGTGAAACGAATGGTTCCGCTCGTAATCGAAGCCAGCCATGCAGGAGGCCGCGTGGAGAAGGTTTTTGAACCCATAGGTAAATTTGTGCAGTCGACTTTGCTGTTGGAAAAAGAACGCAAAGCCCGCACTCGTCCTTATTTAGCCATCATCTACGTGGCATTCTTCGTTTTCCTCTTCACGATTATTCTGCTTTTTAGGTCGTTCTTCACCCAAATCAGCGAAGACGCTTTGCTCGGGAATGTTCTCTTGAGCCCGGATGCCGCAAAGAGACTGTTCTTCCACATGAGCGCCATTCAAGCGTTTTTCAGTGGACTCGTTGCTGGAAAGATGGGCGAGGGCACGCTTTACGGCGGCTTGAAACACAGTTTGATTCTTCTGCTGATTGGCTTTTTCGCTCTGAAGCTGTTTCTGTAGGAGGCTGGCTGAGAAAATTGAAAGGTTTTGTCAAGAATAAGCGTGCGATTACGCCAGTTTTGAGTAGTCTTCTGCTTACAATCGTCGCAGTTGCGGCTATGTCTCTCGCGGCTACGGCGGCTTACGTGATTTCGGATAATCTTCATCAAAGAATGGGGGAACGGTTAGTTGTTGAGGATGTGTGGTTTAAACCCGGCGGCATAGGCATCTACATCAGTAACGTGGGTAAAGTGGCGATTTCTGTGTCTAATGTTTACATAAATTCAAGCATACAGTCAATCGCTCCGTTCACGCTAGAAATCGGGCAGCATAGATGGCTAAACATCACTTACGGCTGGGTTTCAAGCAGTTTATACCACATTATAGTTTCAACTGGCAGGGGTACACAAGTTGCAGACTATTACTTGGCTCCGTAGATTCAAGAAAAACAAACACGGCGTCAGCACCGTGATAACCGTGGTTCTAAGCCTCGTAATAGTCGTAGTCATCGTTGCAAACATCGTCTTGTGGAGCTATACCATGAACCAATACGACTTGGAAAGAAAGCAAGAAAGCCTCAGCTTCACGGTGACCTCGCATTCAGAATGGTTTTTCGTTCAAAGCGAGTACCAAATAAACCTTGGAAGTCGCACAGCAGGCTCATACTTGGACACTAGAACCGACGACGGGAGCTTCGAAACGTTCCGAGAAGGCAACCCGCGCAGGTTGGACATCAATGGAACTTTTATCATTGACTTGACGACTTTCCAGTTTGCCCACATTCAAGGCGTTGAAATCGTACTGAAATTCCGAGCCTCAGATTTAGGTGAAGCATGGGTCCTAAAAGCCTACAATTGGACCGCCAACTCCTACAGCAACAATGAATTCAACGTAACCAGCTTTACGCCGACAACCACGACCGGATGGGACTACTACCGAGTGAGCATTGGCGACGGATGGCAAGACTATGTGCGAAGCAGCGATGGAAAGATGTTTGTCCAGTTTCATGACACAATAGCGGACAGCGCACAAACAACTGTTAGAATCGATTTTCTGGGCGTAAGAGTTAAAGTGACGAATTTTTCCTTCAAAAACAGCGGCGCCGTGACGTCGCACGTCGTGTCCATGTGGGTCATAAACTCAACGGTCCACGCCCGTTACGCAGTAAGCTTTTACATTAACTCTGGAACGAACGCTTCTTTCACCAGCGTAACCATCCGTCTTCCCGATGGACAGTACATGTTAAAAGCAGTTACTGAACGGGGGAACATCTTTGTTTACTCTTAAGAATAGGCTATTTTGCTATTTTACTGAAAAAACTTGTTAAGCCATCCAGCGCTTCGTTCTGGTTCTTGGCTTCGACGAGTTTTATGTTGTACAGACCCGCCATTTTCTTGCCGTTTTCGTTTATTTTTGGGATGGCTATCAAGTATGCGTTTTCTGGGGCTACGTCGTAAATCTTCGCGAACAGTGCGATGACGGGTTGTTCGGTGACTTCCTCAGCCGCCGTGGCGACGTCTATCACCATCAAGTCTTTCTCCGTGCTCTTCTTGAAGGCCGTGATGTCAAAGATGTGGCTTGCGCCTGATTTTCCCTTCAAAAAGCCCGGTGTTTCTACTTTGAACCCCTTTGTTTCTAAGAATTGGCGTATTGGTGCTATCATTGTCCAGCCTAGTGAGGCTTCTTTTTCTGCTTCTGGGCTAAGCGTGTAGACGTAAAAGTCCTTGAACACGGCGTCTTCAAAAGTGAACGTGAAGTGGCAGTCACGGCAGAAATGCGAGGGCACGGCGATGTCGAAGCTTTTGCCGCAATCGCTGCAGGTGCACCAAACTCCTGCTTTTTCGTAGTCGACGCCTACGTTCGTTAATTCTTTGTGGCATCTGGGGCAGACGAGTTTTTTTCCTTCGCGGAAACGTTGTTCGGTGTCGATGTACCCGCACGTTACGTGTTCTATTAAGGCGCTTTTTTCAACGTTAAACGATTTGCAGTAGGGACAATTGTAGTGGATGGAAACTTTTGCGGAACCGCACTTTGGGCAATAGAGAGTCTTGTCGTAGAGTTCCTTGTTTAGAACACCCGTGTCGGCTAACCGTTTCAGAAACTCTTCCACCTTGGCCGGGTCGCCTAAAATTTTTTCAACCAGAGGATAGCGGTATCCATGCTCGAGGTCGTAGACTGGCTCGAGTTTGGTGATTTCTCCGCTTAAGAACTTGCTGAGAAACACCTGGACTAAGCGGTCTTTATAGAGTTCTGACCTCTGCATTTTAGCCGTATCAGACATGCATACCTACCAAGGCTTACTGAAATTCATTTTTTTGGCTATAATAGTTTTTTGTCTGCAAAATGTAGAGGTTTTATGATTAAAAAGGTTTGATAATACTGCGTCAGTATTCGTGGTCAAGATTAGGAAAGCCTTTAAACTGTCACACGACTGTTTAACATGAATGCTTGCGGAGGGCGACGTTGGCTTGTCCAAAACAAAACACATAGTGCGCTGTCCAAAATGCGGGTTCGTCTTCGACGTTTCTTACGGCAGAGCCTTCGCCTGCAAAAGTTGTCCTTCACTCATCCATTGCGAAGGAATAAAATGCCCAAAATGTGGCCACGAATTCCCAACGTCGCCAAAACAGAGCATTTAGCCCTCTTTTACTGAAGAAACTTGTGATGGAACATACACGCCTTCTCCTAGTCTAGTATCGTTTCTGCATCGCACTATGATGGCTTGTTTTGCTGTAGGTTTATTTTTATGGTCTGTGGTGCATATTCTTAGCGTCGTGTGCCCAGTTGAGCGAAAAGATTGTTTGCCGCGAAATCATCGAAAACCTCATGAAAACCTCCAACCTAACCAAGCAAGATGTCACTCTGCAAAAAATCCGCGTCGCCGGCAAGCACAAACTCGGACAGATTCCATCCAACTCACAACTCATAACCTACTTAAAACCCGTGGAAAAACGCAAACTGCTTCCTCTCCTGCGGAGAAAAACTACCCGCACGATCTCGGGAGTGACGGTTGTCGCCGTTATGACGAAGCCTTATCCATGTCCGCAAACGAACCCGTGCGCTTACTGTCCCGGCGGCCCGTCTGTCGGTGTGCCGCAGAGCTACACGGGTTTTGAGCCTGCTACGATGCGGGGAATGCAAAACCAATACGACCCGTACAAGCAGGTGCAGAGCCGTGTCCGCCAGTTGGAAGCCATCGGGCACAAGGTGGACAAGATAGAACTCATTGTCATGGGCGGCACTTTCCCGGCAACGCCGTTGGAATACCAAGAAAACTTCATCAAGCGATGCCTCGACGCTATAATCGGCAAACAAACTGATTCTCTTCAGGAAGCAAAAAAACTGGCAGAAACCAGCCGAATCCGCAACGTGGGCATCACGGTGGAAACTCGTCCAGACTGGGCAAAAAAAGAGCACATCGATCATATGCTGGGCATGGGAGTTACGCGGGTGGAGCTTGGTGTTCAAAATCCAGATGACAGCGTTTATGGCTTGGTGGGCAGAAAACACACGGTTGAAGATGTAGTCACCGCCACGCAGATGCTAAAAGACGCAGGCTTGAAAATTGTTTACCACATGATGCCGGGACTACCCGGCTCGGATTTTAAACGTGATTTGGAAGCGTTCAAAACTATCTTCACTGACAGCCGCTTTATGCCCGACATGATAAAAATCTATCCTTGCCTCGTTATCGAAGGCACAAGAGCCTACGATTGGTGGAAAAACGGTAAATACGAGCCCCTTACTACCGAGGAGGCGGCGGAGTTAATCGTCGAAGTCAAGAAAATCATCCCGCCCTGGGTGCGGGTTATGCGTGTTCAAAGAGACATCCCCGCCGACCACATAGCCGCAGGCGTCAACAAGAGCAACCTTCGCCAAATCGTTCGGAAAAAACTGGAAGCGCAAGGAGTGCGTTGCCGTTGCATAAGATGCCGCGAAGTGGGCCATCGGTTGCTTCAAGACGGCGTGAGTCCAAGTTCAGAAAAAATTCAAATTCTGATGCACAAACAATCAGCAAACAACGGTGAAGACGTGTTCATCTCCGCCGAAGACATCGAGAACGACGTGCTCGTGGGCTATTTACGGCTACGGGTTCCATTAGAAAAGGCGCATCGCCCAGAAATAAACAAAACGCCATGCGCTATCGTGCGAGAACTGCATGTCTATGGAACTTTGGTTCCCGTTGGTAAACGTTTATCCAAAGCATGGCAACATAAAGGCTACGGCAACGTTCTCCTAGCCGAAGCCGAAAGAGTCGCGAGGGAAGACTATGGACGCGAGAAGGTTGCAGTTATAAGTGCGCTCGGGACAAAACAGTACTACATGCGCAGAGGCTACACGTACGATGGGCCGTACATGTCAAAAAAATTGGAGTAAAAAAACATGAATAAAGAAACGCTCTCTGGCTACAAAGGAGATGCACTTCAAGCGTTGAAAAAAGCCGGCGCGGAGATTGGCGATATTCTTCGAGTGACTAAGGACGACCGAACCTACGAAGGCATACTTATCCCGAGAAGCGAAAACGGCAACCACAAACACATAGTCTTAAAAATGCGAAACGGCTACAACGTCGGCGTTCAAATCACCCCGACCACCAAGATCGAAAGAATCGGCGTCGGCGCCAAACCAACCTTTCAACCGCCACCACTGCCAAAACAAAAGGAAAACCTGCCCAAAGTTGCCATCTTAAGCACGGGCGGCACAATCGCAAGCCGCGTCGACTACCGAACGGGCGGCGTGAGACCCGCGTTGACCGCAAATGACTTGTACAGCGTGGTTCCCGAACTCGCAGACATAGCCGTCATAGACGCCGAAATCGTATTCAGCCTGTTCAGCGAAAACATAACGCCTAAACACTGGACGGAAATCTCGAAAAACGTCGCCAAGCACATTGAAAAAGGCAAATCAGGCATCGTCATTGCACACGGCACCGACACACTGGGCTACACCGCCGCAGCACTAAGCTTCGCTTTACAAAACTTGCCCGTCCCAGTCGTGCTAGTCGGCTCGCAACGTTCAGCAGACCGCCCCAGCTCAGACGCAGCGACAAACCTCCTGGGCGCTGTTCAAGCCGCCGCGACCGCACCTTTTGCAGAGGTTGTTGTGTGCATGCATGAGAGCATTTCGGACGAGGCGATTGTTTTTCATCGCGGAACAAAGGCTAGAAAATGTCACACTAGCCGGCGAGACGCCTTCAAATCGATAAACGCTTTGCCCGTTGCAAGGTTAAGAGACGGAAAATTGTCTATGCTTGTGGAAGATTACAACAAACGTGAGTCCAACCGCAAACTCGTGTTAAAGCCTGATTTTGACGAAAAAGTGGCGCTCGTCAAGTTTTATCCCGGCATGAACCCGAAAACGATCGATTGGCACGTGGAGAACGGTTACAAGGGCATCGTCCTCGAAGGTACGGGGCTTGGTCACGTTGGGAACCATCTGTTTCCAGCCGTGCGAAAGGCGATCGAACAAAACGTGATAGTGGCTATGGCTTCGCAGTGTATCTGGGGACGGTTGGGCATGACTGTTTACGATACGGGTCGAGACCTTCTCGCTATGGGCGTCGTGCCCCTTGATGACATGCTCGCTGAGACTGCTCTGGTCAAACTTATGTGGGTTTTAGGCCAAACAAAAAACACGGACGAGGCAAAGCGTCTTTTAAAAACAAACATCGCCCACGAATTTTCTCCGTGTAGCATGTACGAAGAGGAGAAACAATATGACGATTGACTATGCTAAAGTGGGCTTAAAAGCAGGGCTCGAAATCCACCAGCAACTCAACACTTCAGCGAAACTGTTCTGCAACTGCCCGCCCAAACTATTCACTGAAGAACCCACCATCACTTTCCTCCGACGCTTGCGTCCCACGCAGAGCGAACTGGGACAAATCGACCCAGCGGCATTTTTCGAGTTCCAGAAGGGCGTCAAAATCCTATACGAAGCAAACAACGAAACCAGTTGCCTAGTCGAAATGGACGAAGAGCCACCGCATCAGCTTAATCCTGAAGCCCTAGAAATCGCGCTTTTGGTGGGTTTATTGATGAACGCGAAACCAATCGACGAAGTTTACGTTATGCGAAAAACCGTCATCGACGGCTCCAACACCACGGGCTTCCAACGCACATGCGTCGTGGCAATGGACGGCGAAATCATGGTTAAGGACAAAAAAATCCCGATACAACACATCGGACTTGAGGAGGACGCAGCGCGAAAAACCGGCGAAGAAGGCAACGTAATCCGCTACCGAATTGACCGTTTGGGCATACCTTTAATCGAAATCGCAACCGCGCCCGTGATTTATTCGCCGAAAGAAGCGGAAGAAGTTGCGCTTGCTATAGGACGAATACTTCGTGCCACTGGAAAAGTAAAGCGGGGGCTGGGTTCTATTCGTCAAGACTTAAACGTGTCCATTCCGAACGGCGCGCTCATTGAAATAAAAGGTGTTCAGGAGCTCGAACTCGTTTCCGTCGTCATTGAACGCGAAGTGGAAAGACAACTTAACCTCATCAAAATAAAAGAAGAACTACAAAAACGCACGATAAAAAAAGAAGAACTAAAAGAAGAATTCTCGAACGTCACGCCTGTTTTTCAACAAACCGAATGCAAAGTCATCAAAACCGCACTAAGCAAAGGCAAACAAGTCTTCGCCGTCAAGCTACCAAAATTCACTGGGCTACTGAAAAAAGAACTAACCACGGGCATACGGTTAGGAAGCGAAATGGCTGACCGCGCACGGTTCTGGGGCAAAGTAGGCGGAATTTTCCACACCGACGAGTTACCCGCCTACGGCATCACAAAGGAAGAAACCGAAAAACTCAAAAAAACCATGAACGCCACCGACCAAGACGCGGTTGTTTTTGTCGCTGACTCCAAGGGAAACGCATTTGACGCTCTAAAAGCAGTCGCGGAAAGGGCGAGAGAAGCGCTTGAAGGCGTACCCGAAGAAACTCGCGCCGCCAACCCTGACGGCACAACCCGCTATATGCGTCCTCGCCCGGGCGCAGCGCGTATGTATCCCGAGACGGATGTGCCGCCGATACAAGTCAAACCCGAATACCTTGCGCAACTTCGTTCGCAGCTTCCCGAATTGCCCGAGCAGAAGATGCAACGTTTGATGATGGATTATGCTTTGAATGAGAAGTTGGCGAGGCAGGTTTTGGATTCGGAGTATAGTCAACTTTTCGAGGTTATCGTGCAGAACTGTGGGGTTTCGGCGACGACGGTGGCGGTTGCCTTGACTGAAACTTTGAAGGCGCTGAAGCGTGAGGGCTTCGCCGTGGAAAACGTTTCTGACGAGCAGTTTATAGAGTTGTTCAGGGCAGTCGGCTCTGGAGAACTGGCAAAGGAGGCAATTCCAGACGTACTGGGTTGGCTCGCAAAAAACGAAACCGCAACCGTCGCCCAAGCAGTAGAAAATCTCGGGTTGGGCACGCTAAAACCTGAGGAGCTAGAACGAATTATTGACGATGCCATACGGGACAACGCGGCGCTAGTGAAGGAGCGTGGCACGGCTGCTTTTGGCGCTTTGATGGGCATAATAATGAAGCAAGCACGTGGCAAAGCCAAAGCAGAATCGGTTAGTGAACTGTTGAAGAAGAAATTGAAGCAGTTTGCTTAATGTTTTCGGCAAATGGCAATATGGTCCTTCAGTTTTTCGTCTGTTTTTATAAGTAGGATTTTTAAGTGTACGTTTTTTAGTAGTTGGACGAAATTTTTCAGCGAGAATTTTTTCTTGAGGCCCGTGATTATGATTGTGCCTTTTGGTTGTGTGATTCTCTTGATTTCGTTTAGCGTGTTTTCTGGGTTGGGCATGTTTTGCAGTAACGTTAGTGCGAATGTCGTGGTGAAGGTTTTGTTCTTGAACGGCGCATGGTCAACGTCGGCTTGCACAAGGTGGATGTTCGTGCGTGTTTTGGCTTTGTTTTTTGCTTGTTCAAGCAGGTTTTTTGACGTGTCTATGCCGACGGTTTGTTTGGTTTTATCTGCGATGTGACTGAAAAGTAGTCCTGTTCCGCATCCAGCGTCCAATACGAGGGTTGTATCTGCTGGGTGAAGGTGTTCCAGCGTAGCGGTTATTTTTGTGTTTTGTTCCTTCGCGTAGCGTTCATCGTAAACTTTCGCAGTTTGGTCGTAGTGCCGTATTGTCTTCTTTTTTTCGTTCCATCGCCTCGTCATTTGCGGTCGAAAAGGTATTTGTACGGTTTGTTAGATAAAGTGTGTTGGCGAATTGTTGTGTCTTTGCGGAAGCCCATCGTCGCGTTGGAGAATCCCTCATTAACCGAGGCGGAGCGTTTGGTTAAGGAAGCCTTAGCGCAGCACAAAGCCTTGATTCTGGTGGGTAATTGCTGGGTGGATTATCGTGGACGGGCGAGCAGTCGACTCGAACCTGGCGAACGGATTGTGATGATAAAAGATGACGGGTCTGTGCTGGTGCATCGTTCAGGCGGATACGAGCCCGTGAATTGGCAACCGCCGGGTTGCGTTTTTAATACGTTGGTTGTGGATGGCGCGTTGCAGGTTAGGGCTGTACGTCGCCAACCTCGGGAAGCAGTTCACGTTTATTTTGACCGTGTTTATTTGGCGAGTGCCTTGAGCCTTGTTGACCGCGGCGAGTTTTCACTTTACGCGAGCGAAGAAGACATGCACCGAGCGGTTTTGGCGGAGCCGTCTTTGTTTGAGGCGGGTTTCAAGCCTATCAGTTATGAGAAGAAGGTGGAACATGGGTTTGTAGACGTTTACGGTGTTGACAAGGAAGGCAGGTTTGTGGTCGTGGAAATTAAACGCAAAACCGCGGGTAGAGAAGCGGCGTTGCAGTTGGCACGGTATGTGGAGGCGATAAGGAGCACAGTGAACCGCGAAGTTAGAGGAGTCCTAGCCGCACCGAGCATAGCCAAAGGAATGCAGAGACTGTTAACATCACTGGGCTTGGAGTACAAGGCGTTAGACCCCAAAAAATGCGCCGAAATCCTGCGAAGAACAAAGACCAAGAAACTTGCAGAGTATTTTTGAAACAAGGAACCAGCGGTTTGTCTCTTTCTTCACCCTATCATAAGGCATCGTACCTCATGGCACCTTGGCACGCATATACTTCGTAATCTTCTGTTGATACAAGGCGTTCTTTATGAGTTCACTCTTGTTTATCCATTGCTTGATTGGTATGTGAAATTGGCTCTGTACTCGTTTTAACGCTTCTTCAAGCGTGTTATACTTTAGCGGTTGCTGCCGCATAGCGTTGCGCACGTTTTCTCTGACTTGCCACACGCCCACCGGCATGATATAACCCGGTCTTGCTTCCCTCAGCACTATCACTCTGGCTTGTCTCCTTTCCTTCATCAACAATTCACAAACAGCCAACCGTGCCGCGTAATAGCACCCGCCAATATCAGCGTAAGTGGTTCGTCCATCATAGCCTTCCCAATCACCGAACATGACTATGCTTTTTCCAGAAGGATTCCACACCGTGCCAGGATACCACGCTTCAATCGCCTCATAACTCCAAGCATCTGGCAACATCAACACTTCAAACTGGTTTTCCAAGTAAGTCGACTCGTAAACACGAAACTCGTTAATCAACGGAAACGTCTTAATCTTGCCCATCAAATCATTCGACAAAATACTATCAACAGCCGTGATACTCCACCGAGTGAGCACCAAACGCCTATCCGCCCCAAGCCCAAACGCACCCACGCTGAAAGCCCGCTGAATCTTCGTCACCAAAACCCCTTTAGTAAACAACTCCCGCACAGCATCAGCCGCCCGCAAATCCGTATCATAGTAAGCCTTCTCAACCTGATGATCCCACTTGGCGTTGCCAACACGCAAATCACGTATCGGCGCGCTTGGACCAAACGGTTGCACATCATCGTCCAACACCAAGAATCCTCTTGGCTTGCGAGTCAACCCCAACTCCACGTCAGTAGGCTCCACAGCCAAGGCTAACTCTCGCGTCAAATCCATAATTTTCCCAGCCTCCTCAAACCGCCTCACATGAACACGATACTTTCCCCTCACCAGCATGCTCCTAAAACCTACGATTTCGTCAATCGCCTTTCCGAACCACAACTCGGGCAAATCATAAAAACTCGTATCCTCATGCACAGGCGGCACCATCGGTCCTGCATAAACATACGGATAGCCTATCCTGCCCACAAACACACTAGGCGGCGACGCACCATCAACCTCTTCGCTCAACAACGGTGCAGTACGGAAAAACTGATTCACCCGCACCACAACAGGACAACGCGACTTACCGCACAACATACGACTACCCTTACAAACCACACACAACGCATCCCTAGACGCCCGCGTCCGCAAAACATCACTACCGCCCAAATCCGCCCTAACCGCACCATCGTCGAGAAGGTCAAATATCCAAAGATTATCCTTACCCGCAATAAAACCTTTCTTAACCGTCTGAACCATTACGCCTAAACCCTCACAAAATACTTACAAAAGCACACTTAAAAACAAAAGCATAACCAGCACCTCAACGGCAAGTCAACCCCTAATTCTCTGATCATATTTGCGGTATATTTGGAGCCTAATAGGATCATATATGGAAGAGGGAGAGAGAAGGCGCTGCGCACTCTCATAAACCCAATCGAGGCGCATCCCTAATCATGTTGTTTGGCTTGTTTTTCTTTTGACCCGTTCAAACCGCTTTACAGACACAAAAACAACTATCGCTAAGATAAAAAACCCAAAAAGAACATTTACAAAATATGCCAAAAACATCAAAGGCGACAACATCACAAAATAATCAGACGCAAGAGAAAAAACGTTAAAATAATAATTGAAAAACCAATGAAGCAAAATTGGCGCCACGAACCCGTAGGCAAAATATACCACGCCTAAAACCACTCCAACCAAAGTCGCAGAAAAAAACTTCGCTGGACCCCACGAACCAAGCGGATAATGAGCTAAACCGAAAACTACCGCTGCAACCCCGATAACAACCCATTCGCCGACGCTTATTCCTTTCAACAACCCTTTGCCATCCACACTTTCCAACCCGCACTCACGCTTGGCTTTATAAGGAAAAAACGGCGCGATAACCAACGATTTCCAAGAGCAACCGCCAACTTGGCCTCGACCTTGACTCTTAACCAGCAAAAGATACACCACCAGAAAAACACCCAACGGAATAACCCTAAACCCGATTTCCTCAACAATAGGCGCGTACGAAACCTCGAGAAAAAACAAAAACTGCCTAAACTCACCCGGCGCCCCACTGCCAGGAACCGAAGGAGCACCAACCGAAAGCCCAAACAAGCTAAGAAACCACTCTAACAAAATCACACTCACCAAAGAAAAACTAGCCGCAAAGGGCATAAACAACAAATAATTACGAAACGAAGTAATGATTCCGCCACGACTCAAATTCCCCAACGAAACAAAAATGTTCTCGCGAACCTCAAGCGCCATAAAAAAACAAGCGAAAAAAATAAGCCAGATTCCTAGAAAAAATAGCCCCACATTCATCTCCACGTTAACCACCGCATAAGCACCGAAAACAATAATCGGCAAACGGCTAATCGTTCGATGACTCACCGACAAGCCATCAGCCGTGGAAAAAAACACAAGCGGACCAAGAACCATAGCAATAAAATACGTAGCAATGAGAAACAAAACCAAAGCAAAAAGCAACGAACCCAGCAACCGTCTCAAACTCTCATCAACGTTCTGCATACCCAAGGAAAACCCTTCATCTCTACATAAACACAGCAACTAATAAAACTTGACCAAAACCAAACACCGTGAAGCATGCATTTATTAACTCGAAAAACAACAAAATCTACTCTCAATTCAACTAAACCATCCACAAAACTCAGGGCAAGGCGAACCGAAAAATGAACGAAAAACCAAAACCGCCCATACAAATCGACAAAATGGACAAAGAATTTCTAGACACGATAATCAAAGCAGGAGCAGAGAAAATCAACGTATGCATCCAATGCGGCACATGCACGTCCAGCTGCCCATCAGGTCGCAGAACAGCCCTAAAAACACGCCAACTAATGCGAAAAGGCTTGCTAGGCTTGAAAGACGAAATCCTCAACAACAAAGACCTATGGCTATGCACAACATGCTACACGTGCCTAGAAAGATGCCCACGAGGCGTAGACCCAACCGACGTCATACTTACCATGCGAAGAATGGCAGTTCAAGCAGGCAACATGCTTGACCCGCACAAACGCGTCGCAGGCCTAGTAATAAAATTCGGCCACGCCGTACCCATAGACGAAGCCACACGCAAACTACGAACAACCATGAACCTAGGCGAAAACCCGCCCACAGTGCACGCTTATCCCGAAGCCCTGAAAGAAGTGCAAGAAATCATAAAGAAAAAAGGCTTCGATAAACTCGTATGCTATGAATGGAAGTAAAAAAAGGAGGCAAAAGAATGGACTATGCGCTTTTCCTCGGATGCATCATACCCAACAGATACCCGGGCATCGAATTATCAATTAAAAAAGTTGCGGAAAACATGGGCTTTGGACTTAAGGATTTACCTGGCGCTTCATGCTGCCCAGCGCCCGGTGTTTTCAAATCTTTCGACCATGCTACTTGGCTGGCTTTGGCGGCACGAAATTTGGTTATCGCTGAATCGCTTGGTGCGGATGTTGTGACTATGTGCAACGGGTGCTACAGTACGTTGAAAGAAACAAACAAGATTCTGAAAAATGATTTTGGCAAACGAAACGAAGTAAACGAGGTGCTCAAACCATTCAACAAAGAGTTCAAGGGCACCATAAACGTCAAACATTTGCTTGAGGTTCTCTACAACGACATAGGTTTAGAAAAAATAAAAGGCATGGTTAAAAAACCATTAAACCTCAAAATCGCTGTTCATTACGGTTGTCACATCGTGAAGCCCACCAAAGAAAGAGAGAACATCAAAAGCGCTGAACGTCCAAAATTCTTCGATGAACTCGTTGAAGTTTTAGGTGCTAAAAGCATTTCATACAAGGATAAGATGATGTGTTGCGGCGCCGGCGGCGGCGTCAGAGCCGCATATCTTGACACTGCCCTGGACATGACACGAGAAAAACTGGAAAACGCACAGGAAGCGGGCGCTGACTGCATCGTAACCCCTTGCGCCTTTTGTCACCTTCAACTCGACAGAGGGCAGATCGAAATCCGTGACCGAACAGGAACCAGTTTTAACATGCCCATACTGCACTACGTTCAACTTCTCGGTTTGGCGTTGGGCTTGAAACCAGAAGAACTCGGCTTGTTCAACAACGCCGTGCCAGTGGATTCGGTTCTTAAAAAGATAGGCACATAATATTCTTAGGTGGCCAAGAAAACTAAGTTTCTAAATCATTAATCGCCTTAGCGAACAATAAGGTAGAGCAACGTTGCGCGCTGAGATAAAAGTAAAAGGCATTGTTCAAGGTGTGGGCTTTCGTCCCTTCGTTTACCGATTAGCAGTGACGCATGGACTTTTGGGGTTTGTGCGCAATCGGGGCGACGCCACCGCCGAAATCGTGGTTGAAGGAAATCAAAACAAAGTAAAACAGTTTATTCACGATTTGGAAGACAAGAAACCGCCTCTAGCACGCATCTACGACATGGAAATTGCCTACAAAGAAGACGAGGGAAAATTTGAAAAATTCACTATAGTCAAAAGTACGGAAAAAACCGAATTTTCTGGCTCTGTGATACCTCCAGACGTGGCCATTTGTAACGAATGCGTTAAAGAATTGAAAGATCATACAAACAGACGTTTCGAATATTTCTTCATAACCTGTACGGATTGCGGCCCCCGCTACACGATTATCGAACGATTGCCGTACGACAGGCCGAACACGACAATGCAAAAATTCGAAATGTGCACTCATTGTAGCCACGAGTATGAGAACCCACTTGACCGAAGATTTCACGCCCAAACGATTGCCTGCCCAAAATGTGGTCCAAAAGCATACCTCACAGCCAACAACGGAGAACCACTCGAAGAAAAAGATCCGATTAGAGAGGCGGGAAGGCTCCTTGAGGAAGGCTACATCGTCGCCGTAAAGGGCAATGGAGGTTTTCACGTAGCCACGGCGACCACTAAATCGGAACCAATAGAAAAGCTCAGAAACGTGAAGCACAGATCACAAAAACCGTTCGCCATAATGGCTCGTGACCTTAAGACTGTAAAAACTTTCGCCGAAGTAAGTGCTGAAGAAGAGAAACTGTTAACCTCGTACATCCGTCCGATTGTGTTGTTAAGAAAAGGTGAGAACTATTATCTTTCAGAGGCAATTGCACCAAAACTGCATAACGTGGGCGTGATGCTTCCCTACACGGGTTTACACATCATGCTGTTTGACCCAGTGAAAGAACCAGCGTTCGTAATGACTAGTGCAAACCCGCCCAACGAGCCCATCGTAACCGACAACAAGGAGGCACTGAAAAAACTTGGCAACAGCGTCGATTATTTCTTGTTTCACAACCGCATAATCGCACACAGATGCGACGATTCAGTGGCACGGTTGCATGATTCTCGTCAAACTTTGGTTCGTCGTTCACGTGGATATGCACCTGAACCCATCCAACTAAAGAATGTGTTAAAACATTGTGCGCTGGGCTTGGGTGCGGAGCAGAATGTAACTGCATGCATTCTTTTGCACGATAAAGCCTTTATCTCTCAGCACATAGGTGATGTCGAGAATGTTGAAACGCTCGAGTTTCTAAAAAACGCTATACATCATTTGATCCGTCTCACAAACAGTAAAGTTGAACTCGTGGCTTGCGACGTACACCCCAAATTCCCCACAACCGCCTTGGCACATAAAATGGGGAAAGAATTAAACACGCTCACGGTTTCAGTTCAGCACCATCATGCGCATATTGCGGCGCTCATGGGAGAGAATAATATAGACGAAATGATAGGCATCGCATGTGACGGTTTCGGCTTGGGCACTGATGGAAAGGCGTGGGGAGGAGAAATCCTTTATTGCGACACAACGGGCTTCAAGCGTCTCGGACACTTACAAGAACAACCAATGCTCGGAGGCGACCTTGCAACACAATACCCGATACGGATGGCCGCAGGGATACTTCACCAAACTACAGACATAACCGAATGGCTTTTCGCCAACACCGACCACCTGCCTCACGGTGAAACAGAAGCGAAAATAATTTTAAAACAGTTAGAAACAAGAGAAACTGCGGTAAAAACCACGAGTTTTGGACGCGTACTGGACGCTGTCGCAGCGATTCTAGGCATATGCACCGAACGTACTTATGAGGGCGAGCCCGCGATGAAGTTGGAATCAGCCGCGGTTAATGGTAAAGATGTGTTAGGATTGGAGCCTGAAATAGAAGGCAACACGCTTAACACGACAGTTTTGGTTACTGAATTATTTGAAAAACGAAGCAAGTTCTCGACTGCGGACTTGGCTTATTCTGCGCAGTCTTACCTAGCCAAGGGAGTAGCGCACATCGCAGTTGAACAAGCAAATAGAATGGGCTTAAAACGGGTCGGGTTTTCTGGAGGAGTTGCCTACAACGAACACATAACTTGCACGATACGAAAAATTATAGAAAAAAACGGGCTAAACTTTCTTGTTCATGAAAAATTGCCCGCCGGCGACGGATGCATTAGTTTCGGTCAGGTCTACGCGGCGTGTTTAGGAATGGAGTGAGCAGAAACAGAATGCATTTAAGTTTGATGTTACGGCTTAAAAGGTGATGAAGAATGTGTTTAGCTATCCCAGCGAAGGTCGTAGAAATTAAGGAAAACATGGCGAAAGTAGATTTCGGCGAGGGCGTCCTACGCGACGTTAATGTCACGTTGGTTGACATCAAATTGGGCGATTATGTTTTGGTGCATGCTGGATACGCCATTCAAGTGTTAGACAAAGAATCAGCAGAAGAAACGCTACGGTTGTGGAAGGAAATTCTAGCTCAATCTGAAAATTGAAGTTAATCGAAAAGGTGTAGAAAAATTGACAAAATTTAAGGATGTTGTAAAAACAGAAGAAGGCGAAGTTTTTGACGTTGAATTAGAGAAAAATGTGCTAGAAGCGAATAGAAAACTTGCCCAAGAAAACCGTGCGCTTCTGCAAAAACATGGAGTGAAAGCTATAGATGTTATGGGCGCCATCGGCGCTGGAAAAACCTCGCTTATCGAGAAATTGATTGAAAAACTGAAAAACCGCTACCGAATTGCGGCGTTTAAAGGCGACTTAACTACGACTATAGACGCAGAGATGCTTAGTCGCCATAAAGTTGAAGTTGTGGCAATAAACACGGGCAAAGAATGCCATCTCGACGCAAATTTGGTTAAGAAGGCTCTGCAAAGGCTAAAGCTTGACAGCCTCGATCTTCTGTTCATCGAAAACGTGGGCAACCTCATCTGCCCGGCAGAATTTCCGTTAGGCTCAGACAAACGCATAGTGGTGATCAGCGTTACCGAAGGACCCTTTATGGTGGTTAAACATCCATTCATTTTCATGGACGCTGACGTGGTAGTGATCAACAAGATCGATTTGGCTTCTGCGATGAATGTCGACGTGAAAAGCCTGGAAACTGACGTGAAAAAGATCAATCCCCGTGCAAGAGTTGTTACGACTAACTGTCGAACTGGCGAAGGCATTGACGCTGTTATGGCGGCTTTGGGGCTCTAGGAGTTGCTGAAGAGTGCATGAAGGCTCAATAACCACACAAGTCGTCAAGAATGTTTTGCAAGAAGCAAATAAAAGAAACGCAAAAAAAGTCGTCGAAGTGCAGTTAGTGATTGGGAAGTTAACGTTTCTTAATCCTGAACAAGTCCGCTTTTGGTATGAAATCTTGACAAAGGACACTATAATGAAGGGCTCAAGGTTGATTATTGAAGAAAGTGAAGGAGTCGTTAAATGCCCAAAATGCGGTTACGAGGGTGACTTCAAATACGTCGACGACCCAGCCATGCACGTTCCAACGCCAACTCTTAACTGTCCAAAATGCGGCGGAACAGTGGAAATGGTTGGCGGAAAAGACTGCTTAATAAAAAACATCAAAATGATGATATAATCATGAGTGAACAGTTAAAGTTTAGAGATCCAAAACTTGCGAAAGAAGTTGCGAAACGTATCCAAGATTTGGCACCAGATTCTTTGGTCAAGTTTTGCCATGTATGCGGCACCCATGAGTGGACAATTACGCATTATGGACTGCGATCACTTTTGCCACAAAACGTCGATGTAATCGCCGGTCCAGGCTGTCCAGTGTGCATAATACCTGCTGCGGAAATCGACGAAGCTGTGCAGTTGGCTTTGAATGGTGTGGTCGTTACATGTTTTGGCGATGTCTTGCGTGTGCCAGGGTCAGAATTATCGCTTATGGATGCTCATGCACGTGGAGGCGACGTGCGCGTGGTTTATGGCGTGGGCGACGCGGTTAAAATGGCTAGAAAAGAGAAAGAGAAGGAATTCGTGTTTTTTGCAGTAGGTTTTGAAACTACGGCACCATCAACAGCGGTTGAAATTTTAAACAGGCCGCCGGAAAACCTGAGTTTTTTGGTTTCGCACCGTTTAATCTCGCCTGCAATGGAGTTGTTGCTCGGCGTGGGCGATTTACACATAGATGGTTTTATCGCGCCTGGGCATGTTTCTACGATTATTGGTTTAAAGCCTTACGAGATTTTTCCAAAGGCTTACCGTATGCCCGTTGTGGTGGCGGGGTTTGAACCTTTGGATGTGTTGTTCGCGGTTTCGATGTTGCTTCAGCAGTTGCGCGACGGAAAAGCAAGACTTGAAAACGAGTATGTCCGAGCAGTGTCGACGGAAGGAAACGTAAAAGCGCAAGAGTTAATCAATCGCGTCTTTGACGTGGCAGACGGCAACTGGCGTGGATTAGGCATGTTGTCTTCTTCTGCTTTAGCGTTGAAAAAAGAATTTGAAGGTTTTGATGCGCGTAAAAAGTATGATTTGTGCGTGAAAAAGAGTAGAGATTTGCTGCCGGGTTGTATGTGTCATTTGGTGATGATTGGGAAAATTAAGCCTGCCGAGTGTCCGCTGTTTTTGAGAGAATGCAAGCCGGCTTCGCCTCGGGGCGCATGCATGGTATCTATGGAGGGTACGTGTCGTATCTGGGCAAGGTATAAGGCGCCGACACTGCAGTCGGAAGGTTTTTGAATCTTTACATAGTGAAAGAACGGTAACCGAGGCGATGAATGTTTGAACAGAAAACGATTGCTCATTATCCATGTGCTTTTCTTTATTAGTTTCCTCTTAGCCTTCGTTTTCGGTCCCTACTATTCCAATTATTCTGTAGACCATTTTGAGGATTGGGAACCAGACGTTACCTTTCCACAGCGAAGTCTCAATTTTAGCGCTCAGCAAGAACATGAACTGTTGGCGCCCACATTTCTCGATTGGAACAGCATAGTAATAGTTAATTTCAATTCAACAAATCCCATCTATGTCTTGGTTATCGAGGATTCTTTGTTGCCGTTATATGAGAGGAGCATATTCGACGTAGGAAACCAGACGTTAGTGTATCATGTTCCGGTTCCAAGCAACTATACCGTCTGGGCTAAGGGTTTTGATGGTACCGCAAACATCACAGTCATTCTTCTACCATCAATCGTTACGCGAGACAAGCCGTACGCTTCGTGGGGACAAGTGATGTCTATAGGAGGCATAGGGCTATTAACATTTTGCGTAGCATACGTTGTCATGTCGTGGGTAAGACAGAAAAGACAACCACCACCGAAGCAGCCGTCAAAAGAGATTTCAGTCAAAAAGAAAACAGAAACGAAACGATAAAAAACAGGGGCTTGCTTTCAGATTTTTTCTTCCAATTTAGCTGGCAAATATTCGTCAACAATGTACGTCAATCCATACCGACTAAAGGCTTCTTGCTCGGCTTTACGCTTGTGTTTCATGAAAACCTTAATCTCTCGTTGCCACAAATCATTCTTATACCGGGGGTCGCGCTGTAACTCATGCAAACGTTTTACGTCGAGTTCTGTCAATGGGTCGGAAGGCAACTTGTAATCCACAATGTCCGATGCCCAAACTCCGCTCCATTTTGCATCGGGCGTTGTTAGCTCGCGTAAATGTGCGGCGTTGGCTGAGCCGCTAATTATGACCATGGCTATGTGCATTCCCCACGGGTCGCCGTCTGTGAAGATGTAGACTGGCAGGTCAAGCTCTCTGTTAAGGCGTCGAATGAAGTGACGTGTGGCTCGCGGCGCTTGCCCAGCCGTTAAGACCAAGAGCGCATTGTATTTTTTGTGCACGTTTTCTTCGATGAATCGTGTGAACAAGCCGCCTTTCTCGATGGCGATTACTTTGTCGGCGGTTGTTTTGACGAATTCACTGTAAGTCAAGGCTGGGCCAATCATAACGCCGTCGGGGTGGCTAGTGAGGTTTAATTGTTTACCCTCATAACCCGGCACAGTGTATTCTATGGTTAGGTCGCCGAAGATGGCTGAACGTTCTTCTGGAAAAATGTTTAAGTCTTCACGGGCGCAGTCCGCAACCGTTTCTAAATCCGTTATGACGTTGTCGGATTCCGCTTGGTCCTGAAAAGAAATCTCGTACGCTTGCGCGGAATAGTAAACATCTCGCAATGTAGAGGTTTTGCGGTTGGTTGTAAGTTCTTGGGCAAAATAGCCGGTCCATACAAGTTGAGTGAAAGGTTTAATATGGCGAATGTTTTGTGCAGTGCGTTTTACTGTTCTGTCGCCGAGTACGTATTGCCGTACTTCAGGATTGTAGTAAATGTTTTCAATAGAGCGGCTAGGCATCTTTATCGATGGAAAATTACCCTGTGCCATTTGTTGGTAAAGGTTTTCGCCAAGGTTGCTCAGTTTGTCCAAGACTTCTTTTTTTCTCTCGGTTGCGGAGAATCTTTCGTCTCTACTCGTTTTCTTCAATGGTTTTCACCTTGTCTAACAATTTTTTAATGTCTGGTGGCTCTTGTCTGCCAGCGAGTTTGGTTGCGAATTGGGCGATTTTTGGCAGATACTTGGAAAACACGCCTAAACGTTTTCTTTCTCTCTCAACATGTTCCTGCCTCGACAAAAAGTGTTGCAGATCCCGGGCAACTTCTCGCATGCCGTTTAGAATTTCTCTTTTCACTTCTGGTCGGTCGGCGATGAATTCTTTCCCCACAGTTTTATATGGAACCTTAGTGCTGCAGATGTGAACTAGGATGGCGATGGGCATGTCCGGGGAGATTTTGTATCTTCGCCAGTTTATTCCTTTCATTATGCGGAACGAAACGTCGCTGGCTTCGTCGTACAAGAGCGGGATACGGTTGGCAAACCGGTAGAGGATAAAATCGCCTTTTTGAGGAATGTTGCCGCCGTAAGCAATGGCTACTTCGACGATGAATGGGTGACCGGAATAAGTTGAAGGCTTGCGTTGGCGCACCGCTGTAAACTCGGGTTTTAGTTCTTTTAATATGCCTGTGCGCAATAGTTCTTCGCCCAACGGAGACAAACAACTGGCATCGGGGGGCAGGAATTCCTTGAACCGTTTCATGTTCTGCACGAGACGCACGATTTCTTCGCGTTTTAGTTTTTTTGGGCTTTTCGACGCTGGGATTTCTGCAAAAGTTAGAAATTTGCTGGCTGTGAGTTCGCCCACGCGGTGGAAATGGGTTTTCATGAATTCTTGCATTGTGTTGCAACGAGTGAACCGTATAAGTCGTTGTAGGGTTTCCACGTCCACGCCGTAGGGATGCGGGAGTGTCTCTTGGGGTGCTGGCGGCATCTTGGTGGTTGCTCGCATAAACTTGTACAACCTTCCCCTCGGGTCGACGAAAGTGATGTTTGCATAAGGATTCACAAGTGCAGTTTGTTTAAGGTACTCGAGAATTTTCGGCATGGCGCGGATGTAGTCGCCTTCGAGGCTGTACTCAATAACCGTGCCGCGCCAGCGTTCTTTGTTTAGGATAATTTTTCGGTCTAAGATGAGGGGACGGTTTTTTTGGATGTCAATCATTATTTTGTACATGTAAATTTTTGAGATGCCCGTGCTGGAGGCGATAAAGGCGGGCTGATGCGTGGTAATCTGTCCATAAAGCACTGACATGGTTCCGCCGAGTCCAAAAGTTCCGCGAGTTTGTTTGAGTTTGTATTTTGAACCGAACAAGACTTGTCCAAACGCGGAAGGTATGTGCTGCGGGGGGATTCCCGAGCCATTATCCATAACTCTTAGTTTGTAAATCGCAGATTCTGGGCTTGCCTCTCCAACGTATGAAAGACGAACATAAACGTCGGGTGGAATCATCACGTACTCTGCTGCATCCAGCGAGTTTTCCACCAATTCTCTTATTGAAGCGAAGATTGCCCTCGACGGATTGGTAAATCCCGCTATGTCACGGTTACGGTAAAAGAAGTCTGCGGGGCTGATTTCTTCAAAGGTCTGGGTTACCACGTGGGCTTCTCCTCTTCTTTGCGTATAATGATTCTGGTGGGTTTGAAAAATGCTTCGGTTACTCCTCGAGCCTTTCCTTCGGGGATTCCCATAATTCCAGCTTTCTCTTTTTCAGTTCTCTTCGTTTTGCATGAAGAAACCGGTAAACAGTTGCGTGAAGACCACCTTTGAGCAGCATTTGGATGGCTTGTTTTGCGATTTCAACTTGTTCAGCGTCGCCTATGATGCCGATTGTATGACCATAGACCGAAACATGGGTTTCTGTTAGTTCTTCAATTAGTCTTCTTGTTCTGCCGTTTTCTCCGATGACTCTTCCGCGAATACGTTTCAAATCAGCCTCAGACTTGCCTACCACATCGTGCAGGTCAAGTAGCGCGAAAATAGCCTCTTCATCGTTTAACAAACGGAATGCGTGCTCCGGCGAGAACCCTCTTCCAATCGCCGTAACGATTTCTCTGGCTCTAAAAAGTACAGAGGGGTCGTCGGTTTGAGGCGATAAGATTATGTCAACGTTTCCGGTTTCGCTGTCTATCTGAAGTTTTACTTTTAGTTTTTCTTCTATGCGTGTTTTGACGAGTCCTTCAGGTCCGACGAGTGCGCCTACGCGTTCTTTTGGAACTCTAACAAACACGCTAGGAGTTGCCACTTGTGATCCTCCTGTATGCTTCTTCTTCGGTTAATACGGCTACTCCGAGTTTTCGGAAATAGCGTGTAAGGTTAGTTATGTCTCTTCTTAAAAAGGTGTCCGCCATCGGATGCTCTAAGGGCACTGCTTGGGCGATGTCGAACAGTACGGGCTTGTTTTGCCAAATCATGATGTTGTATTCGCTTATGTCGCCGTGTACGAGGTTTGCTTTTTGATATAATTTTTGTATGTTCTCAAGTAGGTGCTCGTAGAATTTTTCTGGGTCTTTCGGCGGCATTTCTTTCAAGACTGGTGCTTGGTCGCCGTTTTTCCCGATGAATTGCATGATAAGCACGTTGTTTTTGACGGCTATCGGGCGAGGTACTTTTACGCCCGCTTGGGCGGCGAGTTCAAGGTTTTTGTACTCTTTAAGCGCCCAAGCAAAAACGAGTGAGCGAGTGTCGTGTTTTACGTTTTTGAACCTAGGGTCGCCTTCGATGTAGATTAGTTTACCCTTTTTGAATTCTGAGGAAATTGTCAAGTAGATTTTAATCGCTAGTTCTTTTCCATCCGGGGCTTTGCCCCAGTAGATTCGTGCCTCTTTTCCTGCTTTGACTACGCCGTAGATTTCGCCTATTACGCCTTTATTCATGAGGTCGTAAATCGTCATAAGCGTGGAGCGGTCGAAAACTTCTTCCAAAACCTCGTATTCTTCGCTTCTTTTTTCTTTCATCAACTGTTCAGTTTCGTAGGTTTTTTCTTTACGCAGAAGCTTTTTTTGAAGGCGTTTTCTGTAGGCCACCTTCTTTTCCCTGCTACATGGTTAGGTAGCCTTTTTTTCGGAGTGTGTCGGCTTGTGCTTTCGTGTATCGCCAAATAAGGTCTCCTCGTTTGTCGGATTGGAAGTCCCACGGTGAAACGAGGACGATGTCGCCTTCACGTATCCAGACGCGTCGTTTCATGTTGCCTCGGATACGGCAGAGTCTTTCGTGGCCATCTTGGCATTTTACGAGCACTCGGTCAAAACCGAGTAGTTTTATGGCGACACCTAGCACATCGGTCGGTGCCGGGATTACTAAATTGTTTATGTCTTCTTCGCTTAGGACTTTCTTTTTTCCCAAGAGTTCACACTCAGTCTATAACACTATTGAAACACGCATCTGGCTTAAATATATTCCATTCGCTAAACCTTCACAATTTGTGCGTGGGGCACGCCTTCAATCGTTAAAACCGCCTCTGGGTGGACAAAGCCGTTTTCGATGGCTTTCTGGACGATTTTGTGACCTACCATGTTTACGATGGTCGATTGTTTGATGAGTTCCAAGGCTTCTTCCAACGTGACCCTTGGTCCTTTATAGAATTTTTCGTGTACGTGGAATACTATCTTGCCTTCTTTCAGGGTTTTTCCTAAAAGTTCAGCGTCACACGTGGCTAATAAGACGCATTTGCCCCATTTTCGCATGTTTACGTAGACATCCAACACATCAACGCAACTTTTCGTCTATACGAGAGGTACAGGCGACCGTGCACCGCATATCTCACATAATAAAAATGAGAGACGCCTCTCTTTTACGATTTTCGTATCAAAACCCTTACAGATGGGGCACTTCAAGAACCTGTCAACATAACGACCCAGAAGCAAATTCAGCGTCTCAGCCGTGAACTTTCCCTGGAAAATTGCCCTTCCGCTCTCTGTCGTCGCGGCAGTCGCCATCTCCTTAGTAAGAAACTTAAGCAAGTGCTGTGGATCACGATTCAACGCATCCGCAACTTCTTTAAAATTCCGTACGTAAGTGCGCATGCCGATGTTGTACGATTGGAAGGTGGGCATTTCAAACCTTCCCTTCTTCATAACCTCGGGCGGGAGTTTTTCTTGTGCACGTTTCAGTAGTTGTTTGTAATCTGTCTTCATTTTAAACGCCATTCATGCATGTTTATTCTTAAGCAAAGGCAAAGTTGTTTAAAAGCTTTTAACACAGAGGCAATTAGAATGTACTTAAGGCAAAGCACATGGGACACATTTACCTGTACACAGGATTAGGAGGAGGAAAAACAACCAACGCACTGGGATTGGCTCTCCGCACCGTTGGGCACCGCCGCCACGTAGTTATCGTTCAATTCATGAAATGGTGGAAAAACACGGGCGAATACAAAATAAGAAAAACACTCGCACCCTACTACGAAATCTACCAGTTCGGACGAAAAGGGTGGCATGGACTAAAAAACCTAAATGAGGAAGACCGAAAACTTGCCAAAAACGCGTTAAAATTCGCACGGCAGATTATGATAGCGAAAAAACCACACTTACTTGTTCTGGACGAAATCAACTTGGCGCTTTACTGCAAACTTCTAAGCATCGACGATGTGCTAGCGTTCCTCGACCTTGTTCCCCGACGTACCCAAGTGGTTTTAACTGGACGCTACGCGCCTAAAGAACTCATCAACCGCGCAGACTTTGTCAACGAAGTCGTACCCGTAAAATTCCCAGAAAAAACACCGACCACAAAGGGCATACAATACTAAAAAGGGAACCATTCTAAACTTGCCAAAGCCCCGTGACCAAGTGCGCGAATTGTGGAACTGGAACAGCTGCAAAAACCAGATACGTAGCCTACGGGGACATCTTGGTTTTCCTGACGAAAACGCTTTGAGTTTTTTGGGATTTCGGCTTTGTCTTGATGACGGAAGCATCTACGACGAACTGAGACGGCAACCTTTAACAAGTTGGGACGTAACCGTTTATTTTGTTCTCTATGGTTATGCAAACGCGAAGATGGTTCCCGAGACGGCGAAACTGGTTTCCTTCAATCAACTCGTCGGCGGACTAGCGTACTATAAGGCTTTCGTCGAACGTTCAATACAGCCTCTCGCAAAAACCTTCGGTTCCAAGCCTCGAGCGTTTATGAAAGCAGCAAAACTGTTAGGTGGCACACCGCAGGCTTACGGTGAATATTCAGTTAAAATTTATTCTCTTCCTTTTGTGCCGTTGACGGTTATTTTGTGGGCTGAAAACGAAGAGTTCTCCGCGTCGGCGAATGTTCTGTTCGATTCTAACGCTAATAGTTTTTTGACGACTGAAGAACTGGTGGGGCTTGGCGGTCTAACTTCTGCAAGGCTAAGAGATGCGCTTGAAATTATGAAGGCAAGAGTATAGGAAATTCGCTGTTTATGAATTAAAAAGAAAAAAAATAGGTTTTGTTAGAGTTATGGTTGTGTTTGTTGTTTCCTTCGTCTTATCACTATGCTGATGACGAGCAGGATGGCGATTATCACTATTGCTACGACAATAACGCCGCCCCAGCCTAAAGGTGGCGATTGCGACTCTTCCATTGGCGCTATGTAGTACGTGTACGTGGGGTCGTGTTCGATTCTGTAGCCGCTGTAGGTTGGGTACGAGATTATGTAGAAGTAGTTGGCGCCGGTTACGTTCAACAGCAAGGTCTCGCCTTGGCTGTACTTGTTGTACAAGGGTTGGTTGATGTGCCTCAAAGCGTAGGGAACGTACCGTAGGAAAGCGACGCAGTTTTGGATTACGCCGTTGAAAGCGAAGCCGCGAATCTTGCTGGTTCTCGTAACTGCCGTGTAATTGCTGTACGTGTTTTCGTTTTGGTCAAGTGTGAAATTGTATAGTCTGTAGGTCTTTTTTGTTCCGAAGGATGCGGTGAACACGGTTTCTCCGGTGTCTGCTGTTGTCGTGATATCCGCGTTTGATACGTCCACTTCGTTGTCTGTGACGTTTTGTGTGCCGGCTTTACTCAAGGTCGTATGGTCTATCATCAACGTGGTTTGATATTGAATTATGCTCATCTCGATTTTTTGTTCGTCCAAAAAGCTGTAGATGGTTTCGTTGTCTGGGTACTTAATCTGTCCAAACAAGCCATAGTGCCCCGTGCTATTGTAGTAGGACCATGATGCGGGTATCCACAAGTCACGCATTCTGCCTATTACGTGGTTTTCCATCAAAGTTGCTTTATGCGTGTCTTTGTCTATCGTCAGATTGTACGTGAAAGTTAGCTCGTCATACCTTGTTATTGCAGCAAGGGCGCTGTTAAAGTGGGGGTCGTCTGGGTTTATCCATGTTCTGAACCAAATTGCCGTGAGGTTAGTGTATTGCATTCCCCAAGACCAATTTAATCCGTCGCTGGAGTTTGTTAAAGGAAACACCTTTGTCTTGCTACTAAGTGTTGGCGGCGTGCCTCCTTCAAAACTGCCGGATATATCAACTTCAAGGTTTATAGAAGAATACAAGACGTCGTTGATGTCCGGGGACCCTTGGAAAAGCGTGGTTTCGGTCTCGTTGAAAGCCATCAACATCAAAAAGGACGACGCGGTGACTATGTCTGTTTTTGTGTTTTCAGTTTTGTAGTGCATGAGGAATGTTTGAATAGGAAGAGTAAGCGTAGCAGCGGTTCCGAAGGTTACGTTTTCTAATCCACAGTAGAGTAACTGGAATCCCGTGGTGTTTATGTATGTCACGTAAGTCCATGCGTGCCAATCTGCTGGTGGTCTTCTTAACAGAGGCGCAGAAGCACGTGCGTAGTTGAAAAAGTCGACTGTCTTGCTCCAGCCGCCTTCGATTTTAAAGTCGTTTTCAGTTAATGTGTCTGCCATCGAAATCGGTAGCAAGCCTGCCGAAGACGCTACGCATAGGATAAGGAAAATGCCGGTTAATGCTCTCGTTTTCATTCGGTTTTCTCCTTTTTTTGTTTTTGTTATTCTGATTTTGACTGTGATAGATGAGTAGTATTTAATAGGCTTATGAATTTTCAATACAGATTTGCGCGAAATTCCCGAGTTTTTGGAGGAGACATTGGCATAATCCTTAAATCTCTTATATGTGGTAGAACGTAGTCTCTACGTTACCTAAAAAAAGGTGAAAAAACGTTGGCTAAGAAAGTTACTGTTGAGGAATTGTTGGAAAAAGCCAAAAAACCCAGCAAACTAGCGCTTGCCTATCATCCGTTCTACGAAGGTAAAGTTCAAGTTTTGCCCAAGTGTCCAATTCGAAGCCCCGCTGACTTTGCAATTTGGTACACACCTGGCGTTGCGGCGTCGTGTAAACAGATTAAGGAGCATCCAGAGGAAGTTTGGCGTCAGACTAACCGTTCTAACTTTGTGGCAGTCGTGACTGATGGCACCCGTGTCTTGGGGTTGGGCGACATCGGACCAGAGGCAGGCATGCCCGTGATGGAAGGAAAGTCTTTGTTGTTCAAGTATCTCGGCGGAGTTGACGCGTTTCCTATATGCCTAAACACAAAAGACCCGGACGAAATCGTTAGAGCCTGCGAGTTAATCGAGCCCACCTTCGGCGGCATTAACCTCGAAGATATCTCCAAGCCAAAATGCTTCTACATACTCGAAAAGGCCCGTGAGAAACTGCAGATTCCCGTGTGGCACGATGACCAGCAAGGCACAGCGACGATTATTTTGGCTGGTTTGATTAACGCGTTGAAAGTCGTGGGAAAGAAGAAGCAGAATGTCCTTGTGACGCTCGTGGGTTCGGGTGCCGCGAACATCCGCACGGCTTACGTCATGATAAAGGCTGGCTTCAAGCCTGGCAACATCATCATGGTCGACACGAAGGGCATCGTTACCGCTGACAGGCCGGACATCAAAGCCATAAAAGACGAAGACCCGTGGAAGTATGAGTTGGCTCAAAAAACTAACGCTGAGCACAGGACCGGAAATCTTGCTGATTCGTTGAAGGGCGTGGACGCTGTCGTTGCCGCGTCTACTCCTGGGCCGGGCGTTATAAAGAAGGAGTGGGTTGCAAGAATGGCGACGAACAGTATAGTGTTTGCATGTGCTAATCCGATTCCTGAAATCTGGCCGTGGGAGGCTAAAGAGGCTGGCGCGCGTGTTGTGGGCACTGGTCGGAGCGACTTTGAGAATCAAATTAATAACAGCCTAGGCTTTCCGGGAATTTTCAGGGGCGTCTTGGACGTGAAGGCGAAGACTATTACTGACGACATGTGCGTGGCTGCGGCTGAAGAACTGGCAAAGTTTGCCGAGGAAAGAGGAATCCACGAAGGCGACATTACTCCGCGTATGGAAGAGTGGGAAGTGTTTCCGCGAGAAGCAGTTGCGTGTGCTTTAGAGAGCATAAAAGAAGGCGTAGCACGAATTAAGCCGAGCCGTCAAGAACTCTGGGACCACGCAGTAGCGATTATCAAGAACGCTCGGGAATCAACGATGGCTTTGATGAAGCAAGGGCTTATTCCGCCGCCACCAAGCGAAGAGCAAGTGCTGAAAGGTAGTTCCTAACTTCTCATATTCTTTTTTTCTTGTTGTTTGGTGTTTATGTGTGCACACGCTCCCTAGAGATAGTATCGTTTTTGCACAAGGCATTGTAGAGGCGCTGCTTTTCGATTGTAAGGCGCACACAGCAGTTGACTAGACCTTTCTATTAGGCGCCAAAATAGGCTCAGAGCTATTTTTGCACCAATTTTAAGTTGCTCTATCTTGTTTGCAAGGGCTGATAGGGAAAAGCCCGAATCTTGTCAACCTTGCATTGCTAAAAACAAACATGCCAAAAATGAAACTCGTAAAGAGTTATGTCGACGTGTACACCGGTATGAAATTCATAGTTATTCTAAAGATCAGCGGCTTCTTTATTTGTAATGCCTAGTTTTTCAGCGGCATTTATGAATTTCTCTGTTGATTTAGGATGAAAAATTATCTTATTAGGGTAAAGCCTTGTTACAAATGACGTTAACCAGATTCGTGTTGGCAGTCGATCCAACATAACGAGAGTAACTTGATCTTCTCTCTTAGGCCGTATTGACGGTATTTTCCAGAAACCGAGCAACTGTTGCTTGTTTATTTGCGCAATACTGTATCCTAAGATCTGATGCGTTTCATAGTGTTTGTGAAAATTGAGGAATGGAGCTTCAACATAAACTCCTTTGTTTGTCAAATATATTTTAACGTAGGCAAGAGCGAACGAAAAGAAGACCGCTGCAACGGTCACCACTATCAGAAGAGCATAGAGGAATGGAAAGCTCGGAATAAAATAGGGCGCCTGAGAAATAAAATAAAGTATAGGAACCCAAGAAAAGAAGACCCATCTTCCCCCCAATGTTCTGCTCAAATTGAATGCCTTCGAGGTAGGACGCTTGTTTCCTCTTGTAGTTTGAATGTAGAAGGCTCATGGTGCCGAGCACGATTGGTATAGATGCATACATGAGCGCGGGATGTGCGTACAGCGGCGCGGTGACGAAGACTTCGCCGTATACGAAATAATTCGAGGGCTGTGAGATATAGACCCGCCAGAATCCACATTGTGCCACGCCAAAGTCTACGCTTACCGTTTCACTTTGAAATTGCTCTAGAAGGGTTCCATCCGGGGCTTCGATCGTAACAATGACTGGCTCGATCGACCGAGCACGAATATGAATAGTATTTGGCACCGTAGATATAGGGATTTCACAGTAACTGGGCGCTAGTCCCCCTACAACTTTGCCAGTCATTGATACTCCTGTTCCTCCACCAGCATAGTAGACGGGTATCTTTTCAGCGAAGGCGATCAATGTTATCCCTAATGCCAAAAGAATCAAACCTAGAATTGCGAAGATTAGCCAACGCATCGCCATCAATTAGTATTCGGCTAACCACTACCTAAATAACTTTCGCTTCCAACACTTTGATCATTGAACAGCAAAGTTAGGTTTACATTGGTAATCAGAATAATACACAAAGAAAAAAAAGACCATCATGTAGAACCGCCGGTTCTCTGTTCATATTTGGGGTGTATTTGGAGCCTAATAGGATCATATATGGAAGAGGGGCCTAGCCAGCGCCTAGAAATACGCAAACGCAGTAAAAACAGGATAAAAAAATACCAAAACGCCTAAACAATACACGTACATAGAATACTAATAACAAGAGAAGGCGAAAATCCGCATGCCAGAAACAGAAACGCTACTGCCCTACATCAAAGCGGCACCGCCCAAAACAGATCAACCCACAATAATCGCCGACGCCCGAGAAGCCACTGCATCGCCAAAAATAGTCAAAGGATTAATCGAACAAGGCGCCAACGTAAAAACCGAAATGCTCCCGAAAGGTGACTACATAATCAGCGACACCTGCGCCATCGAACGCAAAACAGTACACGATTTTGTTTACACACTTACTCGCCGCTATTTATTCGAACAAATCTTCACGCTAAAAGACGCATACTCAAACCCAATAATACTCCTCGAAGGATACCTACCCATAATCTACAAATTCAGCCGCATAAACCCTGCTGCAGTTTGGGGCGCCATGTTCGCATTAGCAAAAAACGGAATCACTATGATACACACAACGAATTACAAAGAAACAATCGATTTTCTCTACACTGCCGCAAAACAAGAACAAATAGTAGAAAAACGTCCCCTCGCTGTACACATGGCTAAAAAAATCGAGACCCTGCCCGAAGCCCAAATTTACTTTGTCGCCAGCCTTCCCAACATAGGCAGAGAAAAAGCAGCAACCATCCTTAAAACCTATCAAACCCCCCTGAACGCATTGCTAAAAGTAAACGAATGGGCAAAAGACGTGTACGGACTCGGACCAAAAATCAGCGAAAAAGTCAAGCAAGTCCTAAACACACCTTACAAGGAGGAATAATCAAACATGGACGTAGAAATCGCACCTACAAAAAAATTTGTTGTTCTCGGCGTTGACCAACGTTCGCTCGAAAACCTTGTATGGTGCTCATCAACCTACGGCATTAATCGTCTTTTCTGGGTTGACGGCTATTTACTCTGCATCGAAGTCATGGACAAAAGCTTCGAACACGAAATAAAACACCGTGAATTCCCGATCAGCCAAATCTGCTACGTAAGATACCCAAAATACACAAAATTCTACGAAGTCGAAAAAGGCGTGCAACTACCAATCGTAAACGTTTCAGAAATGCGAATATTCAAAAAACTAATAAAGGCAATTCTGGATTCCGGCAAAGAAAAAGACCCGCCAAACCTTGAATCATCGTCTTGAAATTTCCCTGTACCCCGCCTCAAACGCTTTCAAATTAAGCTCAACAAACCGTTCAGGCACAGACTCGCAGATGCTATCTTTTATGGTTTCGGATTTAACGGGAAAGTTACCAACTTTCACAAACGCCCCGAGCATGACCATGTTTTGAACCGCCACGTTTCCCAATGATTCTGCAATCCTCGTCGAATCGATCGTGGCAATGTTTTCTGTGAATAGGCGAATTTTCTCTATGATGGTTCGCAATTCTGGGTATGACGTGTTTTGTGAAGTAGCACTAGGTTTTACGGTTGCAATGTTCAAAAGAACCAATGTTTTATCATTAGCACATTTAATGTTGCGAAGGGCTTCCATGGGTTCCAAACCCACGATCGCATCCGCTGTGCCTTCGAGAACCGTGGGCGCCAACATTTTTTCCCCAATTCTCACATCAGAAACCACAGCGCCTCCACGCTGTGCCATGCCGTGAATTTCGCTGACACGCACGTTAAAACCCTCCTTAACCGCAGCGACCCCCAGAACCTCGGCAAACAAGAGCACACCTTGTCCACCAACTCCAGTGAGAACCACATTATATTCCGTCATCGGCTCACCTCTCCTTCAATAGCTTGATACGGACAAACCGCGGCGCACAACATACACCCAGTGCATAAGTTTTTGTTGATGCTTACTTTGCCTTCTTTTGCTTCGAGCCCGGGGCAGCCTAATAACTTTATACACGCCATGCAGTTTGTGCATTTTTCCGTAACTCTGCAAGGAACTACTTTGATGCCTTTCCGACGCTTTTCAGACAAAGCAAGCAGGGTGCACAGTGAACGAAAAACTATAACCGATGGACCTTCTTGTTTCAACGCTTCTTTCACAACAAATGTGGCTTCCTTCACGTTAAACGGATCAATCACCTTCACATACTTAACGCCGCATCCCTTGGCAACATCTTCGATTGAAACCCTCACAGTTTGAACTCCCATCCCCGTTTTGCCTATACCTGGATGAGGTTGATGCCCAGTCATGGCGGTTGTGAGGTTATCAAGAACGATAAGGGTAACTTTATGGTTATTATAAACAGCGTTAATCAGCCCGGGAACTGCTGCATGGAAGAAAGTGGAATCGCCAACTATGGCCACCGTGCTCAAACCAGTAACCTTGCTTACTCCTCCAGCAACACCTATGCTTGCGCCCATGCAAATGAGCACGTCGCCAACTTGCAATGGCGGTTGCACACCCAAAGCGTAGCATCCGATATCTGTTGGGCAGATCGCTTTGTTAGCTGTCGCGGTTTTTATTACATGAAAGGAGGCGCGGTGAGGGCATCCGGGGCAGAGGAGAGGCGGGCGTGGAAGAAGGATTTCGCTTGCTTGCTCGTATTTTTTGTCGATTTCTGTAAAGTTTATGGGTGGTTTTTTGTCTAGTATTCTTGCTAAGCCTTCTGTGATGAGCCGCGTGGATAGTTCGCCGTGGTAAGGAAAGTATGGCGTATCGGTTTTGCCGAAGATTTTTGCATTTAACGCAGAAGCTTGAGCGATGGCTTTGATCTGTGTTTCAAGGTATGGTTCAAGTTCTTCGATTACGATGACCTTTGAATGTGCTTCAAGAAAATTGATGATTTTTTGTTTGGGCAACGGATGAGTCATGCCTAGTTTAAGTATCCCGGCGTCAAGGTTTAGCAGGTTGACCGCTTCGATCGTATAGTTGTAAGCTCCGCCAGATGCGATTATGCCGATTTTTGTGCTGGTATGTGTGACTTTGTTAAGTGAGGACTCTTCACTGATGATTTTTGCCTTTTCCATTTTTTCAAGCAGAGCCAAGTGTTGTGTACGGGCGTTAGCGGGAATCATAACAAAACGTTTTGGGTTTTTGATGAATTCTCCTTTTATAACGGGTTTTTGTATTTTATCCAATGTTACGGGTGTACGTGTATGTGCGACACGGGTGGTTGTGCGGACTAAGCATGGAAGTTCGAGTTTTTCCGAGATACTTATTGCCTCATGTATCATGTCTTTGGCTTCCTGTGCATCTGACGGTTCGAGTAAAGGAAGGTTTGAAAGTAATGCATAATAGCGGTTATCTTGTTCATTTTGACTGCTGTAGCATTCAGGATCATCGGCTGTTACTATAACCAAGCCAGCATTCACGCCCGTGTAGGCAAGCGTCATCAAAGCATCGGCTGCTACGTTCAAGCCCACATGTTTCATGGCGGTCAAAGCGCGAACTTTGCAGATTGCGGCGCCTGCTGCGGTTTCAAGGGCGACAATTTCGTTGGTTGAATATTCCATGTACATGCCTGCTTCTTTGGCTACGAGCGCTATACTATCGGCGATTTCTGAGGCTGGCGTGCCAGGATAGGTCGTCATGACGCCTATGCCAGTTTCGAGTATGCCACGGGCGATGGCTTCGTTGCCCAAAAGAAGCACACGTTTTCCAACAGTGTCGTCTAACAATGCTTTTTTTAAATCTACCAGCGCAGTTTTCCTCCCGAAGGATTAGAGTAGAATAATGATGGTTGTTTTATTGGTAGATATGTGTTTTTGTTGTTTGTGATTTGTGATTCATAAATGATTTATTTGCTGAAGTTCGTAGGAAAAGAAGGAGGCATGCGTGTATGCGTAGGTCGAAGCTTGAAATATACGAGGCAGTGTTAGGCGCTTTGGTTCGTAGGCCTTTAGGTATCGATCGAATTGCGTTTGAGACTAGCATGGATTGTAGTATTCTACGGCGACGGCTTGACTTTTTGATGGAAAACGGGCTTGTTGAAGAAAGAGTTTCCGGCAACAAGACGGTTTACGCGCTTACTGAACGTGGCGTGACAGTTTTAAAGACTCTAAGCTTCCAGAAATACTTCGAAAAAGTCGCCAACACAATTCATATGATGGACGAAGCATTGCAGGTGCTTCCTTCGTTAACTAACAACAGTAGTAACGAGAAGGCAAACAAGGCTAAAGAAGAGTAGAAGCAAACAAGCCGTTAGGTGCGTTTGGTGCACAGACTGGTTGCCATTTTTTGTTAGCATCGTCTTTTTGTGAAATAGCATACGTTATCCTCTTTCTCTATTTAGAAAAGACAAAATTCATTTCCGATGCAATTTGAAAAAGTGGATTTTAATGAACTTCACTTTCGATTATCTGGAGCTCAACATCTGGCAAAACGTGTATCCACCAATCTTGAGGCGCGATTTCGTTATCAAAGTACACGATTAAGCGCGCTGTACTGCCTACTTCTGCATTTGCTGGCACGTTTCCCGTCCATGAAAGAGTTGCAGTTTTGAAAGGCTTTAGTGTTAATGTTTGGGGTGTTCCTTGCCAGCCCCAGTTTGATTCGCCCTCGAAGGCGATGTTGACGCTCCACGTTCCTGTGATGTTACCTGTGTTTTTGAACTTCACTTTAACCGCGAAGGCTTCACCTTGCCTCTTGTTCACCACGTTTGTTGCAGGTTCGCATTCGACGTTCAAAACTGCTCCAGTAGGAGGCAGCGCCAGAAAAGTAATCAAAAGAAAACTTGCGACAATTACGATTAACGTGGCAATACTTACCCAGCGAATTTTATTCATGTCTTCTCCTCTCTGAAAAGATAATGAAAACCACCTCATTGTTAACTGTTTTGTAACAATCTTCTAGAAGAATCCATCATTCTAAGGCGTCAGTCGAGAACGGTCACGTGGAAACAACACAACTTCTCTTATGTTCTCGACTCCCGTAAGCATCATCACCAATCGTTCGAAACCAACAGCCCAGCCTGCGTGAGGCGGTATGCCATAATCGAAGACCTTTAAGTGATACTTGAATGATTCGGGGTTGAGTCCTTGTTCTTGAAGCCGTCGCACTAACACTTCTTTGTCGTGAACTCTCGTGCCGCCCGAAGCAATCTCGGTCCAATGCCACATCAAATCGAATCCTTCGGTTAGGGCTGGGTTGTTGTCGCGAAGTTTGATGTAGAACGGTTTGGCTTTAGCTGGCCAATGTGTTATGAAGTAGAAGTAGGGGTGAAGTTTTCCGAGTGCTCTGTAGGCTGGTGTTGGTATGTCTTCTCCCCATTGAACCTCGACGTCTTCTTTTGCCAGTTCTTTAAGGATTTCGTCGTAAGTGAAACGTTTGAAAGGCAACTTTGGCACTTCAACTTGGTGTTTCAAAACTGTCAATTCTTTCTCACATTTTTCTTTGACTGTTTGGCACACGTGGAAAATTAGTTCCTCGAGCAAATGCATAACGTCCTCTTCATTGACAAAAGCCTGTTCGATGTCGATTGAGATGAATTCGCTGAGATGACGCTTGGTGTGCGATTCCTCGGCTCGGAAAAAAGGGCCGATTTCGAAAACTTTTTCAAAACTCAGTGTCAACTGTTCCTTGTACAACTGGGGGCTCTGCGCAAGGTATGCTTGTTGTTCGAAATAATTTACTGGAAACAATGCCGCGCCTCCTTCAGTTGCTGTGGCAATGATGCGGGGAGTGTGTATTTCGATAAAGCCTTTTTCAGTTAAAAACTCACGTAACGCATTTAGCGTCGCATGTTCGATTTTAAAGAGGGCTATGTTTTCTTCTCGGCTCAAATCAAGAACCCGCGCGTCGAGGCGAACGTCGATTTCGGCGCTTGTTTTTCCTGTGGGATCTAGCGGGAGCGGGTGCTGTGCGGTGCTGATTATGCGAATTTCGTTTGGGATTATTTCGACTCCGCGGGGCGTCATTGTTGTCTTCTTTACGGTGCCCTTTACGCCGACGCTATATTGCGTCTGTAATGCTTCGGATTTTTCCAGTACTTGTTTGTTTACTTTCTTGCGTGGAACTGTTACTTGCACGTTGCCTTCGCGGTCTTGGATGATCAGGAATCGTATTCCGCCTAGTTCGCGAATTTCTTTTATCCATCCGAAGATTATGACTTCGGTTCCGTCCAATTCAGGTTTGATTTGTGTTGTGTAGTGGGTTCTTCGCCAATTTCCAAGCGGGTCGATTTGCATGAAGTGCGCCTTCTTTGTTTTTTTAACCTGAAAATTCTATTCGTAGTGTCATGTTGCGGACTTTTTTGGCGATTTCTTTAAATGCTTCTGTATCTATTTGGGGTGGTTTTCTTCCTTTGTGTTGAAGTATTACTCTTGTTTCTGTTGTTCCGTCGGGTAGCCAAATCGTGTTAATCGTCATGATGCTGAAGGGAGCGAAAAGATCTTCCAAAAATTTGCGAGTATCGGTTCCGTGTTCTAGTAGTCGTATTTTTTTGCCGGTTTGGTCGCTGATTTCTCGTATGATTTTTCCACCGGCGCTTAGAAGTCGTGCTATGTCGCCGGGGCCGACGATTATGGCAAGTGTGCTGTCTGTTTCGATTGCTCGGTGGAAATAGATTTCTTGTAGTTGTGGGTGTTTTTCTTCCAGAGATAGGAGTAGCTTGGCGATTTTTAGGTCAGTGTCGCTTATTTTGCCAGTTTTAAGTTTTGTTTGACATTTGGAGCAGAGTATTCCGCTTTTTAGGCAGAATTTGCAGAGTTCTGATTTCACTTGAGTGTGTTGCCTCCTTGTGAACGAGGAAGGGGCGGCTGGGTTTTGGTTTTTGTCTGGTTGTTTTGCCTTCGTTCTTGTCTTGGTGTTTTTCCGCCTCTCCTTTTTTAGCTACCTTTTTTTGGCTTTTATGGTGTTTTGACAGTAAATAAATCTATTGTCATGCTGTAAGATTTTGTGCCTGTGTTTCTAGGCGCTGGCTAGGCCCCTCTTCCATATATGATCCTATTAGGCTCCAAATACACCCCAAATATGAACAGAGAACCGGCGGTTCACTTTTGGGTAAATGCTTTTATTGAAATGTCTTTTTCCTTTTTGGTGCGAGGGATGAATTGTGCTCACCATTGTCTTCGCGGAATCAGCCTTAGAAACGATACCTGAGCAATTGTGGGGGCATTCGGCGATTAGGAAGTACGCGGAAAAGAAGAGAAGGCATCCGCAGTTTCTAATTTTGGATCGTTCTTATCATCATGCCGCTATGATGCAGCTTGAGGGGAATGAGAAGAAGGGGCGTCCCGACATTGTGCATTTTTCGTTGCTTGAAGCTTTGGGTTCGCCGCTGAATAGAGAGGGTATGTTGCGGCTTTGTGTTCACACTCTTTCTAATGACGTTATTTTTGTCGACCAAAAAACTCGTTTGCCGAGAAACTATAATCGATTCCTCGGGCTTATGGAACAATTATTCGAACTAGGGCGAATTCCTCCGGAAGGCCCGTCTCTGCTCACTCTGACGAAAAACATCAGTTTGCCTCGGTTGATTACAGATTTGAAACCAGATAGAACAATCGTGTTTAGTCAAGATGGCACGCCGAGAACGATGGAACAGGCGGTTTATGAATTCGCAGGTAAGAAAAACCCTCTGGCGATCGTTGGGGGTTTTCCCCACGGCACGTTTTCGGAGGAAGTGATGAAATTGGCTGATTACGTGGTTTCTGTTGACCGGGACACGTTGGAGGCGTGGACTGTAACGGCGAGAATCATCTATGAATATGAAGCCTTAATAGGGCTTCCTGCTCGACGATTGACGACGGAAAATTGACATTAAGGAGAAACTATTTTCACCGACGCGCTTGGTTCCAGCTTTACCAGATTTAACGTGGAAGAAAACGCCGGGTCTAGCTGGTTGCCGTTCCAATACAGTGTGCCTTGAATTACATGGACGCACCAACCGTTTCCAGAATCGGGTTGTTGGGTGAAAAAGTTGCCAATTACTGAGGCACTGAACGCGTTGCGTATTCTGATGATGTCGCCGCTCTTGTTTGCGAAAAAACATCCGCTTATCGTTAAAGGACGATAGCAAGTGTTCGGCATGTCTATGTTCGGCGCGTAAGGCGAGGCTTTGTTGTTTTCGAACCAGCAACCACCAATCGTTCCAAACGCGTTGTCCAAGACCAAATCAGCTATGGCTGGCGCGTTCTGCATCGAACTAAAACCGTGCTACTTAGGAAAATCTGCGCATCTGTGTATAGCCCGGTTATGCGGTAGTTCAGGAATTCGCAGTTGGTTATTCTGCCAAAATTATGGTTTGTGGTGTAGTAGATGGCAGTAGCGCAGTTTCCGATTACCACGTTGTCGAAGACGCAGTCGCTTGCGTTGGCGAAGTATATTCCGTACTCCGTGTAGTTTTCGATATCCACGTTTTGTATGGTTATCAGAGGTACACTCGGCAAAAGCGATTCATATTTCACACCGACCTTGAATCTGTTTTGCCCCTCCATTCTCAAGCCCTGCAAAAAAGCATGGTGACTAACCGGCGTATCATCGATCATCGTCGCGTCAAACGTGATGGTTCCTTGATGACGGTTGTCGCTCTGCCTTCACCAAAAATGCTCAGTTTCTTGTCCACCGTAATGTTGCAAGGATATACGCCTGCTTTGAAGGTGATGCTGGCGCTTCTTGGGACACTGGAGATTGCATCGGCAACAACGAGCGTGCAGTTCCTGCTTTAGTGAAGAATTCTTCCCGTTGTGCTGTCTGCCGCGTAGTAGTTTTTGCCGTCGGTGTAAACCGTGAAACTTGATGTTATCCCATAATCTACTACGCTGTCCAAGTTTATGCTCGAAAAACTTTCCATGCCCAAAGTGCACATTAACATAACCACGATTACAGTTAGAAAAACATTAACGTAAGGAATCTTCGCTGGCACTTTGGAACACTGCCGCAAAATTCAATCACGAATCGCTATAAGCAAATGTGCACAGCAGAATACGACACACATGACACTAACGTATCCCCCGAATCCAAACAGCCAAGCCTCTTATATCTGAAGTGAAAAAGATATATCGCAAGCTTGATTCATCAAACGTGTTAAAACTCACGATAAGAAAGGAAAGACACGTTGACTTCGACAAACCCATTTGGAGAATTTCGCAACGAATGCGGAGCTGCGCTTAGAGATGCTTTGGCTAAAGTTAAGCATCTGCCTCAGCCGTCTTTGTTGAGCCTAAACCCTCCGCCGAGCGTTGAATTTGGCGAATTAGCGTCTTCTTTATGTTTTGACTTGGCGAAGCAGACGGGGAAAAAACCGTTCGAATTAGCAGAGAAAATTGCCAAAATGATCGACGTGTCAGAGTATTCTCTAATTGTCTCAGTTAAAGCCGTCGGGGGCTACATTAACTTTTATGCAGATTTTCCAAAATTTGCGGCTTTGACTTTAGGGTCGATTAAAGAGTTAGACGAGAAGTATGGCTTTGTAGAGATCGAGAAACCATACACGTTCATCGTCGAACACACAAGCGTGAACCCGATTCATCCGATAACAATCGGCCAAGCGCGAAATCCCGTCTTAGGCGACACAATAGCGAGACTGCTAAGAGCACGGGGACACAGCGTAAAACGGCACTATTACATAGACGATGTGGGACGACAATCCGCAGTCATCGCCTACGGATACCTCAAACTCGGCAAACCAAAACCAAAAGGAAAACCAGACCATTTCATCGGCATAATCTACACCGCGACAAGCTGCATAACCGAAATACAACGCCTAAAAAAACAACTAGAAAACACCACAAAAACAAACACGCCAACCGAAGAAAAACAAAAAATCCAGAAGCAACTCGACGAATGGATAGATGTCGCAGCTGAAATGGAAGACAAACACCCCGAACTCTTCAGGAAACTCCGAGAAGAAATAAGCAAGGACGAAGACCCAGAATCAGTCATAAACGAGTTGAACCGCGCTTATGAGGCAGGAGAACCCAAAACAAAGACGCTCATCAGAGAAGTTTGCGAACTAGTTTTAGAAGGGTTCAAAGAATCTTTAAGCAGAATGGGCATCTTCTACGACTCGTGGGATTGGGAAAGCAGCTTCTCATGGAGCAATGAAGTAAGCAACGTCATTGAAGCACTCAAAAAAACGCCCTACGTTTACTCGGAAAAGGATGTTTTAGAGTTTGACGCCGAAAAAGTCGCGAAGGACTTTGAATTAAAGAAGAAGCTGGGTTTGCGGGATGACTACAAGGTTCCTTCGCTTACGTTGGTGCGAGCGGACGGCACGACTCTCTACACGACTAGGGATGTCGCTTACAGTCTTTGGAAATTCAAAAAAGCCCAGAAAGTAATCAACGTCGTAGGCATGGAACAAACTCTTGCCCAGATGCAGTTGAAACTGGCTTTGTATGCCCTAAAACATGGTGATTACGCGGAAAACTTAACCCACTTCGCCTACAACTTGGTTACGCTTCCGGGTTACAAGATGTCGAGCCGCAAGGGACACTACATAACATTCGACGAAGTCATGGATGAAGCCACAAAACGCGCGTACGAAGAAGTCTCAAAACGCTCGCCAGATTTATCCGAAGACGAAAAACAAAAAATTTCCAAAACAGTCGGTCTCGGCGCCGTAAGATACTCACTCGCAGAAGTCGACCCCACAAAACCCGTCGTGTTCACGTGGGACCGCGTCTTAAACTTCGAAAAAAACAGCGCACCATACCTGCAATACTCGCACGCCCGCGCCTGCAGCATATTAAGAAAAGCAGCAAAACCCACCATAAAACCAAACTTCGCCCTGCTCGTCGACCCAATAGAACGCGAGACCGTGCTCTCGCTTTCACGGTTCCCTGAAACCTTCATCGACGCCGCCGACAATCTAAAACCTCATTCCATAGCCGACTACGCAAACGCGTTGTCTGACAAGTTCAACACTTTCTACGCGAAACTTCCAGTCATAAAAGCCAAGCCAGAACCACTAAGCACAGCGAGGCTCGTCTTGGTTGAGGCGGTGAGGGTTGTTCTGAGAAACGCGTTGATTATTTTAGGAATAGAAGCACCCGAAAAAATGTAGCGTTATAGCGTCAAAGGTTTGCCGTCGACGGTGATTGTTGGTTTTTTCACGATGCCGTCAGAGTGAATAAGCGCCACTGCGTCGTGGTCGTAGTTGCTTCCGATGGCAAAATGCACCGTACCCAACGCTTTCTCGTCCTCTAGCACGTTGCCGATTATTCTCGCGTTGGGGTTTGTGCCTATGCCGAGTTCACCGATGTGACGGGCGTTTTTTGCGAGTTCTTTTGCCTTCTTCTCGTCTATTTCGCCGTTTTTTGCCATTTCAAAAGGCTTTTCCTCTGCCTTGGCGAGGTAGGCTTCCAGCATTTTTGCCTCTTTTCCGCCCTCAATCCCTGTTACAAATCCCTTCTCGATTTTCACGGTTACGGGTGTTTTTATCACCACTGTCTCGTCTAGGGTGATGCTGCCGTCGAAGACTATGACGCCGGGGGAGACGCCTAATTGAGGCGAAATGTAAACTTCCCCTGAAGGAAGGTTACCGCCTCGGCCTAGCGTACGAAAATCGCCGTCATCAACCTTTGCTTTGCGACCCTTAACGCCAATAACCACATCCGTGCCCAACTTTGTTTTCACATGAACCTCGTTCGCGTTTTGAAGTTGGTCCGCTATTCGTGCGCATCTTTTCCGCATTTCGTCATAATTCACTGGCACGGTTCTCACGAACATGTCGAACGTGGTTTTTGGTGACCAAACTGCTCGGATTTTTTTCGCCTCGTAGAGCAAGTAATCGAAAATGTGCGTGTAGGTTTTTCCGTTTGTGCCTTTGTAAGGGTTCTTTAGCGCCTCCCTGTCTTTTCCCATTCTTTCAGCGCTGATGGAAATGATTACGTTTGGTACTGTTTTGATGGCATCTATAACAGCAGGTTCGGCGTAATCGAATGAGGTCTTCTTAGGTTGCACCATAAGAACGGGGGAAGCGTTCACGTTTAGACTTGCGACGTACATTGCTTGGGCGATTCCGTACACGTCTTTTTCTGGGTTGGTAATGATTAATACGTGTTCACCTTTCTTTATGTCTAAAACTTGTTTTGCAGCGACGTCTGCGGCTTTCATCAAGTCGGGTGTTACATGAAAAGAGTGCCCTCTCATCTTTGCATCAAGTCCTCTTACTCTTTAATCTCTTCGATTATTTGAACGCCCGTGCTGGTTCCGATTCTGTTGGCGCCAGCTTTTATCATGGCCAAGGCATCTTTTAGGGTTCTTATTCCTGCTGAGGCTTTTACTCCCATCTTGTCGCCTACTGTTTTCCGCATGAGACGAACATCCTCGACCGTGGCTTTGCCCACCAAAAGCCCCGTGGAAGTCTTCACAAAATCCGCACCGGCTTCTTTGCACAATTTGCACGCGACAATTTTCTCTTCATCCGTAAGATAGCCGGTTTCGATGATTACCTTAATTATCAAGTCGGGATATGATCGTTTTACGTCGACAACAGCTTTGACATCGTTTTTCACCGTCGTGTAATCTTTAGACTTTAAGGCGCTAAGGTTAATCACCATGTCCAATTCTTTGCAACCGCTTTCAGCGAGTATTCGCGCCTCACAAGCTTTCGCTTCGGGTAGAGTGACGCCTAAAGGAAATCCCACGGTGGAGCAAACAGACACCTCTGAATTTTTCAACAACTTCACTGCCAAAGGCACATACGTAGGATTTATCACGGCACATTTGAACCCGTATTTAATCGCTTCGTTGCACAATAGTTTAATATCGTCTGTTGTAGCTGTTGGTTTCACGTTAGTGTGGTCAATCATTTTCGCTAATTCTTTCCGGGAAATCATCTGGTTCACTTCAAGATGCCTACACAATAGCTAAGGGTGTTAATTTCAGTTTCGAAAAAAGAAAGGTGCGGGAGAAAGGAAAGGAGACTATCGCGCCATTCTCGCCATACTGATTAACTATGAGACGCGACCCCGCACCAACAATGATATAGAACATTGTTCTATAAAAATCTTATTTTCGTTTTAGGTTACCTAAAATGGGTATACAACATTTGGCAACCCTTAATAAGACAAAAGCATCAACAATAAAGACGGGAGAGAAGGTGAGTATAGAGGTTTTAGAACATACCCGTACAATCCGATTTCTAATCTTCTTACACAAAGAAGGCAGCGTACCCATCAGTCACATAAGATGGCAAATAAAAGGCGGCCAAAAAACTATTTACGGAATAATAAAACGTTTGAAAGACACCAATCTCATTCAAGAAGAAACACAGAAAGATTTCCCGTGGAGACGCGTAATTAAACTCACCGAAAAAGGCGTCCAAGTTGCCACCAAACTTGAAGAAATCCAAGAAATAATAGAAAGAAAAAACAATTAAAGCCAAAAAACGCTAGATTTTTTCTACTTTAATTTTTGTTCCGCTTTTCACTTGCCTAAACAATTCCAGATTTTTTGTCACCTTGCCCAATACGTTAACGGGGCTGTATGGTTGCGATTCGCCGTAAAAGACGCAAAGTGCGCTTCCCATAGGCCAGTAAGCGATCGTTGCTTTTTCTACATTGGGTTTTGGTTTTTCTTCGCCTGTTCGCACCGGAATTTCAAAATAGACTTCTTCTTTCCAGAGCGCCGCGCGGCCTTCTATCGGTAGTTTTTTGACGATAGAGTCGACTGTTCTTGGCGCCAAGTGACGGATGAGTTCGCCTTCCGCTTCGCCTTGGTTCTCTACGATGAACTTTATTGGAATACGTGAAACGCTTGGTTCCATTCATTCTGCCTCGGGTATTGTCATTTTTTAGGAGGAAAACGTTTGTTAAGTATATCCTCGAGCGTGGGCGAACCGCGTTCTTGAAGTTCGTATTTAGCCCTAACCGCGGGTTTGTTGATTTTTAAGATTCTCCTTAGGTCGATGGGCGTACCGATAACAACGATGTCGCAAGGCGTGGCGTTTATCGTTTCTTGAAGCTCCTGTATTTGCTCTTTGCTGTAGCCAAGCGCCGGCAGCAATGGACCTAGATGAGGATACTTTTGAAACGCGTTCACTATCGAGCCTACAGCGTAAGGACGAGGATCCACTAATTCGCTCGCACCCAACTTCTTCGCAGCAATTACGCCCGCGCCGTACGGCATGTTTCCATGAGTCAATGTGGGGCCATCTTCGACAACCAAAACTTTCTTGCCCTTTATTGCCTCGGGTTTGTCCACGGTTATGGGTGATGCTGCTTCGATTATAACGGCGTCTGGGTTAACTGTTTTTATGTTTTTTCTCACAGTTTCGATGTCGTTCGGGTTTGCCGTGTCCCCTTTATTAATCACAACGATATCCGCCATTCTCAAGTTTGTTTCTCCAGGATAGTAGGTAAGTTCATGTCCAGGCCTGTGCGGGTCAGCGACGGTTATGTGAAGGTCGGGCTTGTAGAACGGAATGTCGTTGTTTCCACCGTCCCAGACGATTACGTCCGCTTCTTTCTCGGCTTCTCTCAAAATTTTTTCGTAATCAACCCCAGCATAAACAATTATTCCGATGGCGATGTGAGGCTCGTATTCCTCCCTCTCCTCTATCGTGCATTTGTGCTTGTCCAAGTCCTCGTAAGTTGCAAACCTCTGCCAGACTTGTTCAGCCAGATTACCGTACGGCATGGGGTGACGAATAACCGCCACATTGTAGCCGTTTCTCTTAAGAAGTCGGCTGATTTTTCTCGAGGTTTGGCTTTTCCCAGCACCAGTTCTGACCGCGCACACTGCAACAACTGGAACCCTTGCCTTTAGCATCGTAGTGTTGGGCCCCATGAGCCTAAAATCGGCGCCGTTCGCGAGAGCAATGGAAGCCTTGTGCATGACGTACTCGTGCGAGACGTCGCTGTAAGCAAAAATGACTTGGTCGATGTTGTGTTTTTTGATTAATTGTTGAAGTTGTTCTTCTGGAAAGATAGGTATGCCACCGGGGTAATGGGGTCCAGCGAGTTCATGGGGATAGACGCGGCCTTCTATGCCTGGAATCTGCGTGGCGGTGAAAGCCACGACTTCGTAGTTGGTGTTGTTCCGAAAGTACACGTTAAAGTTATGGAAATCTCTTCCTGCTGCGCCCATAATGATGACTTTGGTTTTTGCCATGATGGTGTCCTCCTTTGAAAATAATCTCTAAGGAGGGTAGATAGTTATCCAAACATCGTTATATAAAAACCTTTAACAGAATCCAGCACTGGTGGCACTATTGGTTGTCAAAAAGCAGAACAGCGTTTCAAAAATTGGATATTCTTCTTTCCGATATATTGGCTTGCAAGAAACTTGTTTTAAATATAGAGGATTGCTCTAGAATTCTGTTGAGGAATCCAAATGAGTCAAAGACGATTGTCTTCAGAAGAGTTTCAATCTTTATGGCGGGCTCTTAGAACCCATCGCGACCCCGAGGTTAGATTCCAAAACCCAGATGCGTGGCGACGCTTGCCCGTCGAAAACTAATTCCTCAAAGAAAATAAAAAAGTTTTTTCAGATTTTAATATATCTGCAATCGTCCGTAGGCAAGGTCTTCGCAGAATTTGTCAATATTTTCAAGTTCATAGTCGATTACTTGGTTTATGTGGTGGCTGGCGTCGTTGAAAGAATTGCCGTCTTTCATTATAACGTGCGCCGCTGCAAGGGCGGGGTTGTCTATGGGTTCGCCTATCTTGCTCAGAAGCCAAATGTAAACTTCTCGAATTCCCTCAACCTGTTTGTACACTTGGTTGGCAATGTGATGCGTCAAGAGGTTGTATATTTTTCCAACATGACTAACGGGGTTTTTACCCGCCGCTGCCTCAGAGCATAATGGACGATTTAAGGAGATCACACCGTTAACTCGGTTGCCTCTGCCCACTTGGCCCGAGTCGCCGCTTTCTGCGCTGGTTCCGAGCACGGTTAAGTATACGCCGTTCACGCCTCTGCCCTTGACGTCCAGCGTGTTGAGGTTGATGTTGATTTTTTCAAAACTACTGTTCTTTCGCACATACTTGCTTATTTCTTCCAGGATTCGTGCCTTCTTTTGGAAGTATTCTTCTTCGCTGTTAACGTACTCGTCGACGAATGCCATCCCTATAGTCAGGTGCAAGTCACCGTTTTTTCTGAGGCCCATCACTTTAACATCTTCTCCTGCTTCTGGAAACCGTTTCTTAAACTCTGGGGAATTGATGAACCGTTCAGTGTGCAAAACGATTTTCTCAGTTCTAGTCATCGGCGCATACCCGACCGCGGCCGATGTGTCGTTAGCGCCGAGTACCTTGCCTTTACGCATGAAAATGTCAACGAGTTCAGGCGAACCCGGCTTCAGTTCAACCTGATAACGTACGTGTCTGTCTGGGTCTATTCTTAAGTTTTCTTTGATCCAAGATTTTGCCGCGTCAACTGCGATTTCTTTGACCGGAATTTTGACGCCTTTAACTTCAAACGTGGCTCTGTCGCCGAAGATTAGAAGCATGGGTTCCTTTACCGTGCCTCCGCCGAATCTGGGCTCTGTTTCTCCTGCAACGAGCAAGGACTTGTCTGCGTTGTGGTGCATTATAGCGCCGAATTTTTCCAAGTACTGCTTGCTGAGGCTTACCGAAACTCTGTCCATAATGGCGTCGCAGATAGTGTCCGGATGTCCGATGCCCTTTCTCTCGACTATTTCGAAATTCTTTTCTTCCAAGGGTGTTTGTTTTAGGCAATCGATCATGATGTTTTTCATTGAATGTATCCAACCTTGGCGGACGCTTATTAAAAGCAACAAATATATACTTTGCGATATTAATAGTGAATAAAAATAACTGGTGGTTATGAAGGAATGATTATTACGGGCGCCATGGTAAGAAAACTTCGAGAAGACGCAGGTTTAACTCAAGGACAACTTGCGCAGTTGATCGGCGTAACCCAAGCGCACATAGCGAAGATCGAAAACAACAAAGTCGACCCACGATTGTCCACGGTGAACAAGATTCTGCAAGTCTTAACTGAGGGTGAAGGAAAAAAATGCAGAGAAATCATGACAAAAAACGTGATTTCTGCTAGGCCTACTGATAAGATTTTGAAAATAAGCGAAATCATGATGAAAAACGCCGTCTCACAACTACCTGTTGTGGAAAGAGACAAAGTAATCGGCACGATAACTGAAGAAAGCATCATTCGAAATCTAAGCAAAACTATCGCAGATGCAACTGTTGCCCAAGTGATGGAGCCTCCCCTACCCATCGTGCCAGAAGAAACAAGCGTAAGCATAATTCGCCCGTTGCTCGAGGATCACCCGGGTGTTTTGGTGGCGAAAAAAGGCAATGTGGTGGGCATTATCACGCGGTCGGATTTGTTGAAGATTGTTTCAAAAACTCTTTAGCCGTTTCGGAGAAAAAGCCCATAAATACGTAGAACACGCAAGAGTAAAGACAAGGCGGAGTGAGTTAGTTGAAACTTTTGCTCGATGAAATGTACGCTGGTTTGAAAGAATATTTTGAAACTTTAGGCTGGACGGCAGTTACGGTTCAAGACGCAGGGTTACAGGGCGCCAAAGACAAGGACATCGTGGAATATGCAAAGAAAAACAACATGCTCCTCGTAACGCAAGACCAAAAACCCGCCGACATAGCCGAACTCACGGGAGTAAAATACGTTCTAATCTCAAACGCCATGATTGCAAAAATCGCCGACGAAAAAATAAGGGAAAAATACCCAAGCATAACCCAGAAGTGATGCCTAATGAATAATTCATCCATTAATAGTGCCAAACATGTCACAAGTGCTTATTAATCCATAACCAAAACACGAAAACTTCCGAGAAATCCATATTTTCCCCATAGTCTGTTGAGTTAGAGTTTGACATGATGATGTATAAAAACTGTTAAATAACTATTGATGATTTGATGAAAATATGGACGACCATGTAAAAATGGAGTGCGGCGCCTTCGGAGCGGTCAATTTCTCAGAAGACTATATTTTCCCAACCCTTTACTGGGGAATGCGGGCGCAAAATCATCGAGGACATCAGTCGTACGGATTTTTGACGTTCAATGGGAAATTTAACGTTTACAAAGGCTTGGACTTGATTCCAAAAGTCAAGAAAACAGAGATTCAAGAATGGCTCGAGAGGCTTCCGGGCAGTCTGGGCATCGCGAACGTTAGGTACACTACGTCGGGCGGAAGAGACGAGGAATCTATGATCCGGGGCACGCAACCCGTAATCGGAGAAAACGAACAGCACAGGTTTGCGCTTTCTTTCAACGGTAACGTGGTTAACACGACACAGTTGGTCAACGAGATTCGTTGCGAAAACCCAAACTTTTCCTACGACTGCGATTTAGAACTTATTAGCCGAAAACTTCTCAAGGAGTTGAAGAGCGGCAAGGATTTGGTCTCTTCTGTTAAGACTTGCATGAAGGAAGTTGAAGGTGCGTTTTCTGTTGTCGGAATAACGCAGAACGGCGAATTGTTCGCTTTCAAAGACCCCTACGGAATACGCCCGTTGTGCAGCGGATGCAGTGCTGACCGAAAAATTTGCGCGTTTTCTTCAGAAACCGTGGGATTGAACATTAACAATCTAGAGCACAATTTTGAGTTAAAGCCAGGCGAATTCGTACTCGCGACGAAGGACGGTTTTAAACGGGAACAACTAGTGAACAGCGGAAAAAAGGCGCTTTGCGCGTTTGAGTTTGCTTATTTTGCGCGTCCAGACTCTAAAATGAATGGCAAATTCGTGTACGAAGTTAGGGAGGCGTTTGGAAGAAGCCTCGGCAGAGAATACGCTGACATCGTGAGAAGATGCGACATGATTATCTCGTTACCCGAAACAAGCGACGACGCGGCGTTCGGCCTGCACGAGGAAACTGGTCTGCGGTGGGAACGGGCTATTAGAAGACACCGATACGTAAGCGAAAGAGCCTTCATCCTTCTACCGCAGGAAAGATACGCCACCATCGACAAGAAGATTAACATTTTAGACCACAAGTTTCAAGGGAAAAAAATCATAGTCGTCGACGACAGCATAGTCCGAGGCGACACCACCAAAGTCGTCGTCGAAAAACTCCGCAAGATGGGTGCAAAAGAAGTGCACATGTTCATAACTTTTCCGCGCATAATTGGACCATGCTTCTACGGCGTAGACATGGCGACGTACCGTGAATTAATCGGCTCAACCCGCACGCCCGAAGAAATCGCCAAAGAAATAGGCGCTGACTCGGTGAATTATCAGTCTTTCGAGGGTTTTGTGAAAGCCACGGGACTACGCAGAGAAGAGTTGTGCTTCGGGTGTGCTACTGGAGACTACCCGACTCCGCTTGCGAATAGGCTGGCTAAGTGGATGCGGGAGTATTTCGAGAAGGGCTACAAAGAAGAGGGCAGAATTTACGAGTTGCCAGATTTGGTGCAAAACCGTCTGGGCAAATAGATTAAAATACTGTACGCTTTCAATAAAGTTCGGGCAGTGGTTTTATGGAATCAGTCGGCGTTCTCATAGTTGCGTACGGCGCCAGAGAAGCAGCAATAGTAGACGCTTTCAGCCGAAGCATTAATTACAAGGTTAGGATGTACGTCGCCGACAAGCAAAAAAACCCTTTCAACGTGCAAAAAGCCACCGAGCACGTTGTAATCTCAGATTTGAACGTTGACGAAATCTGCCGATTCGCCGAAAAACACGCCGACAAACTCGACTTTGGCATAGTCGGACCAGAAAAACCCATAATCGACGGCGTACGGGACACCGTAGAAAAAAAGACAAAAATTCCCATAATCTGTCCCGCCAAAGAGTACGCCATAGAAAAAAGCAAAGTTGCACAGAGAAACCTTTTCCAAAAAGTCGTGCCCGAAGTAAACCCGAGATTCAAAGTTTTCTACCCAACGCAGTACCGTGGCACCGAAGAAGTGAAAAGGGAATTGTTTAGTTGGCTCGACGAGTTGGAAAATCAAGTTGCAGTAAAGCCCGATACGCCCGCGGCGGGCAAGGGCGTCGGCGTGTGGGGCGACCACTTTACTACGCGAGAACAGTTGTTCGAGCATTTCTTGGATAATTTTAAACACGGCGCTGTTATAGTTGAGGAGAAAGTTGAGGGCGAAGAGTCGAGTTTTCAAGCCTTTTGTGATGGAAGACACCTTGTACCCCTTCCTGAAACAAGGGATTATAAGCGGGCGTTTGATGGCGACAAAGGACCAAACACGGGTGGCATGGGTTCATACAAGGATGTTGGCGACGTGCTTCCATTTATGACGAACATCGACAGGGAAAAAGAGGTTCAAGTCGTGAACAAAATCTTCGAAAAAATCAAGGGAAAAACAGCCAGAAACGTCGCCTTGCTCGGCGTGCCCTTTTACGTGGCATTCATCCACACAAAGGACGGCTTAAAGATTCTTGAAAACAACAGCCGCCCCGGCGACCCGGAAATAATCAACATTTTACCGTTGTTGAAAGAAGATTTTGTTGACGTGTGTTTCAGGATGCTTGAAGGAATCCTTACACGAGTAGAAATGGACAAGAAGGCTTCGGTAGTTACGTATAAGGTTCCGCCCACCTACGGAGGTTACATCGACGTCTTCAGAGAAAAAGCGAAAACAAACGAGATCGATACGCCTGTATTCTTGAATCAAGCATACAACCTAAACAAGAAATACGGCGACAACATCCGAGTCTATCCCGCCTCGATGGAACAAAGAGACGACCAAGCCTACGCCCTACGGTCGAGAGCAGTCTGCGTAGTCGGCATAGGCGACAACATCCAAGCCGCCCGAGAAATCTCGCTCGAAGGAATAAACTCCATAAAAGGCGGGGCCTTGTGGAACCGAACCGACATTGCATCAAAAGAACACATCAACAAAAGCATAAGCCACATGCAGCAACTACGAGGCAAAGGGCATTGACCAGTAAGGTTTTTGTCACTGACTGTGAAGGGCCCATTTCAAAAAACGATAACGCTTACGAATTGACCTGCCACTTTGTTCCAGACGGTGCCAAACTATTTTCCGTGATAAGCAAGTATGATGATGTTTTAGCGGATGTTCTCAAAAGAGAAGGCTACAAAGCCGGCGACACTTTAAAACTTATTCTTCCTTTCCTTAAAACCTACGGCGTGACTAATCGGGGAATGAAAGCCTTTTCAGAAAAAAACGTTTTACTCGTCGCTGGCGCTAGGGACACGATGCAGTTCGTGCAAAGAATCATGGCATCCTTTATTGTGAGTACCAGTTATGAGCATTATCTTTACGCTCTCTGCAAAGTCATCGGTTTCCCTTTTGAAAACACGTACCACACACGAGTCGACATCGACAAATACGAAATAACAGAAACCGAAACCAAAACTCTGAAGCGAATAGCTAAAGAAATCGCCGCGATGCCCATGATTGAAATCCCAAAAAACGCTAGAACGCTGAAAGATTTTTCTTTTCGCGACCAAAGAGCCATCAAACGGTTGGACGAAGTTTTTTGGCGCATAATTCCCAAGATGTCCGTGGGCAGAATGTTTTGCGAGGTAAACCCGGTCGGAGGTAAAGAAAAAGCAAACGCGGTGCGGGAAATCGTAGCAAAAATTGGCTGCGACGTTGACTGTGTAATGTACGTGGGCGATAGCATAACAGACGTGGAATGTTTTCAGTTCGTAAGAAAAGGCGACGGGTTAACCGTTTCTTTTAACGGCAACGAGTACGCGGTTAGAGAAGCCGAAGTCGCTGTAATGTCAGAAAACACCGTCGTAACCTCGATTCTTGCCGACGTTTTTGCGCGTCTTGGTAAAGAAGCAGTGCTGGAATTGGCGGAAAAATGGAGTTTTACGGCGTTAAAAAAGCATAAAGTGACACCGACATTGTTGAACCGTGTCCACGAATTGTACCCGAATATTCTTCCAAGAGTCGAAATAATAACAGCCGACAACAAAGAATCGCTGGCAAAAGAAAGCATTGCCTTTCGTAAAACCGTCAGGGGCGAAGCAATCGGCAGGCTGGGTTAACCAAATCTTCTTAAGCACAACGGTTACAAGTGTAATTTCCACGTGAAGCACATGAAAGTCGTGATCGAAGACACGTACGCTGAAGCGTTCGAGGGGCTTTATTGCCGAATTATCGTCACAGCCGACGATAAAAAAACGCTTCGCCAAGCCGCCGAAAACGCAACAGCCACGCCCTCAGTGGTCATAGGGAGAACCGAAGGCGGAGTTGAAAAATGGCTCACAAAAAAAGAGACTCCCGACAAACGCTTGGGCGCCATCTTACAGTTTTGGGGAAAGATTGACGAGGAAAAACCGTTTGAGAAGTCTTTAGAAAAGTTTGAAAAAGAACTCTCCCACCGCATCCGCCAAGACATACTCGTAAAGCCCTTCACTGCCCTATTCGACGCGCTTCCGAAAGCCGAAGGAAAACTGGATATGATGGAACGTGTGGGGCACTGCGGCGACGGCTACGAATGGGAAGAGCAGCGTTTCGGACGCAGAATGATAATCGTCCCAGTCATGGTGCCCGACTTCCAAATAGAACGGTACATAGGCTATGCGCGAGGAGTTTCTGGCGCAAACTTTTGGTACATGTGCAAAACAAAAAGGGCACTGGTTGAGGCTGGAAAAAAGGTGCTTGAAGCCGTACACAAAATTGAGGGTGTTATCACACCTTTTGACGTGTGCTCTGCTGGGTCAAAGACGGAAACAAAATTTCCTCAAATAGGGCCGACCACAAATCACCTCTACTGTCCATCGTTAAAGAAGAAGTTAGGCAAAGAATCGCTTGTGCCTAATGGCGTGAAGTACATTCCAGAAATCGTGATCAACGGAGTTTCTTTAAAAGCAGTAAAAGACGCTATGAGAGAAGGCATCAGAGCCGCTTGCCAAGTTAAGGATGTCGTGAAGATTTCTGCGGGGAATTATGGCGGAAAACTTGGCAAATACAAGATAAACCTGCGGGAGTTGTTCCCATGAAGTTTGACGTTATAGGAATAGGAGCGCTTAACGTAGACAGACTATACTTGGTAGAACAGATCGCTAAAGAAGACGGCGAAGGCACGATCCTAGACTGCGTAGAAACATGCGGCGGATCAGCAGCAAACACCATCGTGGGTCTGGCAAGACTGGGGTTAAAGACGGGCTACATCGGAAAAGTGGCAAACGACCGTGAAGGGCGTCTTCTGCTTGGTGATTTTGAAAAAGAAAAAGTAAACACTGAGGGCATTGTAATAGCCAAGAGTGGCAGAAGCGGCGTCGTCATCGGGTTTGTCGATAAAAAGGGCGAAAGAGCACTTTACATAGACGCAGGCGTCAACAGCACCATAACTCTAAACGAAATAAACCCTCAATACGCCAACAACACAGACTTTATGCATGTCACTTCGTTCGCGGGCGAAGAAGCGTTCAAAGTTCAAAAAAATCTAGTGAAATCACTAGCCAAAAACGTAAAAATAAGCCTAGACCCCGGCAATTTATACGCCGAAAAGGGCTTAAACGCGCTGGAGCCGATAATCAAGCGATGCTACGTGATTTTCCCGAACGAAAACGAGTTGGAACTATTGACGGGCGAGGGATACGAAAAAGGCGCAAAAATGTTGCTTGGTGAAGGTATAGAAATTGTCGCCGTTAAGCTTGGTTCAAAAGGCTCTTACGTCACTAACGGCAAAGAAAGCCACCTCATCCCACGATACCCAGTAAAGGTTGTTGACACAACTGGCGCAGGCGACGCTTTCTGTGCAGGCTTCCTTTACGGACTAATAAAGGGGAAGAGCTTGGAACAATGCGGTAAACTTGGGAATTTCGTCGCTTCAAGATGCATCACAAAGGTTGGACCGCGGCCTGGGCTACCACACAAATCGCAATTGCCGAGGGAACTCGTTTAAATTAACTAAAACTTCTTTGTAATATACTCGACGACTGATTCGAAGATTAATTTCCCATCTCCGAACGCAGGCACGGTGCCTTTTTTTGTCCAGTCGGGCAACTGCCAACCATAAAAAGCTCTTTCCGGATGCGGCATTAAACCGAAGACTGTGCCTTGAGGGTTGCATATGCCGGCGATGTCATTAAACGCGCCGTTAGGGTTCGCTGGATACTCGCCCACAGCAAGTGTGCCATCAGAATGGCAGTATTGAAAGACGACTTGGTCGTTGTCACACAACCGTTTCAGGTATTCATTCTCTTTTTCTTTCGGAAAGAGGAATCTTCCCTCTGAATGTGCCACGGGGATTTTTATGACCCTATTTTTCGGCATGTTTCGGGTAAAGACGCATTTGCCGTTGTTTTCGCGTTTGAGATACACCCATCGACAGTTGTATCCAGGCGGAATGTTAGGCGCCAGTGCCGCTTCTGGGTACTCGCTGACGCCATCAAAAGCAGGTAATAAACCGGCCTCGATGAGAACTTGGAAACCATTACAAATCCCAAGAATTGGACGCTCTTTTTCCACGAATTTCTCCAGATCCGCGCCAATCTTTGCTGCAACTGATTTGGCCCAAATCACGCCGGCACGCACGTAATCGCCATAAGAGAAGCCGCCTGGAAAAACTAGCCCGTGATAATCGAAAAGGTTTCGTTTTTTCAAGAGTTGGTTGAAATGGACTATTTCCGCATTTACGCCTAAATCACTAAACGCTCTTTTTGTCTCAGCGTCGCAGTTGGTTCCACCTACGCGAAGGATGCAAACTCTAACTTCGTCTTTTTTCAATTTATGCCCCTCCGAGACCGCTTTGCCATCGTTTCCTTAACGCCGCTAATTCTGCGGACACGAGTTTTTCTTCGTTCAAGCCGTAAATTTTCAAGAATGGATCGTCTGTTACTATGCCTATTTGGGCGTAGTTGCAGTTTTTCATTAATTCTTCAAACCGTCGCCTATGTTGTTTGGAGACTTCGACGAGAAATCTGCTGTTGGATTCTGAGAATAGAACAAAATCATTTCGTCCCACGTCATTGGTTCTAGGCACGTCTTTTAGGCAAAGTTCAAGCCCAAAGTCACTACTGAACGCCATCTCAGCCGCCGCGACTGCTAATCCGCCTTCGGAAATGTCGTGGCAGGCGCGGACGAGCCCAGAATCAATGGTGCCAGTTAATGCCTCAAACGTTCTTTTTGCCAAATTAGTTTTCACTTTTGGCACTGTTTTTCCGATGAAACCGAGCAAGCGGTAATATTCAGACCCGCCTAGTTCTTTACCTGTTTGTCCGAGAATGTAAACTGGGTCGCCGGCGGTTTTTAGTTCCATGGACACGGTTTTTCTTACGTCTGGAATTATTCCAACCGCGGTAATCAAAAGCGTGGGTGTTACTGGTCCTAGTGGCGATTCGTTATAGAGGCTGTCCTTTCCAGAAATGAACGGCGTCTCCAAGCCTTTCGCAACTTCGTAGCAGGCTCTGCATGCTTCCACAAGCGCGCCGAGTCTTTCGGGTTTTTCCGGGTTGCCCCACGTGAAGTTGTCGAGTAAGGCGATTCTTCTACCGCCTACGGCTATGTTGTTACGGACTGCTTCGTCAATGGCTGATGCGGCCATCCAGTATGAATCGATTTTTCCGTAGGCTGGGGTCATTCCGCAAGAGATAACCAAGCCTTTCCATGAGTTGTCTAGGGGTTTTATGACGGCAGCGTCGTTTGGTCCTGCGTGTTGGCTTTGTAGTGGCTTCAGTGTCGTGTTGCCTTTGACCTCGTGATCGTACGTGCGGATAACTTGCTCTTTGCTTGCGACGTTGGGCGAGGAGAGGATTTTTTGAAGTGGGGTCGTTAAATTTTTCGGTTCTGGGAAGGATGGTTCGCTTAGGGTGGGCTTTTTGTGTTTTGCTTTTTTTTCAATTTTAGGTGGTTGAAACATGAAGTCTATGTCTAACTGGGCAACTTTGACTCCTTGATAGGTTAGTTTGAGTTGATGGTTTTCAGTGAATTTGCCGATGGCGGTTGCTTCTACGTCTTCTTCAGCGAAAATTGCCAAAACTTGTCTCAAGTTCTTCTCCGACACTGCAAGCAACATTCTTTCTTGAGACTCGGAGATGTAAATTTCCCACGGCGCCAACCCCGAATACTTAAGCGGAACCTTATCCAACTCAACAATCGCACCCAAGCCAAACCTATGCGCCATCTCGCCTACCGCACTGGATAAACCTCCGCCGCCTAAATCCGTGACACCAGAGCCGAGCCCACAGTCGCGAATTTTGATGAGCACCCGTTTCAGTTTTTCCTCTTCAATCGGGTTAGCTATTTGAACAGCAGGTCTAGACACTTCTTCGGATTTTTCAGAAAGTTCGGCTGACGCAAAGGTTACGCCGTGAATGCCGTCGCGTCCTGTTTTTCCGCCGGCTAATACTATGATGTTTGTTGGTTTGACATTTTTTGCAAACTTATCTAGCGGCAAGAGCCCGACGCATCCGCAGTAGACTATTACGTTCCCCGTGTAGCTTTCGTCGAAATATATCGCGCCGTTGACTGTTGGGATACCCATGTTATTTCCGTAGCAACCTATGCCGGCTACGACGCCGCGAAAGATGTATTTTGGATGCTTCACTCCTGGAGGAAGGCGTTCGTAGTCGTAATCTAGTGGGCCAAAACCTAAGACATCCATACACGCAATAGGGTCAGCCCACACGCCTAAAACGTCACGGATGACTCCGCCTACTCCGGTAGCCGCTCCGCCGAACGGTTCTATGGCCGAAGGATGGTTGTGGGTTTCAACTTTCACGGCGATGCCATAGCCGTTGTCGAATTCTATTATGCCTGCGTTGTCTTCAAAAACCGATATGCACCATGAAAGGTTAAGTTCCTTCGTCACCTTGGCGATGTAGGTTTTGAATAAACTTTCAATTTTGCCTTTTTCCGTAACTATGGTACCTTTGAACGTTTTGTGATAGCAGTGTTCTGACCATGTTTGCCCGAGAGTTTGAAGTTCTACGTCAGTTGGGTTTCGTCCCAGCTTGGAGAAGTAATCTTTAATCGTCTTCATTTCGTTTAGATTCAGCGCCAAGCCCATAGTTTGGCTTATTTCTAACAACCGCGCGTCATTTGCCTTGAGGATGTTAACGTCGAAGAGCTCGAAGGGCACTTTGCGTTTTTGATAGAGATTCATCTCGTTTCCCTGATCTCAAACCTATAATCGTCTTTCGTCGGATTTGCAAGTAATCTTCTGCACATTCCATCCGCCATTTTTTCTGCCTCAGCCTTTGAACCCGCCTCCAAAACAACCATGTACACCTTGCTAACGCTAACGCTTTCTATCGGATAGTTGAGTTCCCTAAGCGCCCGCGCCGTAGTCTCGCCTTCAGGGTCAGAATGCCCAGGTTTTAGCATAACCTCAATCTTTACGTTGAATTTCATAGTTATACCACTAAACAGTTAAAAATTTAAACTTTATTTAATTAAAAATTTAAACAAATATGGAAATGCTATTTCAACACGATTTTTTTGTCTTTGTACCGCGCCACTATTTTGCCGGTCGCGGTAACGTGTCCGATTAATTCCGCTTTCACGCCGGTTTTCTCTACGCAATCTATTGTTGCCTCTGCGTTTTTTCTGTCCACGATGACTGCGAAGCCCCAGCCCATGTTGAAGGTTTTCAGCATCTCCGCATCTGAAATTTTTCCTCTGACCTCGATGGCCGTTTGTTGGATTAAATCGAAAATGGGGTGTGGGTTGAAATTGTCGAATTCGAAACCTATTCGCTTTGAAAAAAGCATGAGCCTGTCGAATTTCAGATAGGCGTCGCCTGTAATGTGTACCGCACCTTTTATCGTCATTTTTTTCGTCAAATCGCGTAAAGGTTTTGCGTAGATTTCGGTGGGTTCCAAGACTTCGAAGACGATTTCTTTGTCGAACCCATCTGGAACATCGAACGCGTCGTATTTTCCTCCCCACTGCTTGAACAGGACTTTCCGTGCCAGAGTGATGCCGTTGCTGTGGAGCCCCGTGCTTCGTAGTCCTATTATTGCGTCGCTTGGTTCGATGTTGTTTCCCCAGATTATTTTGTTTTCTTCCAGTTCGCCTATGCATGCGACTATAATGTCGAAGCCTTTCCTTTCAGTCACGCCCATGATTATTTCTGCTACGTCGCCGATTTCTCCGCTCGGTACGATGCATTTTGCTTCTTCGGCGCCTTTCGCTATGCCTTTTATTAATTCGTTTATTAGTTTTGGGTCGGAAACTTGAGCGTGGATGTTGTCTGCGATTGCGAGGGGGTTGGCGCCCGAACGGATTACGTCGTTAACAGCCATAGCGACTCCGTCTATGCCTATTGTGTCGTATTTGTTCGCAAGTTGCGCCACCAGAACCTTTGTGCCCACGCCTTCTATCTCTAGGTCCAGATATCTTTTTCCGCCGAAAGGAAGTATGTAGCCGTATGGAAGTTTGACTGCTCTGCCGTATGGATAAAGCTTGAAGGTTTGCCTCAAAACTCGGAGGGTAGTCTTGGAATTAGCTCTGACTTCTCGGTCAACACCGGCTTCTGCGTAACTATATTTTTTCTGTGTTTTTCTGGTTGGTCGTGAGTTTATTGTCAAGTTACTATCTCGCCCAATTTTTTCTGTTTGGCGGCCTGTTTTATTTCCAATGCTATTCTTCTTCCCATGTACATGTTCTCGCCATACCTCAAATATGCATAAGGCGAAATTCCGATGCCGACATTCGTCCCTGCGACGATTCGTGCTGAAATCTCGAACACGTAGACATCCAAATTATCAGTTATCACTGTTTCAAGACAGAAGGGACCTATCACGCCTGGTGGGGCGATATCATTTGAAACTTTGACTACGCTCTCGCCTATTCTAATAAGTTCGGGAAGCAGTGATTCTCGAAGCATAATCGGGATGTTGCCGACTATTGTGTAAGTAGGGTTAATGCCTATTTCTAGTTGTTCACTTGCCGGCAATCTTCCTATAGCATCCACTGCGGATTCGTAGCGTTTGTCTACTCCGAGAAATTCTACGTCTCTGTTGATTATTGATGAAAAATAGTGCGGGTAGACGTTAACGCCTAAAACATACTCCTGCAAATGAATCAGCCTTACATCCTTTCTGCTCAGAAGACCGCGACGTATCATTTCTTTAATTTTCTTACGAAAAGACTTTGGAGAGTTGGAGAGGAAGTATCCTTTGCCGCCTTTGGCGCCAGGAAGTTTTGCGATTGTTAGAGTGTTTATTTGTTCGGGTTTTTGGAAGGTTTTGGGTAGTTTGAGTCCAGCGTTGGATAGCCATTGTTTCTGTTTCTCTCGGTCTGCTTCCCAGTCGAGGAGTTGTCTGTTTCCGAACATGGGCACAAACAGGCTGTTGGTTAGTTGTTTTGTGTTAAGGTAGGCGGTGAAGGAACCGTGTGGGATGAGTATGGTGTTTAGTTGGGTTAGTTTTTTCTGAAAATTGGGTTTTAATATGTCTGCAAATTCTCTCACTATGAGGATTTCGTCAGCTAATGGAAACTTCTTGTACAATATTTTGTCGTTTTCCTTACATACGCATACTGTTTTGAAACCTTCTTCTTTGGCGCCTTTGAAGATATTCAATGCTGAATGCGAGCCTAACGTGCATATGGCTAGGTTTTCTTGGTCATACGAGCTTAGTATCTGGCTTATTTTTTTTCGTGTTATCAAGTCATTATTTCCTCTAATCTATCTTCTTTTATTCCCCGTTTTATTTCCATGGCGACTCTTCTCCCAGGGCCGACTTCCATGCCGTACTTGTACTTCATGTAGGGTGAGGTAGGTTCCACGCATGGGCAGCCAGGCACTCTTGGGCTGACATCGAAAACATAAAACTCCAATTCCTTAGTAACCGCGCCTTGCAGTGCGAATAAGCCTATCATGCCTGGGGGATATTCTTTTTTGCAGGTTTTAACGAACTGTTCGCCGGTTTCGAGGATTTTTTCTATCTGGCTTTCTCGCATAGTTACGCCTATGTGTCCGATTTCGACGTTTTGTGTTGGTGTTGCTAGTTCGAGTTGTTCGTTGGCGGGTAAATCTAGCACACCGTCTAGGTCGGTTTGGATTCTTTTGTCGAATCCTAAGAGGTCGAGTTCGTTTGTGAGTGGCGACCAGAAATAGTTGGCGTTGAATTTGGCGCCGATTACGTATTCTTCTATGACGGCTTCTTCTAAGTCGGCTTGGCGGATTATTCCTTTTTTGATGCGTTGTTTTGCTTTTTGCTTGAATTCTTCGGATGAGGACGCATAGAAGAAGGCTCTTTCTATTTTTCTTCCTTTTTCTGGCACTTTAACGATCACCAAGCGGTCTATTTCATCGGGCGATCTGAAGGTTTTTGGTGTAGGGATGCCTGCTTTTTTTAGTAGGTAGTATTGGTTTTTAGGAGTATTGCGCTCTTCGGTTTTGAGCATGTAGCGGTTGCCGTGGATGGGGATGGAAAATTTTTCTTCTATGTTCTTGTATCCCACGTATACGGAAAAAGATCGGTTGGGCACAAAGATGGTGTTGAGTTTTTTAAGTTTCTGAAGGTTCTCTTCCTTTACAACATCGGCAAAATTGTCTAGAAGCAAGACGTAATCGAAAAGGTTTTTATAATATTTAACGTAGGTTTTTTCTCTGCCTTTTTGGCAGACGACAACCGTGGGGAAGCCTTCTTGTTTTGCGCCGTGGGCGATTTCAAGCGCTGAGTGCGAGCCTAGAACGCCGATGCAGATTTTGTTTTTGTTGTATTTTGAGATTGTTTCTTTGATTTTTTCGGTGGACATTTTTTCTCGTTTAGGGTTTACCGAGTTGATGTTATTAAAGCGTTGTCCTTTCGAGTTTTTTGGTTGTTTGGATTGTTAGAATTTGTCGCCCGTTAATCTTTCGTAGGCTTCGATGTATTTTTTGGACGTTTCGGCGACCACGTGGGGCGGAAGGACGGGTGCGGGTGGTTGTTTGTTCCATTTTATGCTTAGGAGATAATCGCGGACGTATTGTTTGTCGAAGCTTGGTTGGTCTTCGCCGATTTTGTACTTGTCTCGTGGCCAGAAGCGGGATGAGTCGGGTGTGAGGAGTTCGTCGATGAGGATTAGTTCGCCGTTTTCGAGTGTGCCAAATTCGAGTTTTGTGTCGGCGACGATGATGCCGTTCTGCTCCGCTCGTTGTGAGGCTTTCTCGTAGATTTGCATACAAACCTCTTCGATGTACGTCGCCATTCGTTTGCCTATTTTTTGCTCCATGTCTTTATGTGTTATTTCGAGGTCGTGGCCCACGTCGGCTTTGGTTGTGGGCGTGAGTATGGGGCTGGGGAGTTTTTGGGCTTTCTGTAATCCTTTTGGCAGTTTTATGCCGCATATGGGTTTGCCCTGCTTGTAGTTTTCGTATGCTGCGCCGTAGAGGTAGCCGCGTATGACGAATTCGATTGGGACGAGTTTGGCTTTTTTTACGAGTACGGTGCGGGGGTCGACGGTTTCGATGATGTGGTTGGGGATTATGTCCTTTGTTTGGCTGAACCAGTATGTGGAGAGGCGGGTTATGGCTTCGCCCTTGTGGGGTATGCCGTTGGGAAGGACGACGTCGAAGGCGCTGATGCGGTCGGTGCTGACGATTAGGAGTTTGTCGCCTAAATCATAAACGTCTCTTACTTTGCCCCGTTTGAACAGTGGGTGGGGCAGGCTGGTTTCGAGCACGACGTTTTCGGATGTTGTCACTTCTTTCCACCTCCTTTCACTTCTTTAGCGGCGTCATAAACTGCTTTTTCTAGCCTTTCCTTATATGATATAATCTTTTTCTGCAGTCTAGGATTAGATAATGCTAGGATTTTTACGGCTGCGAGCGCTGCGTTTTCGGGGTTAGAAACAAAAGCCACGGCGACGCCCTTGGGCATCATAATCGACGAGAAAGCCTTCGCCCAGCCAAACTGCTCCGCGTCCGGTGGACAAGCAATAACTGGAAACTTAGAATAACCAGCGACTACGCCTGAAAGCGCGTCGGACAAGCCAGCAATTGTGATGTAAACGATGCTATCTCCACTTTTCTCGTACTCTGCCAAGTCGTCTAACAATTTTTTAGTCGTCTTATGCGCAGAAGCAACATTAAACTCACACTTTACAGGAAAACCTTCCTTTTCGAGAAATTGCTGTATTCGTTTGGCAAAATCATAGTCGCTTTTAGAACCCATCAACACAATGATCTTTTCTCGAGACATAGTAACGAATTAAACGAGGCAGAATTTAAACCTTAAAGCGACATTTTTGTGTCATGAGAACGTGTATAAAAAATCTAAATGAAATAATCAAGCCAAATAATTAAAAAACAATAGATCATGAAAAACCAATACAAAGATATTATATGTGGCCAGATATGTTTAGCAACAAACCCTACTATTGTCTTTTCTTTATTTGCCTCTGTGTATTCGTCGACGCCAAAGTGCTTTACAAAACTTTTAGCTTTCTTTCCGCAATACAAATATCTTCTTATCTCATACCACCCAAAAAGTCCTAAAAGAAAATAGACGGCACTCAACCCTATTTTAATAATCAATTCTTTTGTAGAAATTAGGTTCAAAATGGAGAATAGACCAAAAACAATGGCAACCGTAATTGTAGCGTGGGTCATCATACTTTTTGTGTAATAATCCAGAAGCGTCTTCTCGTCTTGCATAATCAAACATCCAAACAGAAGGACTATAATCTTATTCAATTATATTTTACTGCTGCTTTAGTTGCTTGGTGTGTTATTTGTCTTTGGTCTTCGATGATGCTGTTTATCATGTTTTCGACGAATTCCTTGTTAGTTTGCACCAAGCCAATCGTGTGCAAGTTTCCACCTGTTTTTCTGGCGATTAGTTCTGTTACCGCAAAGCCATAGGTTTCTCTTCCGGCGAAGTGCGGGTTCGTGTTAATCACAATCGTGTGGATGCCCTCACGTTTAACTAGCTTCGCCACTGACAGAACGTCCCTCACCGCCAAGCCTTCATACTCCCTCACTGCCACACGCGTTTCATCCACCACTCGAACCTCGCCGCTTTCGAGACTTTTCATCAAAGGCACGTTCGCACTGCCGTCCGTGATAATCACCATCACAGGAATCGTCGAATTATCCCTCCGCCTAGCTTCTTTCAAAACTTCCCAAGCCTTCAACATACCCGCAGCCAAAGGCGTATAACCACTCACCCGCAAGCCCAACAAACGGTTCGCCACCACCCGCAAATTCGTAATCGGGTGCTGCGCCACCACCGCACCCGTGTCCTTCAAAGCCACAATCCCCACACGGTCACGATAACGATACGCATCACTGTGCAACCGCATAAGCGCCGCCTTCACCGCGTCAATGTTCATCATCATCGACCCACTCACGTCCACCACAAAAACAATCGTCATCGGCGCCTTATACCGACGCAGATTCTCACGCACATCTTCAACCCCAATCGCAACCGCCGTCCCAAGACTCGGCTCACGCGTCCGAAACTTCTGCCGCACAGCCGCCGCACGAATAGTCGCAGGCAAATGAATATCCTGAGGCTTTCCACGGGGAATCCGCCAGCCGTGCGGACGCCCACGATGAAGCGTAGTAATCGTCTCAGCCCGTTTGCCCGCATAGACGCTTGGCGCGCTACGGGTCTTCTTAGCCTTGAAACTCAAACTTGACAACATGCTAGGCGCACCCTTGAGCGGTTCCCGCATCGTGGTCAGCAACGAATAACCCTTAGCCACGTCGGGCTCTCTCAAAGCCATCTCCACCGAAGGCACGCCCTTATCCTTAGCCAAGCCAATCTGCTTCTTCTCCAACTCGCCTCTGACCTGCGGCTTCTCCCCAGCAAAAGTGCCCTTGCTTTTCGCCATGTCCTTCTCGGGTTCACTGAGTTTTTTGGCTCTCCACGAGAAAATCGTTTGACCCGTAACCCGCGCGATTGTGGAGTAGATTTTAGACATCCTTAGCAGAAAATTCTTGATAGTCTTATGCTTTTTGAGAAACTCTTCCTTCCCAGCCGCTTGCCCGGTAAAACGAAAAATCGCCCTAACGCCCTTTTCTTTCTTCTTCTCTGCTCCCGGTTTCTTTTCTTCTTGCGTCTCGTCCATGGGCACGCCCATCTCCTTCATGTTCGTCAAGAGGGCATTCTTGATTTCCTCCGGCGTGGCTGGCTCTAGAAATCCGCCTTCACGGGTTCTGTGGCTTAAAGCGTAATCAGAAGCGACAAGCACGTCGCTTAGCGTGACTTGAGTGCGGTTTTCGAACGCGGCAAGCGTCTGCGCTGCCTTGCTTATGACGATGTCGGGTCGCATGCCGTCCACTTTCAAGTCAATACATGTCTTGCAAACCGCTTTCAACAAAGCCTCGGGCATCACCACTTTAGGCAACAGCTCCCGCGCTTGGGCAATTCTCCTCCGCAACTCCTCTTGTATGCCGCTGTATTTTGCGATAAATTCTTCGGGGTTAGACTCAAACTCCAAATTTCGCCTAACGACCTCCATCCTTTCCTCAACCGACATGATCGGCGTCACGCTCACAGACAACGGAAACCTGTCCAAAAGCTGCGGACGTAATTCGCCCTCCTCGGGGTTCATCGTGCCGATAAAGATAAACCGCGCAGGATGGCTAGCGGAGATGCCTTCTCTTTCGACAACGTTCCAGCCCGTCGCCGCCGCATCGAGCAAGTCGTCTGCGATGTGGTCGGGCAGCAGGTTGATCTCGTCCACGTAGAGAATGTTCTGGTTCGCTTCGGCTAGTATGCCGGGTTCTAGGGCTTCGACGCCCAGCTTAATCGCCTTTTCCACGTCCAAACTGCCCACCACCCTATCCTCAGTCGCGCCCAACGGTAAATCCACAACAACCATGGGTCTTTCTTCGACCGGCAACTTCTTGCCCTTCTCGTAGCTTTCTCTGCAAACCGGGCACATGTTAGACGGGTCGTAGGGGTTGCAGTTAAACGGGTGATCCTTCACCACTTGGATTTTTGGCAGAATGTCTGCCAAAGAACGCACGAGCGTGGTTTTCCCAGAGCCCTTCGAGCCACGGATGAGTAGCCCGCCGATTTTGGGGTTTATGGCGTTGATGATTATGGCTAGTTTCAGTTTGTCCAAGTTTACGATCGCTGAAAACGGCAAAACAACTCGCTTAGACAATCGTCTCTGCACCAAAATATTCAATTCAATGCAAAGCAATATAAGGACATCTAAACCCTCGCCGCGTCCTTCATGAGCGGACACGGTAGCGCTTTTGTTTTTCTACATATTCATCATACGCGGCAGCGTTGAATTCTTCGCCCCTACTTCTTGCTTGTTCACTTTTCCGTTTATAGAGCAAGTATTCCTTGTAGCCGCTGGCGATGCCCCAACTTATGAGGATTAAGATGGTTAACGTTGCGGCTAACCATGGTGGAACAATCATCATAACCCACAGCACCATAAGGGGCACGATCACGATCGCGCATAGGCAGCCGATGATAATCCACAGCCATTTGTTTAGCAAGGTGGCTTCCATTGTTTCGCGAAAATCTTCGAACCACCTGGCGATTCGCCCCATCGAACAACCAGCTTGTGATCAAATATTACCAGTGGCTACTTTGGTATTTATGTGTTGTAGGAAATTAAACGTTTTCCTAGTCTTTTTGCTAAGGAGATTGCTTACTGGGACACGTGGCAACGCATAAGCCGCAGCCGAAGCATTTCTCTCGGTAAAACCTCAGTTGCCCGTCAATAATCTGTCACGCGTGGAATTGGCAACGTTGAACGCATGTTCCGCAGTTCGTGCATTTTTCTGTGTTTTGAACTGCGATTTTTTCGGACATGACTACGGCGTTGGGTATGTTGAATCGTAAAAGAGAGGACAACGCGTGACAGCAGTCACTTTGGCGTATTTTTGGAGTTCTTCTTTTGTCCAGTCGTTCTTGCTCATTCTTGACCCGTGCTTCTGGATGATGGAATGGGCTGGGTATTTGAAGTTTTCCGTGAAAGACGCTATGGTTTATTAATATACTCGTGTTTTGTCTATTGTTTTTTTGGAGATGAGAAAATCAGTGAGTGAAGAGAAGCGGAAGTACTGTCCAAAGTGTGGCTCAACGCAAGTCCACTGGGCAAGCGGGCTCCCTCAGTTGTGGTCGATTTGGGAATGCAAAGTTTGCGGTTACCGTGGCGCGTTTATCCTTGAAGATGGCGAGTTAGCCAGCAAACTTCGAGAAAAGCACGCAGAAAAAACTGGGAAAAAAGTTGTCGATTAGAAATTGAGTTATTTGTTTTTAGATCGTATCTCAAATTCGCAGTAGGGATCGCCTTTGGCGATGCATTTTTTCTCTTTGACGAGTACGCCTTGCTTGAACAAGCCTGCAAAAAATCCCGCAATTAAGCCTCTTAAGAAGTGACTGTAAGGTTTCTTGTTTCCTTTTCCAAGTTCACATTCGAAATTGTTGTGGAGTCTTATTTGTGCTGTTTTTGTTTTTGTGTTTACGTTGACTGGTTCGATCTGCATCCAACCCGTCGTTGCTCCCAGTGCTTTGGCTATTTCGCCTAGTTCGTTTAGGTCTTGGGTGATGGCGAGATTTTTGTAGTATTTGTAGGCGCGTTGTCCAAAGTCGAAGCCCGTGTAGTAAAGCAAGGCTTCTCCTGCGGTTCCGAACTGTTTTTTGATGCCGACTATGAAGCCTTCGTACAGTGATTTTCTGAAAATTACTATACGCTCATCTCCAAGTATTAGAGGAAAGAAGTAGGTATCCGCAAGGACTCCGCTCTTGGTGGGCTTCAAGAGTTGAACATGTTCCACCGCGACTGATTTCTTAAATTCTTTCAGAATGTTTTCTGGCGTAGAAGTAGCCTCTGTAAAGTCAAGGTAAATTAAGCCCTTTGCTGTTTTTTCGGTTAGTTTTGGCTTGGAATATTGTATGAATATCATGGGCGCGTTGGCTTTGGCTGTGATTTCTGCCACTTTTAAGGTTGTTTTTGGGTCGAGCATGGTTTTGAAAGCGTAGCCGTAGATTTTTCTGTTTGCAAGGTAGACAACTCGTCCTACGTCGAAGGGTTCATTGTGAGCAATCATTGGAAGTTCTCCGGTTTGATTACGGAGTGGTTGCGTTGGCTTATAAAACGCTTGTGCAACGAGTTGTCCTACACACAGTGCTTTAGTCCTTGAAAAACGGCGGTTGACCCACATGTTTATTTACTGATTCGGAAAAACCATTGCTTATAAGGTGTAAGATGATGGCAAAGGTTAAAGCCCACGCTCGATGGGTAGAAAACACACGTAGCATAGTGGACAACACTAGAACCCACAGCATAGTTTTGGACGTAGAAACAACGAAAGGCGGAACAGACTCTGGACCAACAGCTTTGGAGCTTTCGCTCACGAGCCTAACAGGCTGCGCCATAACGATATTTGCTGATGTTGCGAAAAAGAGCAAAATTCCGTTGACTAAAATGGAAGTCGAGGTTGAAGCCGACAAGTCCCCAGACTCGCCGGTAATAAGCAACGTAAACCTGAAAGTACGTATTGCAGGAAAAGCGAGGCACGAGTTGTTGGAGGCTGCGTGGCGAGGAACAGAAGCCAACTGCCCAGTGCTGTTTATTTTTAAGGAGTCTATTCCTGTAAAGGTTGAGACAGAAATAATATCAGAATAACCACATTATCCTTGGCGAAAACTCAGCAAGGCAAGATAGAACCCGCAGTTCTCTGGTCATATTTGGGGTGTATTTGGATCCTAATAGGATCATATATGGAAGAGGGTCTAGAAACGCGGCGCACAGCAGAAAAACCCTCAACTCTCCCGCTTTCTTCCAAGCGGAATCCAACCAGCACCACGAAGAGCCCGAACCAAAGGCACCGCAACAACCGCAGCAAGAAACGCTTGAATAAGCCGCACAGCAGGATACACAAAAGGACTAACCGTAAACAAAAACCGCACAACCTCCACGTTCAAACCAAAAATTCCACCATACACAACCGGAAACGCAAACACCAAAGCACCCCACATGTTATCAACCTGATTACCAACAAACGCTAACAAGAAAAACGCCACAAACAACGCCCTACGCTTACTCAACAACACCACAGCAGGCACAACCAACGCCAACGCAATAATCTTATCAAACGTCACAGCCAACCCCACATACCAATACTGACCAAACGGCGTAACCGGCAAAGTAAACCAAAACACACCAATCAAAAAAGCCATCACACCAACCGCTTCCTTCCAACGCCTCTCATAAATCAAACCCGAAGCAAACGCATTCAACGGCGGCGACAACAAAAACGGTGCACCATAAACACTCGCATTCCCAGGAGGCAACACCCAAGCAACCAAAGCACCCACAAACGCCGTCAACGCACCCAACCTCGCACCCAACAAAATCCCAAAAACCGAAGCCAAAAACGCCTCCAAATGAATCTTAATCTCAGGCAACCCAACCGCAGGCACATACGGAGTAACAAGCGAAAAAACATAATACAATGCCGCAAAAACCACAACAAACGCCTCTTCCTTCGCCGAAATACTCATACCCACCAACCCAGTGTAAACCATTTCAATGCAGTGTAATTTTTTACACAACGTTAATAAAACTTTGCATCCACAGAAAAATAGACCAAAATGCCACAAGCACCCACCACCCAAACAGAAATCACCGAACACATAGCCGCCTGCTTACAACTGGCCATCCTGCTAGAAGTCAACGCACCAAAACCAGGAAACATACACAAAAACGCCAACTTCCACAAAACAAACTACGAACACTTCCTCGCCTCAGCAGTCGCAATCGCCCCAAGCCTAAAAATCGCCGCCGCCAAAGGCATCCAACTCGCAGAAGAAAAAATCCGCCCAAACCAAACAGGCATCGGAAACATCATAAAAAACGCCACAAAAAGAATCAACCACTGGCAACACGGAGGCAACACTCTACTAGGCACAACCATCCTCCTCACACCCATAGCCACAGCCGCGGGAAAAACACTAAAACAAAACAATGAAAAACTAGATTTAAAAAAACTCAGAAAAAACATCAGAATCATAACAACCAACACCACATCAGAAGACGCCGTCGCAGTTTACGAAGCAATCGAAATAGCAAAACCCGGCGGACTGAACAAAACAACCCGATTCGACGCAACAAACCCGCTTTCAAAAAAAGAAATCCTAAAAACCCACACCACACTATACGACATTTTCAAAATCTCAGCAAAGTACGACTCAATAGCCAACGAATGGATCAACAACTACCCCATCACCTTCAACATAGGCTACGAGACCTTACGAAAAGAACTAAAAGCAAAAAACAACTTAAACCACGCCATCATACAAACCTTCCTCAAAATCCTTGCTCAAACACCCGACACACTAATAGCAAGAAAAAACGGAATAGAAAAAGCAAAACAAATTTCCCAACAAGCAAAACACATCTTAAAACTAGGCGGCCTAAACACAAAACAAGGCAAAAAAGCCATCACAAAACTCGACCACACCCTAAGAGACAAGAAAAACAAACTCAACCCAGGAACAACAGCAGACCTAATAACCGCCACACTAGCCCTACACATCTTAAAAGGCTACCGCCCATAAAAAACCAGAAAAAACAAGGCCGGGCTTTTTCGGGGTCCAGAGCGAAACGCTGAAGGGAGAAAGGAGGTCCACAGACGCTTACATAATAAGTAGCGTGCACTCCAGACCTTTCCGAAGCCCTCCTACAAAGCCTTGAACGCCTCCGCCCATTTAGTATAGGACGTGAGCATTTCCACCGAAACGCTCGGCTTTCTATCCTCCAATATTTGGAGAAAATCCTTCATAGAAAGAGCCCGCGGTTTCGCCTTCTTATTATTCGCCTGCCCAGACTCAAAAAACTCTCCAATAACCTTGAGATGAGCAGATTGGCAAACATCACGGATGTCACTACCTGAAAAACCACCCGACAAACGACCCAACTCGTTCAAATCAACATCGCTCGCAAGCTCAAGATTGCTAGTATAAAGTTTAAACATCTGCAAACGCGCATGATAATCAGGTAACGGCACAAGGATACGTTTTTGGAACCTGCGAATAAAAGGCCAGTCCAAATCCCACGGGCGATTTGTGGCGCCTATTACGTAGATATGGATTTTTTTCCCCTTCTCAAGTACGCCGTCCATTTCTTTTAGGAACTGGTTACGAACTCTAACCTCGCCGCCTACTTCGCTCGAATGCCTACCCATCAAAGAATCTAATTCGTCAACAAAGATTATGGCTGGTTTTCCATTATCTACATTTTTTCTAGCCGTATCAAACAATTTCGCAACGTTTCTTTCTCCCTCGCCTAACCACTTGGACATTATAGATGCCGCATCGACCGACATAAAAGCCGCATCAATTTCGGTTGCGACTGCAGCCGCGATAAGAGTTTTGCCACAACCCGGCGGACCATACAACAGGATTCCTCTTGGCCATCCAAGCGGAAACAAATCGGGCCTTTGCACAGGGTATACGATGGCTTCTTTGATGGCTTTTTTGGCTGTTTCTAACCCTACAACTTCTGCCCATTTCACATCGGGTTTTTCTTTTGTCACCAATTCATCGTAACTTGCTTTCTTTCCATCACTTGGCGGCGTGGCATCCGGCGTTTGCGAAGGAGGCCGTTCCCCGATTTCTTCGGGTTGGATGGGCAACCCACCTTGCAGAATTTTTATTCTTTCTTGATAAGCCATTGCACGTTGGATGTAAACCTTGTTCAAATTATATTCTGGATACAACTGCACCAATTTTAAGAGGGATTCGATGGCTTTTTGGTAAAGCGTAATAGCCATCCCTCGTGACCCTTGTTTATCCAAACGCACGGCTTCCAACGCGTAATTCGTTGCAGCTTTCTCTAACTCTTGAGATGCACTCATGACCATCACGAAGTTTTAATCTCTATCTTTCCTTCTGCGCCTAACTTTTCCAAAGCTTTCTCGACATCGCCTGGCGCAATCTGCAATTTATTCGCACATTCCATTATGTCGAGATAGCCAGGATTATTTTTCAAATATTCCAAAACACTCTCTTCGTGAGAAGGAGCTTTTTGGATTGTAACTTGGACACTTTTCAATTCTTTATAAGAAAAAAGGGTTTGGGAAGGGTTTTCTTCTGTGCTTTCGCCAGATTCAGAGTAGCAGGCGGCAAGAGCTATCATTTCTTTTACGCCTTCAACCGGTTGAGCTAAAGTTTTCTCCTGTACGGTGATGGTGGCGGGCGGTTCGGGGAATTTTTCAGCCAGTTTTTCTTCCAAGACTGCTGAGACTTCGTTGAGAATTTCTTCTCCGGCGGGTGTTTTCACGTTGAGGGGTAAGATTGGCGGTTCGGTAGAGCGAGCGCTGGTTACGGCGAGTGTTTCTGAGATGCTTTCGTTGATGTTGTTTAGCTCTGAAGCGACATCGGGCATGACTTGGACGAGGCTTTGAGTGACGTTTTTGAGAATTCCAAGAGCGGGTTTCAAGTCGATCATGATGTTGCTTAGTTCTTTGATGGTCTCAAGCCTTAGGATAATGCGTTCGATTGCAATCTGGGTTTGTGAAAGAAGGTTTTGAAGTTTTCTCACTTCGGCAAGTTCAGTGGCGTATATAACTGCTCTTTCTCGGGCGTTATTCTGTACCGCGAGTGCGCATGCCCGGAAAAGATACTTGTCTCTTTCCTGCAATCGTACCGTCACTTGGTTAAGTTTTGCATGTTGAATTTTGAGTTTGTATATCGAGTTGCTTATGACATCGCCGATTTGAGGCTCTTCACTGTGCAAACCGAAGAAATCAGTGATTTTGCCAGCGATTTTCATTTCCACCCGCCAGTTTTTGGTTACTCAGAGTCTGATTGCGTATTCACATTCTTTACATACACTACAACAGGGGGTTCGGGAAGAGGTGAAGAGGCTGCTTCTGCCTCCTCTGGCACGTTCTGTTCTTCAGGAACTGGTGGCAAAGCGACTGGGGCAAGGTTTTCGCCGAGAAGTATGTTTGAAAGTTTATTCTTCATTGCTTCTAAATCTTCTTTCTCGGCACTTAGGCATTTTCTGTTTTCTTGTATTAAGCTAAAGGCTGCTTCGTACGTGCTTTCGCTGACTTGGCCGATTTCGTGTTCGATTTCCAAGTTGACAAGCGCAATGCCTAGATCTATGATTCGTTTGGAGCATGCTGCTATTTGCTTGTCTATGTCTTCGCTCACTACCTTTGCGTCAGTTTTGAGTTGATTTAAAGCGGTCTCAAAGACCACGTGAAGTTCGTCCGCCATCTCAGGGGTTATTTTCTTCTTTTCGACAAGCACGTTTAGAGCTTGATTTTTTCGCCAAATCAACGGTATCTCGTTGCATAGCGATTCGACCTTCAGTTTTGTCGGAGAAAGCAATGTGACGCCGTTTTCATCGAGTTTTATTTGATCACTGGTATAGCGGAAAATTTCTTTGTCGCCGTGTTCCACGAAGAGTTCAGTAATAACATCGTTCGGGCTGACAACGAAGGAAGCGACTGTGCCTATAGTGCGGCCGTACGCGTCTTTTATTGGTTTGCTGAGAGATTCAAAAAGTGGGGATGTTGGATAAGTCATAATGCTCTCCCTTCTGTTTTATTTACGAAGTCGTCGTCGACGGCGTAGTTTCGCCTACTGTTGGCATCCCTGCGGGCAGCTCTGGGAATTTGTCCTTGATTCTCTGTTCGGCCACGGATCCTGCTTCTGCGAGAATTTTTTGTGCATCTTCGTTTGCCGCGTCGAAGTTTATCGTCAAGCCTGTGCTTTGTCCTGCGTCGATGATGATACCGCTTAACAGGTTTCCGATTTGGCCCAGTTCTCTTTCTGCTTCCGGGAAAACTGAAGCCATACCGTTTCGCACTGTGCGGAGCACTCCAACCGCCGGTGCAAGCGTCGTTACGACGTCACCGAGTTCTGAAACTGTTCTCAACCTTAGCACTATTTGTTCTAGCGCCAACCGTGCATGCATTATCATTTTTTCCATTTTTCTTATTTCTGCGAGTTCATTGGCGAAAACATTTGCGCGTGCCATGTCGTGTTTCGTGTAAGCATCAACGATCCTCGCGAAGATTGCTTTGTCTCGCTGCGAAAAGCGTTCGGTTGCTTGATCAAGTCTTTGTGTCTGCAGTTCAATGCGCCTAATTGCTGCATCCAGTCGTGGCTTCAACGGTCCGGGTGGACTCACTGCTTCTTTGACACGTGTGGTGAAGGGTTGTTGCTCTTCCCTGGATTCCCAACGTTTAGCAAATCTTTCTGACAAGTTGAATACCTCCAAAGCATAAAGGGGACGTTAAAACTGTATTATTACATTTATAACATGATCAAAATACGCACATATATATGTGACAATATAACGTCTATTTGGCTGTGATTTAGGCTTTAAACTTCTTATTGAAAGAGAAGCGTGACGAATTTGTCATTATAGACAAAATTATGTAAGTTAGCCTAAAAAGGAATGAAAATAGAATATGAAAGCCAAGGTGAAAAAATTGGGAGAAAGATTCAAAATCTTTGCCATGTTTGCGCTCTTAGGATTCATGGCTGGCATCATTGCAAAAGCTACGTATCAAAACATCATTCCTTGGATCTTGGCGAACTTTCCAACAGTCGGTCTTGACTGGATACTCTCGGGATTTGCAGGTGCGCTTCTTACGATTGGTTTAGTGATGGCTTGGGCTTACATAAGTGGCGCAACGAATCAAGAAAAATAAACGATCACTCACGTCCTCTGCTTCTTTATCATCCATTACTTCTAATGCTCTATATTTACAGTTTTTTATGGTTAAAACCGCAAACGAATCCAACACAAACTTGAATAGCTTGTCGACAGAATTGGCGTATTGACTTGAAATGTGTGGCATATTTGGATTTGTGCTTTCGAAGCCCTTGGAAGTATCGCTTGCCATGAAAGTGCTTATGCTTCTGGAAGCACATCAATATTCGGTTGAAAAATATCCAGTGGGCGGGCATGGCGCAGGAGCGTATTTTGTAGATTCTGATGAACGAGAAGTTTTTGTAAAAGTTGGAAAAACAAACGGCTCCCCCGCAAGAATGCTTGCTGAAAGAATTTTGGGAAAAAAGCCACGGACAAAACTACTCATAAGTCACGTAAGATGGGCCAGCCCCATTTTTCAAAATACAATCGCTTTTAAAGAATGCACACAACCATATATTGCAGCGTGTAGTGAAGACTTGAAAGTTATCTCGGTTCACAATGGATTCATGGAAAATTACAAAGAAATTCTGACGGCGCTTCGGTTGAGACATAAACTTGAATCCGTGAAAACTGGAACACTAATCGATTCTGAAGTTCTCCCCCATTTCTTTGAAGAGATGATGAAAAACAAAATGGACGTCGCCACGGCGGCGGATTCTGTTTCAACCACGTTAAAGGATCAAAAAGGCAACACGGTAAGCATGCTTCTGTTGAGAAAGAATAAAACTGAAAGTCGTTTGATTTTCATTCATCATGGCAAATCAAGGGGGATAACGATTTGGACCAACCCTGATTGTGAGGTAGTATTTTCTTCGAGAAAGGCGCCAACTAGACAAGTATTAAACGAATTCTTAAAAGCACACGGTTTTAAAGAAAAGATTTCGGTCGCCTGGAAAGAGCAGAAACATGTAAATCCTACAATTTTTTCTTTACCGGTTAATGATTTTGATGAGTGAAAGAATTATCAACGAGCATGCACATGACTAAGTAGGCGACAACGGTTAATGGGCACAAGCGCATCTAGCGTGTTTGAATTGCTTGCTAAGCCTTTGCAAAAGACGTTAAGTGAATTTGGGTTTTCTGAACCTACGGCTCCTCAGGTTAAGGCGATTCCGCTGATTTTGGCTGGAGAGAATGTTCTTTTGGTTGCGCCCACTGGTAGTGGAAAGACAGAGGCTGTATTTTTGCCAGTTTTTTCGAGTTTTCTTCAACAAAAAGAAAAGAAAGGCATAGCGATTGTTTATGTGACGCCGCTTCGTGCACTCAACCGTGACTTGGTTCGACGACTTTCTTCTTGGGCAGAACATTTGAGTATGTCCATAGAAGTTCGACACGGTGATACGGAGATAAAGATACGAAGACGACAAGCGCTTCGCCCTCCCAACATGCTGGTGACCACGCCAGAAACGTTGCAAGCTATTTTGCCGGGTAGCCGTATGCGAGAACATTTGAGCAATGTGCGTTACGTTATTATTGATGAAGTTCACCAGTTAGCCGAAGACAAACGGGGCACTCAACTAACGATTGCGTTGGAAAGGCTTTTTGAAATCACTGGGAAAGAGTTTCAAAGAATCGGCTTATCCGCCACAGTTGGGAAAACCGACGAAATGGCACAATTTATCGCGGGCACTAATCGACCAATAAAAGTTGTTGTAGTTCCGTTGCCAAAAAGTTTTCATTATAATGTCGTGTTTCCTGTTCCTGAAGACGCAGATTATGACCTTGCTGGGAAATGGCGAACTGCCCCTGAAGCAGCAGCGAGAGTTAGGTACATTTTGGACTTGGTGAAAAGTCACGAATCGACGCTTATTTTCGTGAACAGTCGAACAAACGCTGAGATTCTGGGAAGCAAATTAAACCAATTAACCACTGACATTGCGGTGCATCACGGCTCGCTTTCAAAAGAGGAAAGAGCCTTCATTGAAGACGAGTTTAAGGCTGGACGTTTAAAGGGCATAGTTTGCACTAGTACCTTGGAACTTGGCATCGATATTGGAACGGTAGATTTGGTGGTGCAATATCTTTCGCCAAGGCAAGTTTGCAATCTTATTCAGCGGGTTGGAAGAAGCGGACATAGGCTTGGTTTAGTGTCGAAGGGCATCATAATTACGGCTTTTTTTGACGACATTTTAGAGTCTATTGCTGCAGTAAAAAGAGCTTACAAGAGTCTATTGGAGCCGATTCAAATTCACAAGGGCGCACTCGATGTTTTAGCACATCAAATAGCGGGCATTCTCATGGACAAACGCAAAGCCACAGTAGACCAAGTTCTCCAAATAGTCCAGCGCGCCTACCCCTACCAAAACCTCTCAAAAGCCAAACTTTTAGACGTGGCAAATTACCTAGATATACTTGGAGAATTGGAGATAGAAGGAGACACTTTGCGGAAAACACGAAAAACTCGAACGTACTATTACGAAAACCTGTCAATGATTCCAGACGAAAAGCGATACCCAATAATCGACGTGCTTTCCGACCGTTCCATTGGCACTTTAGGCGACGAGTTCATGGCTTTAAGGGCGAGGATAGGCTTGAACTTCATTTGTAAGGGCAAAATCTGGCGCATCGTGCAAATAGAGGACGAAACAGGCACCGTTTATGTTATACCATCTGAAGATCCGTACGCTGCAATTCCTGGCTGGGACGGCGAAATGCTACCTGTTCCTTTTGATCTCGCACAGGAAACGGGTCGACTTCGTAAAGAAATCGCAGAATTTCTACAAAAAGAAGCAAGCGTTGAAAAAACAACGGAAATTTTGGCGAAAAAGCTTTCAGTAGACAATAACGCGATGCGTAAAGCAATCGAAGAGATAGACGAGCACTTGAAACAGAATGTTCCACTACCTACTCATGAGAGCATTCTTATCGAGGGCTTCGACAAATATTTGGTTATCCATGCTTGCTTTGGCGAAATCGTGAACCGCACTTTGGGCAGTATTTTTGACGCGGTTTTGTCTGACCAAGAACTGATTGTTGGTTGGTGGAACGATGGCTACCGAATTCTCGTCGAAATGCCCAGCAAAGTGTCGCGTGAAAATCTTGAAAAAATATCTAATGTTCTTTTTCGCCTATCCGACGAAGAAGTGGACAAGGCATTTAATGAATATTTGAAAGCCCGCTTTCCGTTTGGTTATAAGATGAAGTTTGTTGCCGAAAGGTTCGGCGCACTTCCACGTGGAAAAACTATGGGACCAGAAAGACAAGAAGAATTGGCGAGAAGGTTTGAGAAGACTCCAGTTTACGAAGAAACTTTACGAGAGGCGCTGCAGGAAAAAGTTGACCTTTCAACAGTAAAACACATCATGCACGAAATAAAAGAAGGAAAAATAAAAATCGCCAGGTTGCTTTGTTTGGAAAAACCGTCACCCATCGCTTACGGTATTTTGGAAAAGTTTTTGCAGACACCTGAGCTTATGGCGCCAGAAAAGGTTCTTCTAAGCAACATTGAGCGCATGAAAAAGACCATCAACCTAAGAATCACCACACTTCTCTGCCTCTCGTGCGGCGACTGGACAAAAGAAAAACGAATTCGAGAATTATCAGAAAAACCCGTTTGCGAGAAATGTGGTAGTGGACTTCTGGCGCAGGTTCGATTGGACCAAAACCCAAAAACTCTAATGGAAATTCTTAAACGACGCCAAAAAGGAGCAGAACTTACGTCGGAAGAACTTGAACACTTAAGCTACGCACGCCGCACCGCCGATCTTACGTTAAGTTATGGAAAGAAAGCATTAATCGCCCTCCAAGTCAAGGGGGTTGGACCTGAAACAGCCTTCCGCATTCTTGGAAAAATGCACTCAAATGAAGATGATTTCTACATGGACTTGCTTAAGGCAAAGATTCAGTACTTGCGGACAAAACCATACTGGGAAAACCAGAAAAAACCCGTGCAAGGCTAAGGCTTATTAGAAAAGCAGTAATCTTTCTTTTTCTCTAAAGAGGGAACACGTTGCAGCAACAGTCCAACAGAAACATTCGACTTGCATTACTCGGAGCAGCGCATTCGCTTAACCATTCCCTTTTCGTCATCGCGCCGCCTTTATTAGGCTTAATAATGAGCGACTTGGGCATCACAAAATCAGTTATCGGCGCAGTTGCTACGGTTGCGTCTCTGATTTATGGAGTCGGAGCGCTCGTAGGCGGACCATTAGGAGATAAAATCGGCGAAGCCAGAACAATCACCCTAAGCCTCTTCTTCGCAGGCTTATCCACGTTCATCATGATTGCTGCTGGTTTTACGAGGAGCATTTACGTTTATGCTTTGGCGCTGGTTTTGATGGCTGCCTGGGCGAGCCTCTATCACCCAACGGCGAATTCGCTGATTTCAAAAGTGTTTAAAGGTAGAACTGCCGAGTCTATGGGACTGCACGGTGTAGGCGGCACCTTAGGCGTTGTGCTAACTCCTACTGTTGCTTGGTTCATCGGTGCCGCTTTCGGGTGGGCTTGGGCGTTCGTTGCCTTTGGCGTATTGTGCATATGGCTTGCATTGTTATTTGTCAAGAGTTTTGGCGAGACCAAGAACAAAAACGATAACGCTGGAACCATACTTGACGCGTTGAAGATTCGCGAGCTATGGATATTGTTGATTTTTAACGTGGCGATCGGGCTTTTTATGAAGGGTGTGGAGTTGTTTTTTCCCACGTATCTGAAAGAGAATAGGCTTGTTGACCCGATGTGGGCTTCTGTTGCTTATACGATGATTCTAGCTGCTGGTGTGCCAGGGCAATGGATCGGAGGAAAAGCCGCGGATAAGGTTGGCTCCAAAAAAGTCTTGATAGCCACGTCGACGGGTGTTTGTTTAAGTTTACTTTCGCTCTTGTTTATACCAATTTATATCGTGGGCATCTTACTTTTTATCGCGTTGTATGGTTTATCATTCTACGCGCATCAACCCGCATTAAACTCGCTAACAGGTTTCTTATCGCCGCAAAATCAACGTGGTGCGGTTTTTGGCATTTTCTTCTTCACTTCCTTCGGCATCGGTTCCCTTTCGCAACTAGCCGCTGGGGCCATAGCAGACACGTACGGTTTGGACATGGCCTTCTACGTGTTAACGATATTCGCTTTAATAGCGTTAGTTCTCGCGTTTAGACTCCCTGAAAAAAGAGAAGACAAAGAAGGAACAATGGAATGACGTTTTCCATCGTTGCCCGATGCCAAAAAACATTAACCTTAGGCGTGGTTGTCGCCACCGCAGCGCCTGCTGTCGGAAGCGTTGTTCCTCACGCAGAAGCAAACGTAGGCGCAATCGCAACACAAGCTAACACGAACATTCTGTACGGTGTGAACGGTTTGAAATTGCTGAAGAGGGGATTCTCGCCAAAATCAGCGCTTGATGTTATGCTTAAAAAGGATACCGACCGTGAAACAAGACAAATCATCATGATAGACAAAAACGGGTACACCGCGGCGTTTACTGGAAAACAAACTATTCCATGGAAAGGTCACATAATTGGAAAAAACTACGTGATTGCCGGGAACATGCTTGTCGGAAAACAAGTCATAGAGACCATGGCGCAAGCCTTTGAACACGCAAGAGGCGAATTAGCAGACCGATTGCTCGCGGCTTTGGAAGCGGGACAAAACGAGGGCGGTGACAAGAGAGGAAAGACTTCAGCCGCGCTTTTGGTAGTTGGGAAAGGCTTGGTTGGACCGCGGCCGTTTATTTCTTTGCGTGTTGATGTCCATAAAGAGCCTGTGAAGGAACTGAAAAGAGTTTTCGTTGAATATCAAAAGTACAAATGACAAGCGAAAAGCAACAAACTTCGCGATGTTTATTCGGGGATTTCTTCTACATGTCGGAAAGAGAACTGTTTGGGCATTACTCCCTTCAAAGTAACAATAAAACTTTCAACGTCGAGAATGTTTTTCTCCCACTGTTGCCTAAACTCTGAAATGAAACGGGTATAATTAGTAAAATCGCGATGCAAAGAAACTACTAGACAGTTTTTGCCTCGAATACCTTCGCCGGTACCAGCAAAAATGATATTCTTGTTTTGTGCAATCCATTTGTGGGCTTTTTGTGAAAGCTCTTTTGGAGAAAGGTTAGGCTCTGTACAGCTTCGGGCAACATTAATAAAAGTGAAGGCAACAATCTCGAAGCCCAATTTAACTAAATTAGGAACAATCGTGTACTCAAGGATATAATCGTTCATTTCTAGGTTTTTCTGCATCCGCGTAACGGTTGGTTGGGATACGCCTAAAATTTTTGAGAGGTCACGGTCGCTTCTTCGCGAATTCTTCATTAACTCGTACAAAAGTGCAATCGTTTTTTCTTTTGCCATATTTTTGAATTATTAATTCATTTACTTATAAGTCTTGTTCACAATGCACATAATTGGTCGTATTATTTGACGTTAACCCTTATAATAGACGCGGATTTCGTATATTTGATGAACAACACTCCAGAGGAGATTCTGGAAAAGGACTTGCTCTTGAACAAAAAGGCAAACGGAACAACGCCCCTGATGAATAACTCGAAGCGCAGAGACCGCCATGACATAGTTGTAGACATACTTAAAACAGCCATAGGTGGCATAAAAAAAACCAACCTAATGCACCGCGCAAAATTAAGCCACACCCAACTGAAAATTTATTTACATGTGCTTAATGATAACGGACTCTTGGAAAACTCTAATGGACTGTTAAGAACCACTTCGAAGGGCTTGCAATTCGTGAAAATTTTTGAGGCACTGAATTTTTTCGATTTTCCCATGAAAGAGAACGACTGCTAAGTTTAACTTAAGTACGAGAAAACAGAAATTTTAAAGGCTCGGGACGGATAGTATGCTATCTAACTTGGAGAGAATCAATATGAAAAACTCTGTAGCGCCCGTAATTCTCGCTTTCGTCCTATTTGGCATTTTTATCTCTTCAGCATACTCCTCGGTTTCAATTGAAGCAAACATAACACGAGATTTTCACGTAGTTTTCGAATTCACCAACATAAACAGCACAACCTATGAAACCCTAAAGAACAACGCCTTAATAATGAACGAAACCACAGTGCCGGAGACTATTTGGAGAAACCTTGCAGAAAAAGGCTTAGTCAGCGTGGAGTATTATGATTCTTCCATCAGTTTTAACGACACAACACGCTCAGTACGCTCAGCCTTCAACCTGCGAGGCCCTGACGTAATAACCTCAACAATCAACCGCGGCGCTTTGATTGAAACCTTCACTGCAAACACAACATGGAGAAAATTCTTCTTAAACATCTCATCAAACTTTTCATTTAATTTTACCCAAACTTTTGCAACTCCCTTGTCCGACTGGAATAGAACGGCGTCGCCTGACGGAGGAACAATTTATAACTTTGCAAACGTGACTGCTGGAGCCTCTTGTTCTTTCGTTTTGCCAAAAGAAGCTAAGGGCGTGTTTATTGTTGGTGACGCTATAGTTTTTGATTTACCTTACGAGCCGCCTTGGGAAGACAAACTCATAAACAGCCCTCTACTTATCCTCATAGCCCTAGCGGTTGTTGGAGCCGTCATTTTCGTTTACAGAAAAGTAAGATAGGCTTGTTAGCTTTCTGAGCCTAAAAGAAGCTTCACCAAAGCGGATTCGTCAATTTCGGCTCTTGTTCTCCAGTCGAGATAAAGTTGTCGGTTTTCGTCTTCAGCAATATAACCCGACCGAATATAACGGTCCAAATTTATGTCCACTCTCCAACCAGGCAGTTTGTCACGAAGCAACTGTTCAACGTCGTCCCTAGGTGCTTTGCCTTTTTTTGAAATAATAGAAGAAATCGTAATGGCTAAACCTGCGATGTCGTCAATACGCCAACCCATCATTTTCGTCTCTTTCGGAGTAAGTCCACCACGCAAGGTTATGTAAAAACGTGCCTTGTCTAACTCTTCCAAAGACGGCTTCGCTTCTTTGGATGGTTCGCTTTCAAAAACGGTCTTCACTTGCAAGTCAAGTTTCTCCAAGAAACTGTCCAAAATAGTTAACACCTTCGGATAATCAGTGCCTAGTCTTTTGCGAAGTTCCCAGCCTTTAACTCCCGGTTTTCGGTGGCGCCTAAAGAAGAGAAGATGTGCGGCACGCTTGACTTTGCTGGCGTAAATGTCTTTTTTCTTCAACTTGTCCTCGCCTCTTTCCATTTCATCCAATCATCATAACTGACGGAGACGGGAACAGAGACGACTTCTTTTTTGCCAGTTAATGGGATTGGTTTCTTGTGAGGCTTTATGAAGACTATTTCTTCTAGTCTGTCGATTTCAAGCGTAGCATAGCCGTATGTAACCAAAAAACTTGCCAAGTAAGCGCGGCGCACGGTCTCTTTGAAATCGTCTGAGCCGATAAAGTCCCAGTATTCGATTTTCTCTTTTTCTCCAGTTTTCTGAAGAAGTTCACGCCAAAATGCCTCCAATTCTTCCGAAAACCGTTTTTCAGCTATGACTTTTTGTTCAATCATTTCTTCTCTTGAAGTGACGCCCATAGAGGTTTCGGTGTATTCAACTCTTTTCCATCTTTCGTCTAACGGAATCAAATCTTTCCAGTATTGAACGGCTTGCATCAAGCTATGGGGCGAAATTTGTTCTAATTCAACAATTGGGTGGTAAGACTTTAGAAAAATCGTGGCAAGTTGTTCGCGGCTCAGTCGCCGAATTTTTTCTTCAAGAAGAAACGGGTCAGTGTAAAGTGACGTAGAACGGTGTTTCACCCATTCGCTTTGCATCTTAATAACAGAGGCGAGGTGATGAATTGTTTCTGCGTCTAATACTAAATCTTCAGGAAGCTTCCATTCTGGAAAGTATTCTCGGATGACTTTGATGAGATCCTCCACATCGACGAGGAACGGGTCAAGCCCCCGTTCTTCAACCGACATGCACATGGCAATTATACGTTGGAGTTCTTCTCGGCCCAGTTTGCGTTTTTCACGTTTGGTCGCCATTAAGCTACAACCTCTTTGACTTGCGATTTGCCTTCTATATTTTGAACAGTGATTACGTGGACATCTTTGCCGGCGAACGTGATTTGGCTGGGGGTAATGGCGAGGTATTGGGTGTCTAGGTTTTTGACGGCTTCAATCAGAAGGTTAGCTATCATCTCGCGATTTTTTGGATCCATGTGGATGTCGTATTCATCGACGGCACGGAATGGAGAGCGCACGTGCTGTTGCAAGGCGAGTAAGAAGCTCATGGTAGCTGTGCTGCGTTCACCGCCGCTTTGGGCATGCGTATCGAGCGGGACAGGTTTAGCGCCTTTAAAGCCTACTAACACCTCGAGTCCTGCGGCTTCGATGTCATGCGCGTTGATTAGTCGAACTTCGCCTGTGGCTTGTGCGTTTGCGAGTATGGCTTGATATTGAAGGTTTACATGGTCGAGTAGGCTTTGGATGACGGTTCGCCAAGATTCCATGCGAGTTTTAACTTCTTCTAGAGCCTTCTGATGGTTTTCTGCGACTAGTCGGGCTTTTTCTTTGAGCTCAAGGTATAGTTTAGAATAGTTTTCATACATGCGTTCAATGTCTTCTGAAACATCTGTAAGAGCGGCTAAATGCCCATCAGTTAAGCGAATCTCATCTAGAATTTCTGCAATATTTTTCATGGGCACTAAGCGTGGGCCTGTTTGCTCTGCACGCGTTATAAGCTCGGCGAGTTCATTTTTTGCGTTTTTGAGTTCGGTTTCGAGTTCTTTAAGAGTTTTTTGTGCAGCTTGTTGGCGATATTGAAGAAGGGCGTTGTTGATTTTATGGTCTATGGTTTGGTTAGTGGCTTGGTCGATTTCTGCGTTAAGTTTGACCATTTTGTTTTCGGTTTCGGCAATTTGTGCGGTAAGAGTTTGGAGTTGGGTTGTGGCATTGTCGATTATTTGTTTTAGGTTCAGGTTTCTCGTGGCAAATTGCTGTGTCCATGTGGTTTCGAGGTTTTCGTAGGCTTTTTTGACTTCAGCGAGGCGAGCGGTTACAAGTGTAGCGGTTTTGCCTAGGGTGGTTTCGAATTGTTGTATTCTGCCTAGGCAATCTGCGATCCGTTCTTTGTTGGATTCTATCCAATCACGCATGTCTTTGAGGGTTTGATTGGCAAGTTGAATATTAACTTCATGAACAGCCTTTTCACGTTCAAGGATGAGCCGGGTTTCGAGAAGTTTTTTCCATTCATCCTTAACAATTGCTATCTTTGATTGCGATTCAGTTATTTGTCGGTCAATTTTTGTTATCTCACTGGCGAGTGTTTGGAGTTCGTTTTGTTCTTGCTTTATTTTGGCTTCCAGATTACTCAAGTTATTTTCTTTCTTCGCCACTTCTGCCCATGCGAGTTCTCTTTCAAGCAAGCGTCTTTTCATTTGCAGTTGTTTTTTCTGTTGGTAACGATCGTATTGATCACGCCAATAATTGAGAGTTTGCGCCGCGTTTTCGAGGAGGTTATTGACTGATTCTTCTTGGCTAATTATTCGGCTAAGTTTTTTTTGGGCTTCGAGAACGTTTTGACGATATTTTTCCAAGCCTACAGCGGCTTCTACTACGCGAAGTTTTTCTTGAAGCGAGAGCACAGTGAATTGTTCGGTCATGTTTTGGTGCATTATAATAAGCAAGTTGTCCGGGTCGACGCCGAAGTTTGCCAGAACTCTTTGTACGTCGGCTTTTGTGACAGCGCGATTGTCGAGTTCAAACTCGTATTTACCATCTAACCGTAGAGTGCGTGTGAGGAAGATTTGGTCTTTTTTGATTTTTTGTACAGGCCTTTTTCCGCCTTTTTTGGGCGAATTATCCAAGATAAGCGTGATTCGTGCTTGGTCCTTGCCCCATCTTATAAGTTGACTGAGTTTTTTGGATCGTTCCGTTTGGCTTTGTCCAAGCGCGATGCTTATGCCGAGGAGCATTGAGGATTTGCCTGCACCGTTTGGTCCGCAGATGACGTTGACGCCTTGTTTAAGGGGTACCCTAGCGTACTCGTAGCTCATGAAGTTCTCGAGGATTATTTCTTGAATTAGCATGCGCAGTTTATCCTCAACAAAGCATAGAAAATAGGCATAGGACTAGTATTAAAATAGTATTGTAAAGTACATACACAATAAAAGATGGTAAAATCTAGAAAGTAAACAGAAATACGTAGAGGAAATTATGTAGAAAACTTAACATCAACGTGATGCAAGGATTTTTTAAGTTGAGACTTACCCCTTATAACAATGAAAAGTGTGAGGCTTGGAATGGCACAAAGGCGGCTTGATGATTACTCTAAAACCCTGACGACTCAACTAGCCAAGCCCACCGAGACGGCGCCATTAAAACAAAACGCTTCTTTTCGGGATCAGATGGAGATCGAAAAAGAAAGAATCAAAAAACGGTTTGAAGCGCCAGAAAATTTGCCACCTTCCTACTTTGTTTCTGCTGCATACGATGGCCGCAAAAGTGCTGCTTATATAAAGCTTTACGAGCCCATCTCTGAACAAATATTCTTCTGGCACGACAACACCGGACACAAGCCCTATTTGTTGACAAACCTGTCACCCATCGAACTAGAAAAAATTCACAGGCTAACGTCACATCAAGGGTTTGACCACCTTGAACTCGTGGAGAAATTTAGCCCACTTTTAGAAAAACATGTCACTGTAACCAAAGTAGTGGCGAAAGACCCTTTAGCTGTTGGTGGTCGCCCCGCTGGTTGCATGCGTGATATTATACCGCAGGACGCGCCTGCAGTTGTTGGCGTCGCAGCCGAGTCGGTGAAGGTTTGGGAAGACCACATTAAATATTACCAATCCTACATTTACGACCGCCAACTAGAGCCTGGCATGCTTTACAAGGTAGAGAAAGGCAACCTAATCTCAGCAAATCTCGAGTCTTCTGAGGAGATGGTGCGGAAAACTCTTCAACTTTTCAAAAATGAATCCAAAGAAGAACTGGCTCACGTCGAACATTGGGCAAGGTTGCTTGAATACCCAGCACCGAGGTTTCGCCGCGTTGCGTTAGATATCGAAGTGCTTTCTTCAGTGCCTACGCGCGTACCTGACCCCCGTGAAGCCTCAGAACCCATCATCTGCGTTTCTTTGTACGGTTCCGATGGTCTCAAGCAGATATTATTGTTGAAACGTGAGGGTGTACGAGAAGGCGCGGAGAAACTTTCTGCGGATGTTAACGTGAAATTTTTTGAAAGCGAGGAGAAGTTGATTCAGGCAGTTTTTGATGTTTTATGGACTTACCCATTTGTTATCACCTTCAACGGAGACGACTTCGACTTTCGCTACTTAGCTCACCGAGCATTGAATCTAGGCTTCAAAAAAGGTGAAATCCCGATTGAAGTAGGACATCGTGTTTGTTTGCTCCGCTATGGCGTCCACATCGACTTGTACAAGTTCTTCTATAACCGTTCCATACAAATCTACGCCTTCAGCAACCGCTACCGCGACGTGACACTCGACGATGTGGGCAAGGCATTGATTAATTTGAGGAAAATTGAACTCGAAAAAAGTTTAAGTGAATTAACTTACTCAGAATTAGCGCGATACTGTTTCCGAGACGCTGAAATCGCATTTAAACTTACGAGTTTTGACGACGACCTAACCATGAAACTCATCCTCATCCTTGCACGCATAAGCCACATGCCTATGGAAGACGTAAGCCGCCAAGGCGTTTCACGATGGATACGAAACTTCATGCACGCAGAACACCGCAAACAGGGATGGCTTATACCCAACACTTCAGACATAATCGCTGTAAAAGGCAAAACCTCCACAACAGCAATCATTAAAGGCAAAAAATACAAAGGCGCCATCGTCGTCGAACCAGTGCCCGGAGTGCACTTTAATGTTGCAGTAATGGATTTCCCAAGCCTATATCCGTCCATCATCAAAGTCTGGAACCTCGGCTATCAATCCATACTCTGCCCTCACCCGGAATGCCGAGCCAATAAAGTGCCAGATACGCAACATTGGGTTTGCACCAAAAAACGCGCTCTGGAAAGTCTTCAAATCGGCTCCTTGCGTGACTTGCGTGTTTTCTGGTATAAACCCAAATCAAAGGATAAACAACTTTCCAAAGAACAGCGCAGTTGGTACGAGGTTATCCAAAGCGCATTAAAGGTCATTTTAAACGCGAGTTACGGCGTTTTCGGTGCGGAAACCTTTGACCTTTACTGTCCGCCAGTGGCCGAAGCAACAGCATCTATTGGGCGTCATTCAATCACCTTAATCATTGACAAGGCACGGGAACTAGGCATCGAGGTGATTTACGGCGATACCGACAGCGTTTTCTTGAAAAACCCTTCAGACCAACAGATTAGCGAGTTGGCGAAGTGGTCTGAACATGAATTAAAAATGAGCCTCGATGTGGACAAGGTTTATCGGTACACGGTTTTCAGTCGTCGCAAAAAAAATTATCTGGGCGTGCTTGAAGACGGCAGCGTTGATGTTAAAGGATTAACGGGCAAGAAGAAGCACATACCCTTTTTCATCAAAGAAGCCTTCGATCAGATGAAACAAAGACTCGCACAAGTGAAGACGCCTACGGATTTTGACCAAGCAAAGAAAGACATACGCGCTATAGTTTTAGACTGCTACATGCGACTAAAAAGACGAGAATGGGACAACCTAAACGACCTTGCGTTTCATGTCGTGCTCGGCGAATCCCTTAGGGCCTATACAAAAACGACACCTCAGCACGTTAGAGCTGCCAAAATGCTAGAAAACCAAGGAAGAACGCTAAAGGCGGGCGACTTGATAAGCTTTGTTAAAGTAACAAAGGAACCACACGTGAAGCCTGTAGAACTTGCCTCGGACAATGAAATCGACGTAGACAAATACGTCAGCTATCTCCAATCCACATTCGACCAAGTACTCGACGCGTTGGGCTTAGAATTTGAAGAAATCATAGGACTAACAAGACTCGAAAGATTCATGTAACAATTTTATCAATGTTTTTTTAACTACTGAAAAAGTGAATAGCGCAAAAAAATAAAAAAGGAATGTTATTTTTCGAGATTTTTCCCACAGTAAGGACAGAATTTAACGTCTTTCTCTAGCACACGCCCACACTGAGGACAAATCCGACTTATCGGCTGTGCGCCAACTGCGGCGCTTGCACCACTGGGCTTCCATGTCATGGCAAGAATCCCGCCAATCAACGCAAAGATGTTTAGACCGCCTATGATGGAAAGTATTAGGATTATGATGCCCCATGTGTGTGCGGAGTTGGGGTTTTGATAGAGCATTATAGCGCCCACTAATATTATAGCGTTGACGCCGGCAATGTAAGCGCCAAAAATTCCACCGATGCCTCCTACAAAGAAAGTGGCAACCGCTCCTAAAAGTCCAAGTGCGATGCCTGCCAAAAGTCCGAGAATCCCGCCAACTAGCGACAAAGCGAACGCTGTCGTTGGTTTTTCTGTTTCACTCGTTTTGATAACCTCTTCTTAATCGAATATAGAAAAAGTTGCACTTATAAAACTTGGTAACGTCGGATATTTTCTTTAAAATATTAATAGTAAAGTTTTAGTGCGTAGTATTTGCAGAAACTGTAGAAGATGTTTGATTTGATTAGCACAGAACAACTAATCATAGATAATAAAACCGCAATCGGATTAAAGGTAGATTTGCCAGACTCTCCGCCGCTCTTGGTGGTAATCGGGAAAACAGGCTTTGTGATGTGTGGTTTTCTCAACATTGAAGCAGCGGAAAAATTGAACGTGGTCGCGGCAATGGTAAGTGGCGTAAGAACCTTTGAGGATGTCTTGAAAGCGGATATAAAAGTCGTCACTTCAAAGGCAAAAATGAGAGGCATAAGCGTGGGAATGAAAGGAGAAGAAGCGATAAGACTCCTTATTTAATACGCCACTGCAACACGCACGACGGTTTTGGCTTCTTTTCCACAAACTATGCAGTTTTCCGACGGTTTTTCTTTCTCATCTTGTGGGATGCCTAGGATTTTTCCGTTGATTTCTTCTTCCATTTTGAGACCGCAGTTTGTTTCGCCGCACCATGAGACCTCGACTATGCCCGCTCGTTTCTTCAACAATTGTTTAACGTCCTCCAAGCTTTTTGCCTTGTGAATGTGTTCTTTCATCCATTTTCTGGCTTTTTCCCGCATTTCTCCCGCCATTTTTTCCATGAGCAACTGCAGATAATCTGTTAGTTTGTCCATTTTGCATGTGGTTTTTTCGAATGTGTCGCGACGAACTACGACGACTTCGCTATGTTCTATGTCTCGAGGCCCAATCTCAACCCGTATTGGCACGCCCTTGAGTTCCCAGTCAAAGAATTTGGCACCCGGCGTAAGTTCCTCTCGCAAGTCAACCCTTGCTCGGATATGGCTTTTTTTCAGTTTTTCGCAGACATTCACGCACGTATTGTTGATTTCTTCGGATTTTTCTTTGTGCGGTATTGGGATAATTATCACTTGGATTGGGGCGATTTTTGGGGGTAGCACAGCGCCGTTGTCGTCACCGTGCACGCTAAGTACGGCGGCGAGCCAACGTTCTGAAATGCCATAGCATGTTTGCCAGATGTTTTCTCGTTGTCCGTTTTCTGTTTCGTATGTTATGTCGAATGCCTTGGAAAAGTTTTGACCAAGGTTATGCACCGTGCCAATTTGGAGTGTTCTCCCGTCGGGAAGCACGGTGTCAAAGCCATCGGTATACATTGCACCCGCGAATTTGTCCCATTCAGGTCTTCGAGAAATGCGGTATGGCACGTTTAATTCGTCGAAAAACTGTTTGTAAACCCGCGTTGCTTCTTTAATCTGCTCTTCTGCTTCTCTTAAAGTCGCATGCGAAGTGTGGGCTTCTTTAAAAGTTGAAACTTCACGCACACGGATTAACGGTCGGGTAGCCTTTGTTTCGTAACGAAAAACGTTCACGATTTGATACAGCTTAAGCGGCAAATCGGCGTGAGAACGTATCCAAAGTTTCAGCATAGGACCTATCACTGTTTCGCTCGTCGGTCTCAGCGCCAACTTCACGTCTAACGGTGTTAGCCCGCCGCGAGTTATCCAGAAACATTCCGCCTCGAAACTTTTAACATGCGCTGCCTCTTTCTGCAGAGAAGTTTCTGGAATTAAAAGCGGAAACAAAACTTCATTATGCCCAGTCGCATCCAGCAAATCTCTAAGAATCTGCAAGCCATATTTTCTTATTTGAAAACCGTAAGGCATCCAGACACCACAGCCTTTGATTGGATACCGGTAATCGGCTATGCCGGCTTCTATCAAGACCTTGCGGTACCATGTACCGAAATGTTTGCTCCATTTTTCTCGTTTTGCTGTTGGCATTTTTTATCCTTTCCAATAGGGGGTTTGCCTAATTAATTGAGATTAACCTACTTGTATCTTTTATGCATCAAAAATCAAAAAGAACACGCATTACTTGAGCATCGGCATCTTAATGCCCTTTTCTTTGGCGATTTTCTTTGCTTTTTCATAACCCGCATCTGCATGTCTGACTACACCTATGCCTGGATCAGTAGTGAGCACAGTGACTATGCGTTTTTCTGCTTCCCTTGTACCGTCCGCGACCAGACACATGCCCGCGTGAATGCTGTACCCCATGCCTACTCCGCCGCCATGATGCACAGAAACCCAAGTGGCGCCTCCCGCGGTGTTTAGTAGGGCGTTTAATATGGGCCAGTCTGCAATGGCATCGCTTCCGTCCGTCATGCCCTCGGTTTCACGGTTTGGCGATGCTACGCTTCCGCAGTCAAGGTGGTCTCTGCCAATCCAGATTGGTCCAGAAATTTTGCCTTCCCGCACCATGGTGTTCATGATTTTTCCAAATTTTGCTCTTTCACCATAGCCGAGCCAACACACGCGGGCGGGCAAGCCTTGAAACTTTACTTGTTCTTTGGCTTTTTTTATCCATCGACAAAGTTCTTTGTTATACGCGAATTCTTTCAAAATCACCTCGTCCAAAGCGTATATGTCGTCCTCTTCGCCAACCAAGCTTGTCCAGCGGAACGGCCCTCTACCTTCACAGAACATGGGTCGGATATAACGTTGCACGAAACCCGGATATGCAAACGCCTCCTTGAAACCCGCGTCAAACGCTTGCTGCCTCAGATTGTTGCCGTACTCGAACGTTACTGCGCCTTTCCGCATCATCTGTACCATAGCTTTCACTTGTATTTTCATGCTTTCCTTTGCTTTAGTCATATACGTAGCGGGGTCGTTTTTTCTTAAAGCGTCAGCTTCTTCTTTCGAAAGACCCATTGGATAATAACCGTTGAGCGGGTCGTGTGCCGAAGTTTGGTCGGTCACGACGTCTGGAATCACTCCTTTTTTCACAAGTTGCGGGTGAATTTCTGCCGCGTTGCCTAATAGTCCGATGCTTTTGGGGGTTCCTTCTTTCATCGACTGTTTTGCCATGCAGATTGCTTCGTTAAGGTCGTCGGTCCATGTCTCCAGATACTTGTGCCTTAGACGTCGGTCGATTGCTTTCTTGTCGACCTCTACGACTAGCGCCACACCCTCGTTCATGGTCACGGCGAGCGGTTGCGCTCCACCCATTTCGCCCAAACCAGCGGTGAGCACGAGTTTTCCTTTTAGGCTTCCGTGAAAATGTTCTTTTGCCACGGCGGCTAGGGTCTCGTACGTGCCTTGCAGGATTCCTTGCGTGCCGATGTATGCCCATGAGCCCGCTGTCATTTGCCCAAACATTATCAAGCCTTTCTGTTCTAACTCGTAAAAGTGGTCCCATGTTGCCCATTTTGGCACGAGCAAGCAATTCGCGATTAATACTCTTGGCGCGAGCTTGTGGGTCTTAAAAACGGCTACAGGTTTGCCGCTTTGGATGAGTAGCGTTTCGTCTTCTTCTAGGTTCATGAGGGTTTCTGCGATTTTGCGGAAGCATTCCCAGTTTCGTGCAGCTTTACCCGTACCTCCGTAAACGATTAGGTGTTCTGGGTCTTTTGCAACTTCCGGGTCGATTACGTTATAGAGCATGCGTAAGGCGCCTTCAATTTGCCAGTTTTTGCAGTGCAACTCTTTGCCCTTGATACATTTGTTGGGTTTCGGAATTGACAACACTCGGGTCATGAAGGTCCCCTTTTTCCAGGAAAGAATCTATCGTTGAAAGAGATAAAAGTTAGCATTTAACCCGAAAAACTGTGTATGCCTAATTCGTAGGGTTTCTAAGCATTTTGCCTTGCTCGACGACCAAAACGCCGTTCTTAATCACCTTGTCAACCATGTTAATCCCAAACCGGTAACCTAAGAAGTTATGGTTGGGTGCATTCACGATTAGTACATCTGCTCTTTTGCCGGCTTCCAAGCTTCCTACTTCTCCAGCACGACCAATCGCGTGAGCAGCGTTTATTGTTGCAGCCGTAATCGCCTCTGCAGGTGACATTTTCAATTCTCGACACGCGAAAGCGATTACTATCTGCATGCTTTCCACCCAGCAACTTGGGTTATAATCAGTGCCCAACGCTACGGGCACGCCCAAGTCTATCATTTTTCTAGCCTCCGCGTACCTGTTCATCATAAGCGAAAAAGAAGCCGCTGGAAGCAGAACCGCGATAATTCCATGTTTTGCTAATGCTTTTAAACCGTCTTCAGAAGAGAAAATCATGTGCTCCACCGAAATCGCGCCAACTTCTGCTGCAAGTTCCGTACCTCCTAACCGTGACAATTCGTCCGCGTGAATTTTCGGCGCAAGTCCATGTTTTTTTCCACTTTGCAAGATTTTCCTTGACTGTTCAAGGTTGAAAACGCCTTTTTCGCAGAAAACATCACAAAACTTGGCTAATTTTTTTTCAGCGATTTTCGGAATCATTTCATCAGACACTAATTCAACATAATCTTCTGCTCTACCCTCGTACTCTTGTGGAACAGCATGAGCACCCATAAAAGTTGGCACGACGCTAACGGGATGTTGCCGGTTTAGGCGTTTGATCGCTTCTAGGATTTTCATTTCGCCTTTCAAGCAAAGTCCATAGCCGCTTTTCGCCTCAACCGTCGTTGTGCCATGCGTTAACATGGTGTCTAAGGTTTTTTCGCATGTTTCAACAAGTTGACCGAGACTTGCTTTCCGCGTTTCCCGCACAGTCTGCAAAATTCCTCCGCCTTTTTTCAGAATCTCCAAATAAGAAGCCCCTTTAATTCTTAATTCGAACTCCTTATCCCTAGAGCCCGCGAAAACAAGATGGGTATGTGGGTCTACGAATCCTGGCATAACCAGTTTTCCTGAAGCATCGATGACTTGCTTGCCTTCGAACCGGCTTCGAATTTTCTGTGTTTTGCCTATCGCAACGATTTTCCCATGGTCAACTGCCAATCCGCCGTGTCTAATTGCTTCTAGGTTTGTCATTTGTTTGCCGGTAAATGGTTTTTTGCTTCCTCCCTTTAGCGTCACTAATTCTTCGGCGTTTAGCACGAGCAGGTCTACTTTTCGACGCGTCACTCTTTATTCGCCTTTGCCTTTTTCTATTGCCCTTTGCACAGCGATTTCTAGTACTCGATCCTCGGTAAGATTGTCGATTTTTAGGTAATAATTGGCTACGTCGATCAGCGTCTTTAGCGGCGCCATCCCGCAAAATTCGGCTCCCACGATCGGCACGTTGTATCTTTTGGCTTCAATCTTTATCAATTCAAAAACACGGTACAACGGTGTTTTTTCAAAGTCGGAAATGCTCATGCCAACCTGCGTGATGTTCTTCCCAGGAATAGACACTCCGATAGCTTTGACGTTAACAAATCCGCCTTTCTTCGCGTGCAATGCTTTGGCTATTTTCTTGGCTACTTTTATGTCAGCGGTGCCGAGGTTGACGTTAAAGCCCGCCATGACTTTCCGTGCACCAGTGATTGTTGCGCCTGCGGTGGGGTGAGCCTCGTTTGGGCCATAATCTGGTTTTCGTCCAGGTTTTTTTATCATCTCTTTTAACGCTTCGTATTCGCCTTCTCGTATCCAATCTAAGTCGCCACGTTGTGGTTTGGACGCTGCTTCGCCGTAGAGGTAGACGGGCACGTTGGTTTCTTTTGCGAGGGTTTTTCCGAATTTTTTGGCAAGTTTGACGCAGTCTTCGAGCGTTGTGTTTTTGTTTGGGATGAAAGGCACGACGTCGACTGCGCCCAGCCTTGGATGTTGTCCTTTATGTTTGTTCATGTCTATGAGTTGGATCGCTTTTTGGGCAGAATTTAACGCTGCAGTCAGTACAGATTTCTTGTTGCCCACGAACGAGACTACGAGGCGGTTGTAGTAGTCATCAAATGTGTAGTCGATGATGTAGGCGTTTTTCACGTTTCTAATCTCAGTTAAAATCGCGTCCACAACTTTCGGGTCGGAAGTGCTAAAGTTTGGCACACATTCAACAATTTCCTTCAAGCCTCTTCCCTTCTTTAATGCGTGTAGAGTAAGGTTTAAAACAAGTGACTATTCAACCTTTACTGTTTTCCCCTTCCAAAAAGGAGAAATGGACACTGACAGAAGAATACGAGTTTGAAATTCCGTCATGGGAAAGAATCTACGAAATGCTTCTGAACTTGGCAGAAAAAATTCAAAACAACGGATTCAAGCCCGACTTGATCGTGGGCGTCTGCCGTGGCGGTTGGCCTCCGGCTCGCGTCATGTCTGATTTGTTAAATAATCCTCAGATGGCTAACGTGAAAGCGGAGTTTTACCTCGGCGTGGGGGAGACGAAGGGCGAACCTGTTATTACTCAGCCTGTTTCAGTTTCGGTTAGGGACAAGAAAGTTCTCGTGGTAGACGACGTAGCAGACACGGGTAAAAGCCTTAGATTAGTAAAAAAACATCTGCAAGAATCAGGCGCTGCAGACATCAAAATTGTCACGCTTTACTATAAACCATGGAGCGTAATCATTCCAGATTACTACGAGAAAAAAACAAGCCATTGGATAATCTTCCCGTGGGAAAGAAAAGAAACTGTAAGAAATGTGTTGAGAAAATTCCAGAAAAAAGGAAAAACCGTGGAGGAAGTTAAAGAAAAACTTGTAAAATGCGGTTTCGAGCGTGAACTTGTGGAACGATTTCTCAAAGAAATTCTCGAGGGAACAGAATGATACGTAAACTGACCGATTTTGACATGTACGTCGCCATCGCGGGGTTTAGAGAAGCCAAAATCAGTGATGTTAACAAGTTTTTTAGGAACACACTGAAAGAAATAAGTGACGCTACGGCGGTTCAGTTTTTTGACGCGCAATTTATAGCAACTTGGCAGCATCTTTACTTTGCTGCTTTAAACGCGCTCACCGCGTTCGCGAACAAAACAAACATTTCAAAGAACCTCGCCGTCGAAACCCTTCTGTACGCTTCTGCGCAACGGCAGATTAGGAAAGCAACATCAATGATAGGAATTACGCCTGAAACTTCCGAGATGGCGGTGCTTATTATTGGGAAGCACCGAAAAACCGTGGACGCCACTTTGAAGACGGTTCAAAAAATTTTGTCGGCAAAACACGACGACGGCGTATTGGAAATTCGTCCAGAAAAAACCGCAAAAATAAAACAGTTTTTCAACATTTCCACCGAAGAGTTTTCTGCAAAACTCAAAAAGAAGGGGCTTGAGAATGAAGCGTTGGTGGATTTAGTGATAGAACATGTTGCTTTGCTTGCCATACAACGCTAATGATTATTTTTAGATTTTTTCTCTCATTATTGCCAAGATGTCGTTAGGTTTGATTATGGATATGCCTGTTAATCCGCCTACGACTTCGAGGAGTACAATTTTGTCTGGTTTGTTGAGGTCTACTTTCCTTTCAATGTTCATCGCGGCAGCGTCGATAAGGTCTTTCGAGGAAGTTGTCGTGAACCGCTTCTCTAACGTGACGCGGAAGGTTTCGTTTTCCTTAATCTTTGACGCCAATTCGGTTACAACTTTCTGAATTTCTGCCACGTCCGTACGAACTACTTTTTCTATAGGGATTATTCGGTAGGAATATCGAAATTCGTAAGGACGTTCTTTCAAGAGTTCCCTAAGTTTTTCAATAGCCACCAAAGGGTCGAGAGTGGTCTTCGCGGCGACCAAGCCAGACACACCAGTTTTATCAACCTTTGACGCAGTATCGCCGATTTCGCCGAGAAGATACCAGATTTCTGAAGAAGCGTCTTCTTCTGTTCCACGCGCTGTCGTTATGAGGAGGTTAAAATTTCTAAGCAACCCCTACTCCTCACAGTTACTATTGCATGCAAGGTTTTAAGAGATTTTCGCAAGATTCACTCTTCCAAAATATCGTCCACTTTTACTGGTCCATGGCGTAAAATTCTTGGGATTCCCATAACCAAATCAACAATCGTCGACGATTCACCCAAGGGCGCAAAACCTCCATCAAGCACCAAATCAACCTCCTCACCAATCTGCCTCGCTGCTTCTTCAGCGGTTTGCGGAGGTTTTTCTCCGCTCTTGTTAGCACTGGTTCCAACGAGTAACCCGCCAGCCTCCCGTATCAATTCCAATGCAACGGGATGATTAGGCACTCTAACGCCAACGGAATCCAAACCACAAGTGACTACGTCAAGAAGCGATGGCTTTTTCAGTAAAACCATGGTAAGCGGTCCCGGCCAGAATTTTTCCGCGAGTTTCTGGGCTTGTTCAGTGACGTGGGCGATTTTTTCTGCTTCTTTTATATTTGACGCCAGTATTGGGAGGGGTTTAGTTCTTTCGCCTTTTATTGTAAAGATTCTTTTTACGGCTTCCCGATTGAAGGGGTCACAACCCAGACCGTATACTGTGTCTGTAGGGTAAACGATTACTCCGCCCTTTTCCACAGTTTGCACAGCGATTCGAATTGTTTTTTCATTAGCGGTTAAAACTTTCATTTTTCTCCATCCTTGGGTTGTAAAAAGACAAATATTAAATTACTCATTTTTCAGAATGTTCTAACAAGGGTTGCCTAATGAAAACGCCGCCAACCATTGTTGCCGTCGCTGTGGTGCTTATCACAATCATCGCAGCAAGCAGTTTTATCTACGTTTACGTGTTCGCGCCGAAGAAGGTAAGGATAGGCTTTCTTCAGGGCGACTTGCATCAACTGGCATTTTTTGTCGCGGTTGAAAAAAGCTTATTCAAAAACGCGGGAATCGACTTTGACTACATCCCGTATCCCAACGGAGTCAGCGAAATGGATGGTTTTGCCGCGAATGCCATAAACGTGGGCTATTTAGGCGCAGCGCCAGCCACCTTCAAACGCATCCGAGCTAATGTCACCATAACAATCATCGCAAGCGCGAATGCAGAAGGTTCGGCGATAATTGCAGGGTTAGGCACTGAAATCAATACTGTCAGCCAACTTGTCGGGAAAAAAGTCGCCATACCGAACACCGCCACCGTTCAAGATGTTTTATTACGTCTCGCCTTGTCGCAATATGGACTAAGCTATGCAAATCTCAGCGAAAAATTTCCCATCGTTAACATAGCACCAGCCACAATGCCTGAAAGACTACGAAATGGTGAGTTTGACGCTTATGTGGCATGGGAACCTTGGGCTGCCGCGGCAATTGTAAACGGTTACGGCAAGGCTATTGCGAACTCTTCTCAAATCTGGCCAGAGCATCCATGCTGCGTCCTCGCGGTTCGTCAAGACTTTCTGGATCAAAATCTTGACCTCGTCAAAAAAATATTGAAAGTACACGTCAACGCAACAAGATACATCCTTAACCCTGAAAACCACGCAGACGTGGTTGCGATAGCGAAGAAATGGACTGGACAAAACGAAACCATCATCACACAAGCAATGAGCAACATAAAATTCTTGTATCAACCCAACGTTCAAGGCATGAAAACTTGGCTCAACTACCTAATCCAATTCGAACTGCTTCAAGAAAGCGAGATCCCCGGCGGCATCGACCAATTCGTTTCAGGGTTCATTAACACCGAAATCGTGCAAGAAGTTGAATAGCATTGAACTGGTTCAAGCGGTATAAAAATAGTCTGATTCAGCTTTCGGCGGCTGTTGTTTTTCTGATCCTATGGCAACTTGGTGCTACGGTTCTTAATTTGGTTTATTTCCCATCCTTATCTGACACCGTTATGGCTTTTTATCAGCTTGTCGTTTATGGCGACGCACAGGGCAATTCGCTTCTGACCCACAGTTTCATTAGTTTGTACCGAGTTTTTGCAGGATTCTCCATCGCGCTTGTCCTCGCTCTTGCATTGGGATTGCTATGTGGCGTAAATGAAGCCTTCTATAGCATGTTGAAACCGTTAATCGAGGTTATTCGCCCCATCCCGCCCTTGGCATGGGTTCCATTTGCGTCAATCGCCTTTGGAATTGCTATTGGTGGTTATGCTTTTGTTATTTTTCTAGGCGCGTTCTTTCCAATTTTCCTTAATACGGTGACGGGTGTAAAGAGAACCAGTTCGATTTTGGTGGACGTTGCCAAAACCTTCAAAGCCGATAAAAAAGACGTGATGTTCAAAGTTATAGTCCCAAGTGCATTGCCCGAAATTACCACAGGAATGCGCATCGGCTTCGGAATCGCATGGATGTGCATAATTGCCGCAGAAATGATTGGTGTAAAAAGTGCTTTGGGACTGGGATTTTTTATCTTTAGCATGGCTAACTTGGCGTTGTATGCGGAGATGTTTGCGGGTATGATTATGATTGGGCTTATTAGCTACGTGATTAATGAGGGGTTTATGCTTGCTGAAAGACAGTTCTTCAAGTGGCGTGTGGAAATAGCCAAATAGCCCAAAAAAGTGGTCAGTGGCGTTTTCAGCGTTTCTCATTGCGGTAAGGCTCTACGCCGTCGCCTCACATCATCCCAACAAAACAATAAAACACGATAGTTATTTATTCGTTTCTTCTTTAGCAGAGTGTTTAAATCTCCCAAGACTGTATCGTAACTATTCTTCACCACAAAGAGCGTGAACAAATTGCAAAAGCGTGCACCAGTCATATTGGTTCACGGCGGTGCTGGCGAGTGGCCGCTTGAAAGAAGAGACGCCGGATTGGCAGGTGTTAGAGAAGCCGCCGAGAAAGGTTTTAGGGTTTTGGAGAAAAACGGAGCCGCTTTGGATGCGGTGGAAACGGCTGTGAAAGTAATGGAAGACATGGATGTTTTTAACGCTGGCCTCGGCTCCTCGTTGACGATTGAGAAAAAAATAGAGATGGAAGCGTCGATCATGGACGGCAAAACCCTTCGCGCAGGGGCTACCAGCCTGCTCAGTGACATCAAGAACCCTGTTCACCTTGCACGTCTCATCATGGAAAACACTGACCACGTGTACATAGTGGGAGAAGGTGCGGAAAAACTGGCACAACTTTTCAAACTAGAACGAAGAAACGCCGCCACCCAATCACGCCTCGAATCTTGGAACAAATTAAAAGAACAATTCAAAAAGGGCAAACTTGAGTACCTGCCAAAAATCTACAAACTCGTAAAGGAACACCCAAGCCTTTTTCAGTTAGACACGGTAGGCGCCGTTGCTTTAGACAAGGACGGAAACGTAGCAGCGGCGACGTCCACGGGCGGTGTAACTTTAAAGTTTCCGGGAAGAATCGGCGACACTCCGTTAATCGGGTGCGGCACCTACGCAGATAATGAAGCCGGCGCTTGCTCCGCGACTGGAATGGGGGAAATTGCGGTGAGGCTGGTTCTATCTAAAAGCGTGTGCGACCAAATGCGCGAGGGTTCTTCGGCGCAGAAGGCTGTGGAGAAAGCTATTAGAACTGTAAACCGCAGAATACGGGACACGTTTAATCATATGGGCTTGATCGCCGTGGATAAGAAGGGCGACGTAGAGGTGGCGCACAATTCGCCCAACATTTGCCACGCCTACATGCGGCCTGGAATGGATGTACCTTTCGCGGCTATGCAGGCAAAAATCATAAAATAACCGTTTTAGCCATGCAGAAATTTTCTTTTTTCGTTATCACAAGGCTTAAATGCATGTGGTGTAGGGAATATACCGCTCACACGTTATCGGAGGTGACAAAGATGGAAGAAGAAGAATGGGAAGAAGAAGACATCGGCGAAGAAGAAGAATGGGAAGAAGAAGAATGGTAACAAATTATCGAATTCAAAAATCTATTTTTTTACACTCATTTAATTTACCTTTTAACCCTTTTAAAATTGCTTAACCCTTATTACTCGAATCATTTGTCAATTATAATCTAACAAAAGTGACCATAGATGGTAAGAGTTGCAGTCTTAGACGCTGACAAATGCAAACCCAAGCACTGCGACAGCATATGCATTAGGTTCTGCCCTAAAGTTCGCAGTAAAGTAGAAGCCATACGGTTCGAGGGCGAAAAACCCGTGATCGTAGAGGCTCTCTGTTCCGGCTGTGGAATCTGCATAAAGAAGTGCCCATTCAACGCCATTTCAATCGTTAATCTACCTGATGAGTTGAGCGAAGAAGCAAGCCACAGATTCGGCGCTAACGCCTTTAAACTGTTCCGCTTACCTATCCCCTCGCCAGGCGTAGTTTTGGGTTTGCTCGGACAAAACGGAATCGGAAAAACAACGGCCATTAAAATCTTATCGGGCGAAATAATGCTAAATCTTGGCCGATACGACGACCCACCAGCGTGGTCTACAATAATTCAGCATTTTAGAGGCTCGACGCTACAAGAGTATTTTCAGAAGTTAAGTGAGAAACGTTTGAAAATCGTGCACAAACCACAGTACGTCGACAAGATTCCGAAAGTGATTTCGGGCAAGGTTGGGAAGGTTCTGGAGAAAGTCGATGAGCGTGGTAAACTGACAGCCGTTGCAGACCAACTTCAACTAAGCACGGTGTGGAATCGTTCTCTTGACGTTCTAAGCGGAGGCGAACTACAACGCGTGGCGGTGGCTGCGACTATTTGTCGCGAGGCGGATGTTTATCTTTTTGATGAGCCTTCGAGTTATTTGGACGTTAAGCAACGTTTAGAAGTTGCCCGAGCCATACGTGGACTGAAGCGTGAAGGAAAAACAGTCATAGTCGCTGAGCACGACCTCGCCATAATCGACTATCTTTCTGACCAAATATGTGTTTTTTACGGCACGCCAGGCGTGTATGGAGTTGTTTCCCACGTGCACGGTGTAAGAGTCGGCATAAACATCTACCTTCAAGGATTCATACCAGACGAAAATATGCGGTTTAGGAAAGATCCAATAGAATTCCACGTGAAACCGCCGTCCACGAGTCAAAGCATCGGAAAAACGTTGGTAAAATGGGAAGCCATGAAAAAATCCTACAAGGGCTTTCAGCTAGAAGTGCAAGCAGGCGAAGCGAAAGAAGGCGAAGTTATCGGAATTTTGGGACCCAACGGCATCGGAAAAACCACCTTCGTGAAGCTTCTGGCTGGACTCGAAAAAGCGGATGAGGGTATGCCCGTGATGTTGTATGCATTACAGGTTGGCTACAAACCTCAATACATCTCTGCGGATTATCAAGGAACAGTTGAAGAACTTCTGCGTAGCGTGGCTAAAGAAGAGTTTTCATCAGGCTGGTACCAAAGCGAAATCCTAACCCCCCTTAATCTGAAAACACTGTTAGACCGAAACGTCCCCGAGTTAAGCGGAGGCGAACTGCAAAGAGTCACAATCGCCGCCTGTCTTTCACAACATGCTCAGCTTTATCTCTTGGACGAACCCAGCGCATACTTGGACGTGGAAGAAAGACTCGCGATGGCGAGAACCATCAGACGCGTGGTGGAAGACCGCAACGTGACCGCTTTCGTCGTTGAACACGATGTCGTCGCCCAAGACTTCATCGCCGACCGTCTCATGGTTTTTAAAGGTGAACCAAGCGTCAATGGACAAGCAAGCCAGCCCGTGAGTCTTAGGCAAGGGATGAATGCTTTCTTGAAAGACATGAACATAACCTTCCGCCGTGACCCGACGACTAAACGGCCACGAGTGAACAAGGAAAACTCGAAGATGGACAAGTACCAGAAAGAAATGGGCGAATACTACTACATAGCCACGTCAAGGCATTAGAAAAGCATGACTGAGATAAGATTAAAGGCAAGTTATGCTTAAGATAAGAAACCCTTCACTGGAGAGATTTTGCATGTCTCAGCTTAACGAAAAAGAACGCGAACTACTCCAAGCCGCACTCAGAGTAATGAACAACGCATACGTAATATGGGGATTCAAAGTCGGCGCCGCCGTGCTCGCTGAAGACGAAAAAATCTACGAAGGCTGCAACGTTGAAACATGGATATCCGGGCTAGGCACATGCGCAGAAAGATGCGCCATAGACCACGCGGTTCTGCATGGAAACCGAAAAATCAAGGCGGTTGCGGTTGTGATTGAGGACAAGAACGTGGAGAAATCCCGACCGTGCGGCGCTTGTTTGCAGTATATTAAGGATTTTTCGGATGATGGCGTGCGGGTGATTATGGCAGAAGCGAGGGCTGGCCAAGTTTTGTCTGAGACAGTGGATGTAAAGACTATTGAGGAGCTTTTACCCTACTCGTACGAATCAAAACAGAAAGCATTGGATTCCTTCTTTCGTGGTTAGATTTTGAGTGATGGGTAAGGGTTAAATATTGTCGAAAGCGAAGGAAAAACCCACGTGAATTCTATGGTAAACGAAGGAAAAGGCAGACTGTTCAGGAGAAAAGACGGAAAATTCTTTGTATACTTACCCAAGGACTTGGCGGAAGACAGCATGTTTCCCCTCAAGACCACCGACAGCTTAAAAGTCAAAGTAAGCTTCAAACTCGGCGACGACAAAATAACCATAGAAAAATGGAAAGACCCAAACCCCACCCAGTGAACCACAAAAAAACTTGGCATCTGACACGTGTTTTCAGAATAGTCGCTTTTCTACGTATGCAAAATCATTTTAACAAACTCGTTCTATGCTATACGCGGTGAGTGAAAGTGCCGAAAATTCAGACGCCCCTCATCCTTGTCAACTTCAAAACTTACCTTGAAGGCACAGGCAAAAAAGCCCTAGAACTAGCCAAAAAAGCCGAAAAAGTTCATCTTGAAACGCACGTCTCCTTCGGACTCGCACCCCAATACAGCGACATCCCAACCTTGGCGAAAGCGGTTTCGATTCCCATATTCGCGCAACATGTTGACTTTGAAAAACCCGGCAGCTTCACGGGCTTTGTGCTTCCCGAAGCCGTCAAAGAAGCAGGTGCTGTGGGCACGCTGATTAATCATTCCGAGCATCGTCTTAAGCTTGCTGACATCGACGCAGCAATCACACGAGCCCGCGAAACTGGATTAATTTCTTGCGTGTGCAGCAACAACGCAAAAGTTAGCGCCGCGGTTGCGGCTCTACAACCCGACATCATTGCGATTGAGCCGCCGGAGCTTATTGGGACGGGGATTCCTGTGTCTAAGGCGAAGCCCGAGGTGGTCAGCGGGACAGTGGAGCTAGTTAGGCGTATAAACCGAGAGGTGATAATTCTTTGCGGCGCAGGGATAACCAAGGGTGAGGATGTGGCTGCGGCTTTACGTTTGGGCACCGTCGGGGTGCTGGTTGCGAGTGGGGTTGTGAAAGCGAAAGACCCATATATGGTGATGCGTGAGTTTGCTGATTCCGTGAGAAAATAGAATTGGTGCACAGAGTTTGAAAGTTGAAATCGAGTGCGCGCCTTGCATTATTTATCGTGGTTATGCGGAGATTTGTGAGGCCACGAAAGATGAGGCTTTAAGGTTCAAGTCGATGAAAGCGTTGTTCGATTTTTTGGAAAAGGAATTCAACCAAAACGCTGTTCCGGCTTACCTTGGCACCGAACGTGACCGACTTGTCAGAAAAACCACGGGCAATCCAGACCCGTATGCCGTGAGAAAACGTCTGAGCAACCAGAAAGCCTTGGAACTGCTGCCTTTAGCCGAAAAAATCATAAGCAACAGTCATTCTGACGAGGAACGTTTTAGGAAAGCCCTTCTCTGTAGCATCGTGGGTAACGTTATGGAGTTTGACATACCTGTTCATTCGTTCAAGTTCGACGATCTTGAGAAACTGATGAAGCAATCGGAAAAAGATTTGGTAATCGACGAGATTTCAAGGATTTATGGGTTGGCAAAAAAAGCGAAGACAATTCTCTATCTTACGGACAACGCTGGAGAAATTGCTTTCGACACTTTGTTTGTGAGAGAATTGAAGAGGTACGGTGGTAAAGTAGTAGTGGCGGTTAAGGCTAAGCCTGTGCTTAATGACGCCACGGTAGAAGACGCCAAACTGGTAGGAATGGACAAAATTGCGGATAAAGTCATTACTACGGGCAATGATTCGGTGGGTTTGAACCTGAAAGAGTCCTCGCCTGAATTTTTGCAATACTATAACTCTGCGGATTTGATAATAGCAAAGGGTATGGGTTATGCTGAAACTCTCACGGAAAACAAACTGACCCGCCCTCATGCGCTGCTTCTGCGGACAAAATGCAACCCTGTTGCACGGTTCTTCGGTGTGCCAAGAGAAAAAAACGTGGCAAAAATCTTGCCTTAACCTCCGTAAAAGTGGATTGCGAAAAATGAGCAAAACGTTACTTAAAATGGTCCTTGAGGCTGACGCTTTTCGAAATCTCGACGAAGCGCTTGGTCGCGAGTGGCTAGTTACTAATGGTTTAGGAGGATACGCTTCTTCGACGGTTCTAGGTGTGAACACAAGAAAATATCATGGCCTTCTGGTCGCCGCGTTTAATCCGCCCACGAATAGGCATGTTTTGCTTAGTAAACTTGATGAAGAAATCCAAATCGACAACGAAATTTATAAGTTGGGGATAAACGAGTTTTATGACACTTTCTACCCTAAACCGCACAGTCTGCTTCGCGAATTTTCGCTTAACCCGTTACCCACGTTTAAATATCAAGTGCACGATGTGACGCTGCAAAAAACTGTTTTTATGCCCAGAAACAAGAACGCGGTTGTTGCGGTTTATGAGGTGCTTAATCGGGACGAGAATGAGGCAGTTATACGGGTTTTCCCCCTCGTCAACTTTCGCCACTTCTATTACACAACAGACAAAGATCAGCGGCAATGGAGTTATGGCCAAAAAAATCACGAACAAGACGCAATTCTTCAATTCGAACCGCCAAAGCACACTCTGCTTCTTTCGTTAAACAAAGGAAAATACTACGCAAATGATGGTGTTTGGATAGAAAACTTGTATTATCGTGTTGATGCGTCGCGAAAAGAGGATTGTTTCGATGATTGTCTTTTGCCGGGGCATTTTGAACTGCAAGTTAATCCCAAAGAACAAGAACAATTTTCAATCGTCGCTGTTGCCGACAAAACTCCAGAGGCAGCACAAAAGGTCTTAGCAGAATTAAAAAGAAGTGACCCTTTCACTCGAGAATTAAAGCGTCAAGAAGGTTTGCTCGAGGATTTTCAGAATCGCTATGCTGAAGTGGGAATGGAAGATTGGCTAAAATGGCTTGTCTTAGCAACAGACTTGTTCATCGTGCACCGTGCTTCCACAAACTCGAAGTCGATCATCGCGGGATATCATTGGTTTGAAGATTGGGGACGCGACTCCCTAATTGCGTTACCAGGTTTGACTCTGGTGACTGGCAGGTTCAACGATGCAAGAGACGTTTTGTTGACTTTCAAGGGTTACTGCAACCAAGGAGTAGTTCCGAACCGTTTCCCCGACCGCGAAGGCGACAAGCCAGAATACAACACCGTGGACGCAAGTTTATGGTACATCAACGCGGTGCTGCAGCACATCAAATACACGGGCGATTTCGGCTTCGTGAAAAACGAACTATGGAGCACACTCCAATCAATCATAGACTATTACGCTAAGGGTACGTTAAACAACATCCGCATGGATAATGACGGCCTAATAAAGCATGGATCCCGACTAACATGGATGGACGCCGCCGTAAACAACAACCCCGTTACTCCACGCTCGGGAAAAGCCGTGGAAATCCAAGCATTATGGTACAACGCCCTAAAAACAATGCAAAAACTAGCCCGGCATTTTCAACAAAAAGACCTTGAAGAAAGATACTTAGAAATGGCAGAAGAGACAAGAAAAAGTTTTGCCGAACAATTCTGGAATCCGAAAGAAAACTGCTTGTTCGACACAGTTGTAGACGGAAAGAAGGATTCATCCCTCAGGCCCAACCAAATAATCACAGTTTCATTAGACTTCTCGATGCTTGACGAGACGAAAAGCAACGCCGTGGTTGACGCAGTTCAAACCAAATTACTATGTGAATACGGGCTCAAGACAATATCCGCCGAAGACGAGCATTATGTTGGCAGATACGAAGGCGACTGGACACAACGCAACCAAGCCTACCACAACGGCACGGTTTGGCCATGGCTCCTCGGACCATTCGTCACAGCCTTCCTTAAGACAAAAAGGCACGAAGCAAAATGGCGCAACTTCGCCTTCCAAAAATTTCTGCTCCCATTCTTCCAGAAATCCATCACACAAGCGGGGCTAGGAACAGTCAGCGAGATTTTTGACGGAGACAACCCGCATCTGCCACGAGGATGCATCGCCCAAGCATGGAGCGTAGCCGAGCCTCTGAGGGCTTTCATTGAAGATGTTTTGTTTAAACGTCCGTCTTTCGAAGAAAAAATGGATTTGTAATAAGGAAATTAAATAAGGAAGAAGACACAACTTTCTGAGTTGCTTCCAAAAAGCGGGCACAAAAAATGACTGACGTCTGCTTAATCTTTGAGGTTCATCAGCCTTTCCGGCTAAACCGCAACTTTCACGTCGACCTTTTGTCACGTCAGTCTGTAACAAAAAAAGACCTTGACGAACTCTACTTCGACAACGAACTAAACAAACACATATTCGACCGCGCCGCAAGAAAATGCTACCTCCCGGCCAATAAGATTCTTTTGGAAGAGATTGACCGCTTCAAGAACGAACACAAACAATTCAAAGTTTCGTTCGGAATCTCGGGCGTTTTTGTCGAGCAATGCGAACGCTGGAATCACGGACTCTTAGAATCATTCAAACAACTCGCTGAGACCGGATGCGTCGAATTTCTAGACGAAACCTACTATCATTCGCTCTCAAGCCTCTATGGCAGCGACCGCCAAGAATTCATCGAACAAGTGCACATGCACCGACAACTCATGAAGGATTTATTCCATCACGAACCCAAGGTCTTCGAGAACACCGAATGCCTCTACAACAACTCCATCGCCAAAACCATCGAAGCCTTGGGCTACAAAGCCATAATAACCGAAGGAGTCGAGCGAGTTCTGGAATGGCGAAGCCCAAACTATGTGTATCAAGCCGCGGGTTCGCCGCTGAAGGTTCTGCTACGTAACTACAGGCTTTCCGACGACATCGGCTTCAGGTTTTCCGCCCGATGGTGGAGCGGGTGGCCTTTAACTGCGGAAAAGTATGCTAGTTGGCTTGCGGGTACGCCGGGTCAGGTGATTGTGCTTTTTGTGGATTATGAAACGTTCGGCGAGCATCACTGGCCCGAAAGCGGGATTCACGAGTTTTTGCGGTGGCTTCCGGGTGAGGTGAACAAGTGGGAGCATCTGCGTTGGAGTACGCCTTCTGAGGTGGCGGAGAGGCACGCGTCTGTGGGTGAGTTTTTTGTGGATGATTTTAACACGGTTTCGTGGGCAGACCTCGAGCGCGACCCGACGGCATGGCTGCACAATCCTATGCAGTTGATTTCGTATGATTTTTTGAAGGGTTTGGAGCCGTTGGTGAAGGGCATCGGGGACGTGGAGATGCTGCGTTTGTGGCGGTATTTTCAGATGAGCGACCACTTGTATTACATGAGTGTCAAGGGCGGCGGACCCGGCGACGTGCACAGTTACTTCAATCCTACCGGGAATCCTATCGAGGCGTTTGCGGTTTATTCGCGGATTTTGTCGGATTTTGAGGCGCGGTTGTTGAAGGAGTTGGAAAAGCCCGAAGTGGCGGCGAAGTGGATTTTGCGGAATTTGACGGGTGCGAAGGGGTTCACGTTCTTTTACGAGTTTGCGACGCCGACGCCGTGGACTGTTTATAGTTTGGGTGAGTTTTTGGCGGCTTTGAAAGCCGTGGACATCAGTTCGGTGCAGTTTCACACGGAGCGGGGTGATTTTGAGCGTTGGATTCGCGAAGTCATCGGCGATGTGGCTTTGGCGAACCGGTTGGCAGCGGTTGCGAAGCAGGAAGGCGTGGCGGGTGAGGCTTTGCGGAAACAGATGGTGCGGTTGATTCGGAGCAGGATTCGTCAATTGGAGGCGTTGTCGCAGAAGGCGGCTAAGCAAGCCTAAGTTGTGGCGTGTTTTGTGTGCGTGTCATTTTTTATGCATTCAGTTTTAAATGTGGTTAGCTTGTAGAGTAAGCGTTAATTAACGCCTCATGCGAATATAGGAGACTTCACGTGCGTGGAGGTGCCTGCGGTTGAAGATTTGCCAGATTACGTGGGAGTTTCCGCCTCGGGTTGTCGGCGGCATCGCGAGTCATGTTCATGATTTGTCGAAGGCTTTGGTGAGGATGGGGCATGAGGTTTACGTGGTGACTTTAGATTTTCCGGGTGCGCCGAATTTTGAGGAAGTCGATGGTGTTAAGGTTTACCGTGCGCCCAGCGAGGTCGGGCATCCGCATTTTTTGACGTGGACTCTGCTTTTTAACCATAGTATTGAGAAGCGGGTGGCGGATGTTGGTGTGGATTTTGATGTTTTGCATGTGCATGATTGGTTGACGGCGCCGGCTGGGATTGCGGCGAAGCATTTTTTGCGTAAGCCTTTGGTGACTACGATTCATAGTACTGAGTATGGGCGGAGCACGTTGCATAGTGTGGATAGTATGACGATTGATGGTTTGGAGTGGTGGGCAACTTACGAGGCGAATAAAGTTATAGTTACTACTTGGAGTATGCGGCACGAGGTGTGTGGTCATTTTAAGGTGCCGTGGGATAAGGTGTGGATTATTCCGAACGCGGTGGATGCGGCGAAGTTTCAGGTGGATGTGGATAAGGGTGCCGTGCGGCAGCGGTACGGTGTGGGTTGGGGTGAGAAGTTGATTTTGTATGTGGGGCGTTTGGTGCCGCAGAAGGGTGTGGAGTATTTGATTCAGGCAGTGCCGAAGATTTCTGCGAAGTATCCGGGTGCGAAGTTTGTGATCGTGGGAGAAGGGTGGTTGCGTGGGCATTTAGAGTGGTTGGCAAACCAGACGGGGCAGAGGTGGAGAATCAACTTTACGGGTTTTATTCCTGACAGCGAGTTGGTTGTGCTTATGCGGAGTGCGGATGTTTTGGTTGTGCCGAGTGTTTATGAGCCTTTTGGGATTGTTGCTTTGGAGGGGATGGCGGCAGGTGTGCCCGTTGTGGCGAGTCAGGTGGGCGGGTTGGCTGAGGTGGTTGAGCACGACCGGACGGGGGTGTATGTGTACATGCGTAATCCGGATTCGATCGCGTGGGGTGTGGACAGGGTTTTGAGTAACAGTGGGCACGCGGAGTGGTTGGTTCGGAACGGGTTGGAGGCGGTGCGGAAGGTTTATAGTTGGGAAGCAGTTGCTAAGAAGACTACGGAACTTTATGAGGATGTCGTGAAAGGAGGCGCCAAGTGAGAGCATGTCGCTTTATTACAGCCCGAATTTGCCCGAGGAGTTCCGTTTCTTGTGCATGATGCATAACATCGGCGCGATTAATGCGGAGAAGGCGTTGACGATGGACGAGATTGCCAAATGGACGACAATGGAGCCTAAGACGGTTCAGGAGCATTTACGCAAGCTAAGCGAACTGGGCTATGTTAAGATGGTTAACGTGGAAGGACAGGACAAGTACCACTTGTCAATAGACGGAATAAGAAAAGTCCTAACACTATACAGCTAAATTTGCGATATGTGCGCACAGCTTGATTTAAACTTGAATGCTATATTTTTGGATCCGGAAATTAGAGTGCCAATTGGCGGATAGTTCAGAGGCTCATATTGCGCTAACATATTATGCTTTGACGATTTGTCTTCGCACTATGCTAGAGGCTCTGATCCATCCTTTGTGTTAATTTCGATTGGTCCTGCTGATCATTTTTTCCATCTGGCAATTTTCTGATAAACCTAAACCAAAGACCAATTAGAAAGATGAAATGCATAAGCCATACGAATATTTCGCCTTTATACGTATTAATGGTGTTGAGTACGTAGTCAATTGTTACTCCGCTGTAAAATCCATCCATCAGATAAGCGATTAGAGATAGAAAATAAGCAACTTCGATGAAACATTGAATAATTATTACTTTTCTGCGTTTGAGTTTCATGGCAACCATTAAAACTGGTGCCAAAAGTGCAATGAGCAAAATAAAATTTATCACATGACGTATTAATTGCTCCGAAAACATCGATTCCACACTAAGAATCATTATAGCCATCCTGCAATGCTATGCAATAAATGCCTTTCCACATCCTAATTTGTATCCAAGCGATGATGAGGGTTCTTCTCGGTTCTTTATTATATATGCCCCGAGCATGGTTACTCGCCAAACATATGAAGGTGTCAGAACCAACATCCAACCAGCCCACACCATGTATAAGGTCCAAGGGGCTACATCAAACCAAGAATCAAAAGAGCCGTCGCTATTATGGTCTCGATATAAGGCTTCATAGTCGATTTTGATTATGGCTGTAAGAAAAGTGACCACTGCGCAAACAGCCGCTCCAATTAAAGTCTCTAATAGTAAGACAGTTAGTATTGCAAACAAAGCGATTGCAGTGTTTATTGCGATGTCAATGTTAACAGCGTCTATCGCTAATAGGTGCAGATGAGAATATGCCCCATAAGGTAAGCCGAAAAATGCATACCAAGACAGTACTTCGCGCAGCGCGCGCGCCTAATAGGATCATATATGGAAGAGGGAGGAGAGAAACGTCGCGCACACAGAAAAAACCCGAAAAGACCAAGCCAACCCGCGAATACCCGAAACCAGCCGTCGAAAGAAATAACTTTTTAGGACGTTTGCGTAATCGTATGAATAATCTAACGAGGCACTCCCCAATGTTCGACAAAAAAGAACTCGCACGAATAACCCGAGAAAAAGAACGATGGCAACAAACCACCCTGCCAAAATGGCTAAGCGAACATCCAGAACGTCAAAAGGAGTTTCACAACACTTCAGGAGCCAGAATCAACCGACTCTACACACCCGAAGACATCCAAAACATGAACTACACACGCGACATAGGCTTTCCCGGAGAATACCCATTCACCCGCGGCATCCACGCCACCATGCACCGCGGCAGACTCTGGACAATGCGCCAATTCAGCGGCTTCGGCACCGCAGAACAAACCAACAAACGCTTCAAATACCTACTCAGCGAAGGCGAAACCGGCCTAAGCATAGCCTTCGACTACCCAACCATCACGGGCTACGATTCAGACCACCCAAAAGCCCAAGGCGAAGTCGGCAGATGCGGCGTAGCAATCAGTTCGCTAAAAGATTTTGAAATCCTCTTCGACGGCATCCCTGTCGACAAAGTCACAACTAGCATGACAATAAACGGACCCGCAGCCGTACTCTTAGCAATGTACATCGCCATCGGAGACAAACAAGGCGTTCCTAGAACCATGCTCGGAGGAACAACACAAAACGATATGCTCAAAGAATTCTTCGCCCAAAAACTATGCATATTCCCACCTAAACCATCCGTAAAACTCGTCACCGACATAATCGAATACTGCGCAAAAAACCTACCACGATGGAACCCAATAAGCATAAGCGGCTACCACATCCGCGAAGCCGGCGCCAGCGCAGTACAAGAACTCGCCTTCACGCTTTACGACGGAATCGCCTATGTAGAATCCGCACTAGAACGCGGAATGAACGTTGACGAATTCGCTCCACGCTTATCCTTCTTCTTCGCATCACACAACGACCTTTTCGAAGAAATCGCCAAGTTCCGCGCCGCCCGCAGACTGTGGGCACGAATAATGCGGGAAAGATTCAAAGCCAAAAAACCCCGTTCAATGTGGATGCGCATGCACGTTCAAACCTCAGGCTGCACACTCACAGCACAACAACCATTAAACAACATAATCCGAGTAACAATACAATCCCTCGCAGCAGTTTTAGGCGGCACCCAATCACTCCACACCAACAGTTTCGACGAAGCACTATGCCTACCCTCAGAAGAAGCCGTACGCGTAGCCCTCAGAACACAACAAATAATCGCCCACGAAAGCGGCGTAGCAAACACAGTTGACGCCATCGGCGGATCTTATTACGTAGAAGCCCTAACAAACGAAATGGAAGAAAAAGCCACAAAATACATCGAAAAAATCGACAACATGGGAGGCGTATACACCGCAATCGAGAAAGGATTCTTCCAAAAAGAAATCGCCGACAGCGCCTTCAAATACCAACAAGAAATCGACACTCACAAAAGAAAGATCGTAGGCGTAAACGACTACAAAATCGCAAACGAATGCATAACCATCCCACTACTACGCGTTGACCCAAAAGTAGAAGAAGACCAAATCAAAAGACTACAAAAAACCCGCAAAGAACGCGACAACAAAAAAGTAAAACAAACCCTCGACAAACTACACGATGACGCAGAAAAAAACCAAAACCTAATGCCCACAATAATAGACGCCGTAAAAGCCTACGCCACCCTCGGCGAAATCTGCGATGTGCTACGAGGCGTATACGGCGAATACAAAGAATTAATAATCATATAAGCATGAGGAATGTGCATGAATCAAGAACGAAAAATTCGAGTTCTAATCGCAAAACCCGGACTTGACAGCCACGACAGAGGAGCAAAAATCGTCGCCCGAGCCTTGAGAGACGCCGGCATGGAAGTCATATACACCGGACTGCGGCAAACACCAGAACAAATCGTTGAAACCGCACTACAAGAAGACGTCGACGTAATCGGCTTAAGCATACTCTCCGGCGCACACACAACATTGTTCCCACGAATCATGGAACTCATCAAAGAAAAAGGACTCAATGATGTTTTGGTCTTCGCCGGCGGAATCATACCAGAAGAAGACGTCCCCGAAATGAAAAAAATAGGCATAAAAGAAATTTTCGGACCCGGCACACCAACCGAAACCTTGGTGAAGTATGTAAAAGAAAACGTAAAGAAAAAAATCTGACAAGAAAGCTGATACATTTGAGTTACGAAGAACTCGCCAGAATGGTGCTTAAGGGTGACCGACGCTCCATAGCTAGAGCTATAACCCTGATCGAAAACAATCATCCCAAAACACAACAAATGATGTCACAACTTTATCGGCACGGGGGAAATGCCCACATAATCGGCGTAACAGGCCCCGGCGGCTGCGGCAAGAGCACGTTGGTTGGAAAACTGGTTAAAGAATTCAGACATAAAAACAAGACTGTGGGCGTAATCGCCGTGGATCCCTCAAGCCCCTTCACAGGGGGCGCTTTTCTCGGAGACAGAATTCGCATGCAAGAACTCAGCGCAGACGAAGGAGTTTTTATCCGAAGCATGGCAACACGCAACAATCTAGGAGGTCTTGCAAGGGCGACAAAGGATGCAGTGTGTGTTTTGGACGCTTCTGGAAAAGACGTAATAATCGTGGAAACCGTTGGTGCAGGGCAATCCGAAGTCGATATAATAAAAGTTGCTCACACAATCCTTGTTGTTTTGGCGCCGGGTCTTGGAGACGAGATACAAGCGATTAAGGCGGGAATCATGGAAATCGGCGATATTTTCGTGGTAAACAAAGCAGACAGAGAAAACGCCGACAGAGCAGTGATCGACATTCGTACCATGCTGGAGATGAACAGCGGAAAACAAGAGTGGAAACCTGTCGTAGTAAAAACCATTGCCATCGAAGGTAAAGGCGTAAGCCAACTTGTGGAAAAAATTGAGGAACATAGAAAATATCTGGAAAAAGGCGCTTTTGCATCAAAACGAAGAGAACAAGTGGAAACTGAGTTTTTCGAGGTGCTCAGGCAAAAGATCGAGGAATCGTTCTTGAATGACTTAAAGAAGAAACGTGAGTTTGACAAGATTCTCGAGAAAATTTTAGCACGAGAAGTTGACCCATACACCGCAGCAGAAAATGTAATCGCTAAAAAATTGAAAAACAACAAAGATTAGGTGTTGCCTCTATGCGAGAACGTTTAGAAAAGGGTTTGGTGCAGGTATATACTGGCGATGGAAAAGGCAAGACTTCAGCCGCTTTTGGGCTAGCATTACGTGCGGTTGGAAGAGGCTTCAAAGTTTATGTGATTCAATTTATAAAAGGCGGGTTTGACTACGGCGAGCTTTACTCAGTAAAACAGCTTCCTAACATTACATTGAAAGCATTCGGCCGAGGCAAATTTATCACCGAAACGCCGCCAAACCAGAAGGACATGCAACTCGCGGAAGAAGCCTTTGCATTAGCGGAAAAAGTTGTCGAAAGTGGCGATTACGATTTTGTAGTTTTAGACGAAATCAACGTAGCACTCCATCTAAAACTTTTAGAGTTAAGCAAAGTCATCGATCTTATTAAAAACAAGCCAGATCACGTGGAACTTGTTTTAACCGGACGTAACGCGCCGCGAGAAATTATTGAGCTTGCTGATTTAGTTACAGAAATGAAGGAAATCAAACACCCTTACACAAAGGGAACAAAGCCCAGAAAAGGAATAGAGTTTTAGAAAATCTACCCATCGTCTCTGGCCAAGGCTCCACAACAACTTGAGTACAGAACAAGCGCCCTACCAAAAACACGATAACATCAACTTCCAAAAGAAAAAAACTCAAAGCAGCCTCTAACGCATAGATTCTAAAGTCGTAAGACTTAACTCCTTAGTGATGCACAAAATGATGCGGAGGCAGTCTCCATGGCAAGGCTTAAGAAGAAGATACCGTTAGCTAGTGGGCTCCTTGTTAGTGAAGCAGACTTTATTCATGGGCAACTCGAAGTTTCTTTGGTTAACTATAAGGATGTCGAGGTAATCGTGAACCAAAAACCCTACGGCGGCCGCTCTGACGTTAAGCTTCTAATATCGAAAAAAGCGTTAAGTGGCATGATTGATATTTTGGAAGAAGCCGAAGAGAAACTTGGCAAATATTGGCTTTCAGAATTCGCCTTGAGGGAACTAAAGACGACCAAACCAGCATGACACAACAGAAGACATTAAACAAACCTAGGCGTTCATCGTTTCTTTTATGAAGAACTCTTTAAAACTAACTGGAGATTCTGCCAAAACAGCGTCAATATGCCTAAATACTTGATAGGCGTATCAGCCCTCTCTTCACAAGTGACACACATGGACATTGTTACAATCACATTAATTGCATTCGGATTAGCGATGGACGCCATGGCAGTTTCTGTTACAAGCGGAATTGCGATTAAACGCGTAAAAATCAATAACGCCCTAAAAATCGCGTTGTTTTTTGGCGGTTTTCAGGCTTTCATGCCTATTGTTGGATGGCTGGCTGGGCTTAGTTTGGTAGGTTTTATTTCAGGCGTGGATCACTGGATGGCTTTCGGGTTGCTAAGTTTTATCGGTGGTAAAATGATTTTCGATTCGCCAAAAATAGAATCTCATAAGGAAGAGAGCAAGCCGTTGACCTTATACGTTCTGCTGGTTTTATCCGTCGCTACTAGTATTGACGCCTTGGCTGTAGGTTTGAGTTTTGCATTTTTGAAAATTTCAATCGCTGCCCCGGTCATAATAATTGGAACAGTAACATTTCTGTTCTCGTTGATGGGCGTTTTTGCGGGCGCAAAATTAGGGCATCTTTTTGAGAATAAAATAGAGATCGTTGGCGGCTTCGTTTTAATAGGTATCGGAATAAAGATCCTCGTGGAACATCTGATTTAGCCGACAGTTACGCCTTTTTCAGTTTAACCATTTATCTGCAAGGTAGTTTTGGTGCGGCTGCCGGGATTTGAACCCGGGTTCTCAACGTGGCAGGCTGACGTCCTAAACCAGGCTAGACTACAGCCGCACTGTGACGCCAGTTTTGTGGAGAGTATACACATTTATTTGCTTGTCTTAAAATCTTTCTGAAGGATTGTGCATGAACGATGGTTTACCAGACAGTAATGCTGAAGGATGGGCGAACGGCGACGCTTGATTGGCTAAAAGAAGACGACTTGCCCCAACTTGTTGAAGCACTCAACAGCGTAATTCGTGAAGGCAAATACCTATTCATGAATAACGAGATCACTGATATGGAAGAAGAGCGCAAATGGTTCGAGCGAAGCAGAAAATCAAGTGTGCTCTATCTTGTTGCCAGAGTAGATAGCAGAATCGTCGGCGGTGCAAGCATCCATCCCATGACCGAAAAGCGGTCGCACGTTGCCGAGTTTGGCATTTTCATCCGCAAAGGCTACCGCAACTTGGGATTAGGCACGGCACTAACAAAAACGTTTATCGAAATTGCGAAAAAGCGTGGTTTTGAAATCTTGCAACTTTCTGTTTACGCTTCAAACAAGAGAGCGTTCCATGTGTACAAAAAATGCGGATACAAAAAATGTGGTAGATTAACTCGTGACGTGAAATTCCTCAACGGCACATACACCGACAGAATACTAATGCAACTGCTACTAGAATAACGGTGCCGAGGGCCGGGTTTGAACCGGCGACAACCCGGTCTTCAGCCGGGTGCTCTCCCAGGCTGAGCTACCTCGGCTAATTTTGGAATAACCTCGGAGATTCTTT
>JABFQO010000017.1 GCA_019685575.1 Candidatus Bathyarchaeota archaeon A05DMB-4 | reverse complement strand
TTCCGTAGGTTCGCGGTAAGGTTTCGAGCATGGCTGCGAGTTTTTGGCTTATGGAAAATATAAAAAAGAAAAATATCACTGCGAAAACTGCGGCACAGAACTCGATGAAGACCAAGTCTCCGAACTCGACGGAATGAGTCTATGCTGGGACTGCTACAACGAAGAGGACCTACGCGCAATAGAAGAATGGATAGAATAACAATTTCAGAATTTTAATGTTGTATGCCCTTTTTTGGGTAACTGCGTTAAATTCGTGAAAAGTCGCATGCCACGCAATTTTTAAATATTTTAATGTAGTTACCCCTTAAACGGCATACTGCATTAAAAACGTGAAAAATATGCGAAGAAAGACAGAGAAACTTTACACCAGTCTCCTCCAAATGAGAATAGTAAGCTTCGATGACATAGTGCGATCCGCCTCAAGAATAACTGCAACCTCACCAAACCGCAGGTACGTCTACCGAAAATACGTAAAAAAGCTTGTTGACACTGGAAAACTTCAGCCCATCAGGAAGGGATTATACGCCGTTCTCAGTCCACTTGAAAAACCAGAGAAACACGAAACAGACAAACTTCTGATCGCTTCCAAAATACGAAAAGAATACTACCTCGGCTTTCACACAGCCTTAGAATACTACGGCAGCGCATACTCCACCTTCAACGAAGCCTACGTGTGCGTAAAACCAAAAGACAGGTTCGACCCATTCCACTATGGGCGATTCACCTTCAAACCCGTATTCACCAAGGACACAGCCTCGCACACTTTTGAGAAATCTTACGCCCAAAGCACCATCAGAGTGAGTAGCAAAGAAAGAACGTTCATTGAATGCATCGACAGAGTTGAGTATGCAGGAGGCTGGGAAGAATGCATAAAAAGCCTTGCCGAACTCGGTGGCATCAACTTCGAAAAGCTGATAACCCTAACTTTCGACCAGAAAAAACAGACCCTGCTTAGACAAGTCGGATACTTCTTAGAGTATTTCAAGAGCACCTCTCCCTTTTATGAGCATGTAAACCAAGATCTCCTCGAAAAACTCAGAACACGCGTCCAAGGTTCGCCACAGTATCTGATACGCGGAGAACCAGGAGAACTTAACGCAAGATGGCTCCTGTATATTCCTGAAGACTTTGAAGAGAAACTGAAGGAAATATGAAATGAAGAGAGAATACGACTTCCACGCCTTAGCATTGCGTTATGGTTTCAACACTAAGGACATGGAAAAAGCTTGCAGAATATCAGACATGCTTGAAGACATCTCAGCCGTAAAGTTCCTTTCAGAAAGACTGGTGCTCTACGGCGGAACCGCACTAACGTTCATTCATTTCAAGGAAATACTGAGACTATCAATAGACATGGACCTAAATTACCGGCACAAAGACAACGCCGATTGGGGACAAGTTAGAGAAGAAATCGACAAACGATTAAAAGACGTGCTTTACAGACAAGGATACAACAAAACAGACATAGCCATAAACGCAAGCTACCCTCTAACAAGATTCACCGTCAAATACATCAATGTCACAGGCTCAGAAGACAGTTTCAAGATAGAAATAGGATACATGCGCAGAACCCCAATCCTCAAAACCGACATCATGGCAGACTTCAAACACATAGGCACACAAGAAACATTCAAAATAACGACGCCAACAAAGGAAGAGCTTTTCGCAAACAAATGGTGCACCATGCTATACAGAAAAACAGCCCGCGACGTATTCGACATATACAGAATCGCAGACACGAAATTCAACCACAACACATTCCGCAAATGCGCAATAATCGACAGCCTAACTCGAAAACGACCAAAACTCTACGAGATCAGCCCAGAGGCAATAAACAAAATCCCATTAGACTCAAGCCTAAAAAACCTACTCCAAACAGAGAAACCACCAAAATTCGACTACAACAAAATCTCGGCAAAAGCAACGGAATTCACAAAAACACAACTTCAAAAACTAACGACCAAAGAGAAAGAAATGATTGACCAATTCTGGGAGAAAAAGAAATACAGACCAGAACTAATCGACACCGTAGGCATATTCCACATGAAAATAGCAGAGTATCCTGCAGCACTTTGGATTCTTGAAAAGCTAAAAAGAAAAAAGAAGGAAGATACGGGCACATAGTGTTCTCAGCATGAAAACCGCTGCCCACAATTCTGACATGATACCGCTGAACTTTTCCGTGGTAGCAAAATTCTTAACCCAGTCAAGTTATAATTCAAAATTCTTAGAATGATATGCCTTCCTTTAGGAGAGTCACAGTGGAAATGTTTGACGCTGTGTCCGAATGTCGGAAATGCGGAAAGGTGGTTTCGTTTGAGCAATATGAGCGAAGTAAATTCTGTCCAGACTGCGGTACTTTTCTGCCTAATCCTCGTCAACCCAAGTGCTGGGTATTTCAGTTCAATCCTATAACATACAGATGGTTTGATTGGGTAGGAGAAAAAAGAAACATTGAACAATGGTTAGCAAGCCAACATACCAGACAGATTCATAAAAAAGACAAGGTGGCCATTTGGGCTTCTGGAGACAAGGCAGGATTTTATGCCATAGGAGAAATAGAAACAAATCCAAGCAAAAAGCCAATCAATCAGGAACAGGAGAAATACTGGACAAAAAGCACAGATGTCTGCAAATTCCAAGAGAAGAGTAGCGTCATTATCAATATGTGAAGCTATTTATCGATAGACCTCTTCTTGCGAAAGAGTGCTTACAAGATCCAATACTCCAAAGCATGGAAATCCTAAAACAACCCCAAGGAACAAATTTTCCACTAACAATAAAGCAGTGGAATAGAATTTTACAACTCATTCATAAGAAAGATCGAGTGAATTGAACAACACCAATAGCTAAGCATGAAACGTGACGACCCGATAATTTTCAAGATGATGGGCCCTCTTAAAGAAGTAATATGAATGCGCCCGAGAGAAGCCGCTTACAAAACTGCCAACGCTTGGTTCAGACGCTAATTGGCCTCATAGACAACCTAAGAATCACAAATTTTAATATAGACAAAAGGGGATTTGCAGGAGAAATCGCAACACTACGGTGAGTTAAGTCCCACCCCCGCACTTTTCGCCGAACCCCTGTTTTTTTAAGGTTCTTCGCGGTTTCTATCTCGAAGCAACCAGTTCATTTGCTTTTTTAACAAAAAAGATGCATTGAAGAGGTTTCCATTTGGGGCGCATTCAAGGACTTCCTTAGGGTTGTAGCCCTAATTTTTTCCAAACGTCTCGGTACACTTTCAGCGCTTTCTCCTCGTCTTCTACGTTTTTTATCAGCATTCTGCCGTACTGAAAGAAACTAACTTCAACGTTGCCGTCATACTGGAACACGATAACGACGGGAGATTTGACGAGTATCTTGAAGTGACGTTGCAGCTTTCTGTGAAGTTTGTCCATGGAGGTTTCCACGAGTCGAGGCGGGTTCACGTTCACGGTGTTCTGTCCACACAGCCAAGTCAGCCGCTCTTTTTCTTTTCTAAACTCGACCGCCGCACCAGTGCACGCCGTGCAGTTGGGTCTCTTGTAAACATTTATCGTCACAAAATTCATGTCGCTAAAGTCACAGACCATCAGCTTCCCCTTTAGCACCTCACCAATTCCTGTTAGAAGCTTGATGGTTTCCATAGCCTGCATCGTGCCGATAATTCCTGCAGTGGCGCCCAGCACGCCCCGTGTCTCGCACGTCTGCAAAAAACGATCATCAACCCTCGGAAAAATACATTCTAAGCACGGCGTTTCTGGAGGATGAAAAACCGAAAGGACGCCTTCCAGCCCAATAGCCGCCCCGTAAACGTACGGAATCTTGTGCCTCGCACAGGCACGGTTAAGCAAGTACCGTGTCTTCATGTTGTCCAAACCGTCGACAACGCAGTCCATGCCTTTCACTATTTGATCGATGTTGCTTCTTCTTGCATTTTCCGCGATCGACTCAATTTTCACTCCTGGATTTGCCCGACGGATTTTATATGCTGCAGCCTCCGCTTTCGGACGCCGCAAATCATCTGGGCTGTATAGGATTTGGCGGTGCAGATTATTCCATTCCACCGTGTCTTGGTCAACAAGTCGAAGATGTCTCACGCCGGCCAAAGCAAGATACAACGCCGAAGCGGTGCCTAACCCCCCAAGCCCGATAATCGCAACTTTAGAGCGTCCAAGTTTTCGTTGACCTTCCCGCCCCAGTTCAGAAAGCACAATCTGCCTACTATAGAAAGCATTCGCATCAAAAGACACCAATTCGCCTAGCCTCGCTATTAAAATTAAGTTTTTGTTGATTTAAAGATTTCAATAAACCCTCCCAGCGGGGTTTGTTTCTGCCCAACAAAATTTTTAAATCGCACACGTGACTGCTCATGTTATTACATTTGAGGTTCAGCTGGCGAATGAATAGTTAGAAGAATCGTAATCAGCTTCATCACTGGCCTAGCTATCCTTTTCATACTGACATGGCTAATTATGACACTCTTTCAATCACAATATCCAGTGATTAGTAATCTACCATTATACACCTTCAGCACAATCTTCAGAATCACGATAACGCTCATGATAGCCGTCTTGTGGGGCATCTCCTTCGGTATACTAGCCGCCACAAACAAGATAGCCTCACTAATTCTTACACCGTTCATAGACCTTCTGCAATCAATCCCCATCTTGGGATGCTTTCCAATGGTTATAGGATTTTTGTTGGCATTGGGGCCTCTGGGCATCGAACTTTCAGTAATGGTATTGCTCTTCACTTCTATGGCGTGGGCGATTTTCTTCGGAGTGCTGGGTGCGGTGCGCGGAATACCTACAAACATAGTTGAATCCTCTCGAAGCTTTGGTTTAACAGGATGGCGCTACATTCGACACGTTGTTTTGCCCGCAATTACCCCAGCAGTTGTTTCAGGCGCAAACCTAGCGTGGTGCGACGGCTGGTTTTTCATGATAGCCGCAGAATATGTTCAATACGGAAAAGAACTCATCTATCCCCCATCGGGTGGATTAGGTTATCTTCTTGCGAAAATCACTTACGAATACAAAGACATGACCGTCGCCATCGTTCTTTTGGTGTTCATAACCTTTATCGTAGTCTACTTCAACACTCTAACTTGGCACAAAATCATGGAAAGAGCAAGCACGGGTACTTTTAAACCCGTGTTTAGGATGGATCTTTCAGGCGTCGGAAAACTCGGAGTAGCAAGAGCGACGAGTTGGCTACATTTTGAAAGGGTTCACTGGCCAAAATCTTTTTCGATAGTATCGCAACGTTTACGAAAGTACACTTACATTGAAAAAATAATCGCCGTAGCCTTGGTGCTTTCCATAATTTTCTTCATATTATTCTCAATCCGCGACCAGTTTCCTACGCTTGAAACCATACAAAACGGATTCAGCCAGCCGCCAGCTGAAGAGCTTATTTCGTTGCCGCTATTAATCGCTTTAACGATGGGACGACTCGCAGCAGCTTACGGAATCTCCCTTGCAGTCGCAATCGTTATGGGAGTGCTGGCTGCAGAACACAAGAAATTCGCAAGCATTTTTTATCCTCTATACGACATCGGGCAAGGTGTACCGATTTTGGCGCTGTTTCCCGTCATTTTTCTCGGATTAAACCAGCTTATCGGAATACCAAGAATCGCTCTCGAACTTACATGCATCGTGATGCTGGTTCTTGATATGATATGGTACATGTTTCTCAACATAGTAAGCGCAGTGAAGAACATTCCCACAGAAATAGACGAAGTGGGGCGACTTTTAGGGTTTAAGGGAATAAAAAGAATAACCCACATAGTCATCCCGTCGATATTACCAGCAATAGTTACTGGAAGCATTCTTTCATGGGGAACAGGATGGAACACCATAATTTTCGCAGAGTACTTGCCATCAACTGAGCCGACAATTCCGCCGCTTTCGATACCTGGATTGAGTTCACTCTTGGACAAGGCAGGCTACGAGTACGGTAACACGGTGATACTTATTTTCATGCTTGGAATAATTGCGGCGATAGTGCTCTTAATGGAAGCGTTAGTTTGGCGACGTTTGCTTAGAAAATTTGAAAAATACCACGTGGAAGTGTAGCACTATGGTAGCGCTAGAGATAGAGAATATAACAAAAACGTTCGTAACCGACCAATCAAAAATCCTAGTATTGGATAACGTAAACTTTACAGTTGGAAAGGATGAGTTCCTTTGCTTGGTAGGTCCTTCAGGCTGCGGAAAATCCACTTTGCTTAGAATAATTGCAGGCTTGGAAAAAGCCGACTCGGGTAGAGTCTTATTCAACGGGCAACCCGTCACTCGGCCCACTCCCAAAATTACCATGGTATTCCAGCTCTTTGGACTCTTGCCTTGGAAAACTGCACTTGAAAACGTGGAAGTACCGCTCGAAGTTCTTGGCGTGCCCAAACAAAACAGAGTGCACATAGCAAAAGAATACTTGCAGATGGTAGGGTTAGAGGGATTCGAGAACACCTACCCACACGATCTTTCTGGCGGAATGAAACAGCGGGTAGGAATCGCAAGAGCGTTGGCCTTGAAACCAGAAATCTTGCTAATGGACGAACCATTCTCCTCATTAGATGAACTCACAGCTAAAACCCTTCGTGATCTAGTGCTAAACATTTGGCGGAACCCTGCTCTTCCCACAAACACGTTCATTATGGTAAGCCACAACGTCGAAGAGGCGGTACTAATGGCCGACAGAGTTGTAGTCATGACACAACGACCAGGAAGAATCATCGGAGAAATAGAAATTGACATTCCAAGACCGCGCTCTCAGCACTTAAGAGAAAAACAGTACTTCAAATACGTCGACGAAGTAGTAGAGCTCCTAGAAAAAGGCAAAACAACGATAAAAGACGAAAGCCTTCTCTCGTTAACAGCAAAACGAACCAACAACCCTAATACGTAAAAACAAAAACTATGATTCCAGAAAAACCCAACTGCTAATGTGCATCTTGCTATGCAAGAGACACCGCCAAAAAAGGATAGATAAAAAACATCGGGTGAATGCCACTCTAACTCAGAACTTGTTCCCACTCCAAGGACACATTAAGTCCTTTACAATAATGTATTCATGTTGTACATTAATACGAGAAAGTTTATTAAATCTAACTATTCAAGATAAAAAATGATGAAAGAAAATGAAAGGAGCATACTTATTTGTAGTATTCTTCTTCATTTTCGCATCAGCTATGCTTTTAATTCCTTTACCTATGTTTCCCGGCGACAACATTCTTGCATGGGCTAACGTGACTTCAAAATATACGTATTTTTTCAGTGCGCTGATCAATGGGATAGTTTACGGACTCGTTGCATGGGCAATTTTCATGGTCATAATGAAGAGATTAGAAAATCCGTCCTCTAAGAATTCACGAAAAAACCATGATAAAAAACAGTACGCGCGCTAATGAGAAAGTTACAGCTGCAAAAAGCCAACGATGTGGATTCTGCTGCCGCATTTGTTGCAAACGACTACAAGTTCTTCGAGCATGTCGCCCTTCATTTTTGTGTCCACGATACTATATGCCTCTTCCGTTTGGTCGTCGGGAGAAATGACTGTTCCACATTTTGGGCAAGGGAAGTCGCCATCTCCTTCGATTTTTGTAAGGTCTATTTTGAATGCTTCTTGTACTCGTTTTGACTTCATTTTTGAGCCCATCCTTAAACGACCTTTCGTTTAGGTTTAGTGGTTAAAATAAGATTATGAAGGCTGAATACATATTAATTTTCTATGTACAAGTACATGTCACATTTGGATTTGTGAGTTCAAAGAATTTTCATCACAAGGACAATAAAACTAAAAAAGGGAACACACAAAACATGCAAAGGAAAACCAGACAAAAAAAATAATCTGCTTTTTCATGCTTTCTTTTTTCTAAAAAGCGGTAGCTTAAAGTTATTATACTGGACCCATAAAAGGATAGGCGGTAAATTGCACACTAATGAAGGTGTTTGCACGTATGAGCAAAGCATTAAGCCCTCTTGACGTAGCGCTTGAACAGTTAAACATTGTAGCTGAAAAAATGGATTTAGACCCGAACATTCATGAAGTGTTGAAGCATCCGAAAAGGTCGCTTATAGTTTCAGTGCCTATACGGCGAGACAACGGTGAAGTCAATGTTTTTATGGGATGCAGAGTCCAACACAACGACGCCCGTGGACCGTTCAAGGGTGGAATTCGTTACCATCCAAACGTAACCGTAGACGAAGTAACCGCACTTGCAATGTGGATGACTTGGAAATGTGCCGTTGTGGATATCCCTTACGGCGGTGCAAAAGGCGGCGTTGCTTGCAACCCGAAGGAACTTTCGAAAAAGGAAATTGAAGGCATAACGAGAAGATTTACGACTATGTTGCTTGAGATTATCGGCCCATACCGTGACGTGCCGGCTCCTGACGTTTACACGGATGGTCAAACAATGGCTTGGATAATGGGCACGTACAGTCAATATAAGGGGTACAGAGTGCCCGAAGTAGTAACTGGCAAACCTATTGATGTAGGTGGTTCGGAAGGAAGAGTGGAAGCCACGGCGCTTGGCGTTGTTTTTTGTATAAGAGAAGCGACGAAACAGTTGAAAATGCCACTCAAAGGTGCCAGTGTGGCTATTCAGGGGTTCGGAAACGTTGGTTGGAACGCCGCGAATATATTGCACAACTTGGGCTGCAAGATAGTAGCAGTGAGTGATTCGCAAGGCGGAATTTACGATCCTCATGGTATAATTCCTTCAAAAGTTTATGAATACAAAGAAAAAAGTGGTTCGGTAGTCAATTTTAAAGGTGCACAAAGTATAACGAATAATGAACTGCTCGAAATACCGTGCGACATCTTAGTGCCCGCTGCTTTAGAAAATCAAATTCTCAAAAACAATGCAGACAGAATAAAGGCTAAGATAGTTGCTGAAGCTGCAAACGGGCCAACAACACCAGAGGCGGATAAGGTGCTTTTTGAGAAAAAGGTTTTTTTGATACCTGATATTTTGGCTAATTCTGGGGGTGTGGCTTCGAGTTATTTTGAGTGGGTTCAAAATTTGACGAGGGAGCATTGGGTGACGAAGGAGACGAATAAGAAGTTGGAAGTTAAGATGGTGAAGGCGTTTAGGGATGTGTATGCGATTTCGAAAAAGGAGAGGGTTGATATGCGGAATGCGGCGCTTATGTTGGGTGTTGGGAGGGTGGCTGAGGCAATAAGAATTCTTGGGCTTTGGCCGTGAGTTGTTCTAGGAGGAATGTGTGATGCCGGTTATAGGGAGTGTTGAGGGCGAGAAGGATGCTTTGCTGCACGCGGCAGGGCTTATGTTAATCTCGGTTAGGACTGCGCCGAAATCTGCGGGGATTGATGATGTTCTTGCGGCGGTTGTGTATGGTAAGGAAAAGGACGCGATTGTTGCGGAGATGGAGAAAATTGCTGAGGAAAGAAAAATCTGGGGTTTTCATAGGGATAGCCAAAACCTTCGTGATTCGGAGGCTGTTTTGCTTGTTGGTGTTAAAGGGACCAAAAAGTTCGGTTTGAACTGTGGTGCTTGTGGGTATGCTACGTGTGACGAGTTTGAAAGAGTTGTGAAAACAAAGGTTGGGTTGGATTTTGTGGGGCCAAATTGTGTCTTTAAACTCTTAGACCTTGGCATTGCTTTAGGTTCGGCGGTAAAGACGGCAAGTGTGCTCAATGTGGATAATCGCATAATGTATCGGATCGGAACTGCGGCGAAACGGTTGAATTTGTTGCCTGAAGCTAGCGTTATCATGGGAGTTCCGCTTTCAGTAAAAGGAAAAAGTATCTATTTTGACAGGTCGACAAAACCGTAAACAAACTCGAAACTTTGTGTTTGCTCGGCGCTGGCTAGGCCCTCTTCCATATATGATCCTATTAGGCTCCAAATATGCCGCAAATATGTTTATGTTTTGTGGGGAGGCGCATGTTCTTCTCTGGTCTAGTCTGGTCTAGTCTTGTTTTTGCATAGTGTTATGTATGGGTTTCTGGTTGGCATTTTGGGCATATGTATGATGCGGTGGTGCCTGTGCGGATTTTTTGGATTTTTGTGCCGCAGTCGGGGCAGGGTTTGTCTGTTTTGTAGCCTACTTGGAAGTGGTCTGCTGTGAATTGTCCGTGTTTTCCGTAGAAGTTTTTTTCGTATGCTAGTCCGCCCAGTTTGATGGCTTGGTTTACTGTGTCTTTTATTGCGTTGTATAGGGCTTCTGTTTCTTGTGGTGTTAGTGTGTTTGTTTTGCGGTTTGGGTGCAGTCGGGCGCGGAACAGTGTGTCTTGGATGTAGACGTTGCCGATACCTGCGATGTTTTTTTGGTTGAGTAGGAAGTTTTTTATGCCCGTTTTTTTGTTGGCTAGGAGTTTTTTGAACGTTTCCAGCGTGAATTGTTTGTCTGTTGGTGTTATGCCGAGTCTGCCCGTTAGTTTGTGTTTGTCTAGGTTTTTCTCTGCGACTAGGTGTATGTAGCCGAACCATTGGAAGGCTAAGGTGAAGCCTGTTTTGTCTGTGAATTCGAGTTTGAAGTGGTATTTTTGTGGTGGTGCTTGTTTTGGGTTGAAGTACAGTAGGTCTCCGTTCATGCCTAGGTTTAAAAGCAAGTAGTAGTCGGGTTGGAGTTTTATGAATATCCACTTGCCTCTTGCTTGGGTGTTTGTTATGGTTTTGCCTTTGATTTTCTTAGCGAATTCCTCTGGCGGCATGTTCAGGTTTTTGGGCTGCTTTGATTCGATTTTTGCCACTTGCTTGTCTTGGAGTTCTTTGTTCATCTGTCTGGCGAGTACGGTTATTTCGGGCAGTTCTGGCATAATATTTCACAGCCAAACGGAAGGCATTGACTTTGCAGATTATTTAATGATTATGAAGACAGATGATGCGTTTGTTGTTAAAAAAAGACACAGAACACTAATCTTGAGAGAAACAAGTACACAGATTAAACTTAGGAGAGTCGCCATGACCCAAATATTTTTGCCTATCTTCGTTTCTGTCTCTTCCATTTTACGCGTCCATAAGGAAGCCCTGTTTTGCCTGATACGCCGACATACACTTGGTATTAATTTTCTGTATTTTCGCCTTCCCAATCTTTCACCTCCTATGGTAACCGTACTGTAAGGTCAAGATTTTTGTTGTCAAATTGCGTTCCATTTATAAAGAAAACGACAGAAATTCTGTACTTGGTTTCTGATATACCGCTTTCTAATGTAGGTCTGACGAGTATCAATTGGGTATGCGTCGCTTTTGGATTCAGTGTCTCTTCATAGCACCAAACGCCATCATTCCTAGGGAGTTCATTAGAACCGAGTAAAAATTTCACTAAATAATACGAAGTGAATTCAATCCTTATCAAATAGGAATTTTTGTCATCATTGCTTTTGAGAGTGATTGTAATCGATGTTTGCCCACCGCTGTTTACAGTGCTCGATGTTAATGAACAATCAGTGACCTGAACTATTGATGTGGGGATCAACATATTGGAAAGGGTTGTGATAATGATTATGAACACAAGTGCAAATGCCAGCATCCAGATGAGACTTCCGAAATTCGAAGACATGGTTTTCATTTTCTGTTCATGTTTTACTTGAAAAACCAAAAATATAAATTTCTTCGATGTAAACTACATTTAAACAAGTTTAAAAGTTGAAAGCCTTTGCAGAATAGGGTTCTATTTGTTAAAGGAATTCTATGGCTTACATTAATTCCGATTCTTTCTACGATATTTGTTTTTGTTTTTCTGTATTTGCTTCCATTAATAGGTATTTTTCTTTTACCACCTTCGACCATCATAGTAATTGTTCTTTACACACTAGTTTTCTATATAATCATAATGGCTCAAAAAATTTCATATGCGGATTTAGACATCTTAGAGATGATTACCATCCCAAATGCCCCAAAAGAAATTGAAGATAGCCTCAAGTCAAGAACCAGAGGAACAAATCGTTTAGTTACTGTAGTAATACTATCTTGTTTAGGACAGAAAATTCGCGCGCGCTACCAATCTTCATTAGTAAAACGAGTTCAAAAATCAGGCATCAACCTGACCCCGACTCGAATAATTGAATACCTTACAGAATTAGAAAAATCTAACATCGTCAAATCCAAAAAAGCATACACACGAGAATATTCATTAACGGAGAAAGGTAAATGGTGTTATAAAGCTGTTACAACATGCTTTCCGAAAAGACAATTCTGGTTCATAACTAGGCATTATTTAGCATATAGAAATCTACCACCATTTCCAGTAGACACGAAAGAGGGCACTACCCAAGTTTGAATTGACCATTACTCGGTTTGTAGGTGTTTTTGTATTTGTTTTGTGTATTTTTTTCCTTGCGCGATATGCTCAACCATTTCTTCGTTAAAGTCGAACCACCGCACCAGCCCAGCCGCCCACTCGGGGTTGCTCTGAAAAATCACACGAACATAAGGCAAAACTTCCTTCACCGCACGATTAGCCGACATGTGCATACGACGCTTAATCCGCAGCCCAATCTCGTGCTCCAAAGCCCGCTCCGCCCGACTACGCGACAACATCTTAATCTTCTCAGGAAACTTGAACGGCACCCAACCCACGCTTCCACCCTTCTGCCTCGCCATCGCCACACCAGCAGTCATAAAATCCACCACGTACCGCGTTAATTTCCAATCCTGCGTCCTAGCTATTCTGCCTCTGTATATGTCCGCTTTAGCCAAAGCCTCCATACCCCGCACCAAATCCTCAGGCTCCTTCAAATGCGCCGGCGCATTCTCGTAAACCCACTGAAACAACATGTCCAAATCAATGTCAGCCATGTCCACCGCACGCTTCGCAGCATCACAACTCTTACTATAAAAAATCAACCGCAACACACTAAAAATAACCTCCTTACGATCACGAAAAGCCAACCAAGACACATCCGCATAAGTAAGCCTAGACTTGCCCGCAGCCAAAGCCTGCAAATCATTCACCGCACTCCGCACATCACCCTCGCTACGTGTAGCAATAAACTTCAAAGCCTCCTCCTCCGCCGCAATACCCTCCTTCTCACAGATACGCTTCAAATGCCGCACAACCTCACCCGCAGGAGGCTTCTTAAACTCAACCACCAAACAATAACTCCGCAAAACCGCAAAACGCGGATCCCACACATCATTCGCAACAAGCACAACCGGACACTGCGCAATTTTAATAATATCCGTAATCGCAGCCACCCCACCCCGATCCTCGGCACCCGTAATCCCGTCCAACTCATCCAACAAAATCAACCGACGCCCACCGAACAAACTCCCATACTGACTCGCCAAACCCGCAAACCGCCGAACCGCATCCTCCGTACGATAATCACTCGCATTCTTCTCAACCAGTTCCATACCCAAATCCCGCGCCAAACACTCAACCGAAACCGTCTTCCCCACACCCGGCGGACCATACACAAAAACCGCCCGCTTCTTAGGCACACCCGCATCCCAAGACCGCACCCAACTAACCAAAGCCTCCTTAGCCTCACGATTCCCAACCACCTCCACCAACGCACGAGGCTTATGCTTCACAGTCCAAGCAGCAAACAAAACCCAAAAAACACCCCCTATTCCTTTATCTTCGCACCCGCCTCAACCAATCGCGCAAGCAGAGCACTAAGCTGAACCTCCTCATCCGCGCCCTCCACCAACCGAAAATCCACCTCACCCACTGCATCCGCCAAACGCACCTTCCACTGCTCCGGCACGTCAAGCCTAAAAACCTCACCATGAATCTGCTGAATAATATCACTACCCGCCACACCATACTTCAAAATCATCTCCCGAAGCATATCACGAGCCTTCGAAAAATCGCCACCCAACGCAGTCTTCACCATCTCCCGCACATCCGCAGGGTTCGCACGGCCCACAACCGAATACACAACGTCCGCCGTAACAGGCTTACCAAGCGAAGCCGCAGCCTGCAAACTATTCACCGCACGCCTCAAATCACCACCACAAACCTCAAAAATCGCATCCAACCCATCCCTGCCTACCTGCACCTTCTCGTTCTTCGCAATTCTCAACAAAAACCTATCCTGCTCCTCACGCGGCAAGTACGTAAACCGAAAAGGCGCACATCGGCTCTGGATGGGCTCGATAATTTTGCCGCTGTAGTTGGCGATGAGGATGAAACGGCAGGTTTCCGTGTACCGTTCCATCGTGCGCCTAAGCGCCTGCTGAGCGTCACTGGTCATGTTGTCAGCCTCGTCGAGAATGAGAATCTTAAACGGAACCTCTCCGATGCTTCGGGCGCGGGCGAAGGTTTTGACGGTTTCGCGCACCATCTTTATACCCCTCTCGTCGCTGGCGTTGAGTTCCATCAAATGTTCACGGTAACCCTCACCGTACAAGTCGTGCGCCAAGCACAGGGCAGCCGTGGTTTTTCCCGTGCCGGGCGGGCCGGCGAATATGCAGTGGGGCGTGTTTCTGGCTTTTACGAAGCTTTCGAGTCGTTCAACTATTTCTTTTTGGTCGACCATTTCTGTAAGTGTCTTTGGGCGGTATTTTTCTACCCACATCTCGAAACTCATGGGCTCTCATTACTCCTACGGTATGCTATTACATCTGTGGCAGTAGATAAGAATTAATGAAAAGAACAAGCCAAAAACAGCCTTTCTTATTCTATCTTTCAACAATCACTTGATTTTCTCAAGGTTTTTACTTAAAAAAAAAGGAGATGATATTCAAGATCTTGTGGTTTACCAGTACCAGCGTTTTTGCCAGTTGGTTAGTATGAGGTTGGCGTCTCCGATGTTGACGGTGCCGTCGCCGTTAACGTCTGCTGCTACGTTGAGGAACACTTCTGGAACTGGTGACCAGAAAGTGTTCGAGTATGTTGTGCTGTCGTAGGTCCACTCCCAGTGATAGGACGACCAAATTCTAATCTTGCCAAAGGTGGCGACCTTGAACGTTGGAGGTGTCCATACAGTCACTGCGCCTCCAGCTGGCACGACAACTGATGAGAAAGTCATGGCTATCAATGGTATTTCAACCCACTGGATGCCATTCCATACGTCAACGTGGTAGTCGAAATAGTAGGTTACTGTGATGTCTGTTGGGTAGGTGTTTATGAACCTCATTGACTTGTTCAGTTTTACTTCGTAGCTGATGGGTTCATTTGGTATAGGTTGGTTGGAGCGTGTTTCTAGCCAGCCTACGCCTTGGGCTTTTCCGCCTGGAATCATGTATATCGTGTCCATTATTGGTGGCAGGTTCCAATAGCCATGGTCCAGCGTGACGCCTCGGTAGGACTGCCCTGGGATGTGGCTAATTAGGATAATTTGCAACCCTGGTAACCAGCTAAGGAAGATGAATGGACCGCTGCCGTAGACGAGGTCGTATTTCAAAGCGTTGATGTCGCCTGAGGTGCTGATTGGAATCTGGCTCCACAAATGCTTCGGAATCAATGGAATGCTGCCTACTTGGCGTAGGAGAGACCAAGGCATGTAGATGTCAAAATAGGCTTTCATCTGATTAATCGCAAGCGTCGGATCCCATTCCACATATCCGTAGTTCCACTGTCCAGGATCGAAGTCCCACCATGGGGGCAATTCTACATCGTACGGCCAGAGTGAGTGCCATATGGGGTTTAAGCCTATTTTAACTACGTTTCTTGCAAGCCATCCATTCCAAGCCTCTGGGTTATCTGCTTGGTACTTCCAGCTGAAGACCACGTCTACTGGTGTGAGCACATAGTCTTCGAATGGACCGTCTATCTGGTGCCCATGACCAACTGCGATGTCACTTCTATCGTGATATGGTATGTCTTGCCAGTACACGTCTGTCCTCAAGTCAAACAAGATTGTGGTTGCATCGGTACCTGGTGTGGGTTGCCATGTGTCGAATGCCCAACCAGCGGCGATCCATGGGATGATTCCTCCTGGAAGGTATGGGTTTGATTTTAGTAAGGTGTCGTAGACTTCGTCTAGGACGTCCCAGTCCGTTGACCATGGGGCGCTGATGACATTTAGCCAGGGGTTAAATTGCAATACACCATATCGCATGATGTCGCCGTAGCCTGGACCTCCGAGTTTGTAAGTGTTCATGAAGGTCCACCAGCTGTCCACACCGACGCCAACTTCGTTGACCACGTGCCTCCAGTTGCTAAGATACCCCTTGTATCCCATGAGATAAAAGAACGGTATCAATGGCTCATCAGATTCCATAATAAACTGTGCAAGCCAAGCATGATAAATGGCGCTGCTCAGGTCAGTTGGGCTTCCAATGTTTTGGGCTTCAAGCATCAGCTCCACTTCATAGTCGAAGTCAAGGTTCTGCCAACCATAATATTGCCCACCAGTGAAAACATCCAGTATCTCAGGACCTTCAAATTTTAAGCTGCCCGTAGCAATGTGGAACCGCTGTTCCAAGATTACTTCCTGCACGTAAGTGCTTCTGGGCACGATCCAAAGGTCAACATGAAGTCGTGTTCTTGGAAGACCAACCAATCCACTGACAGTGGGCAATACGACCTCGCAACAATATTTAAGATAATTGCCTTGTTCTGTTTGCAGATGAGAATCTGCTCTGACAAAGACTTGGAGGTGGCCGTCTGGAACTGGAGGAAAACCGTGCGGGCAAGGATCTGGAAATGGAGTTGGCCAAGTGAACATGTAGTCACCAGGATATTCAGGGTCTGGCACAGGGGGACCAAGATCCTCTACAAGCAACGTCAATGCTGTTTGCCAGTCTATTAGGTCGTCTGGTGGCGTCATGGTAGTTCTTGGTTGAAAGTTGTACAAATCATCGCAACCCGTGTTGTACCAGCCTGGAAGCGAAGCCAAAACAGAGTCAGCCTTACGCGCTATGCCTGCAAGATAGGTGTTGATGAAGTATTATTTGTCAAGAATGTACGCTAAAGCTACCCTCACTGATTTGATACTGGTAGGCACAACTGCGTCGTTGATGTCATATTGGAACAGACCGATTTCACTGTAAAACGCAGTACTATACTGTTCATGAGCTGGATCGTTTGTCTCGAACCACAGATAGTCTACTGGCTCGAGAGATAACTGCATTATGTCAATTTCTTTACCCTTGAAAGCCGCAAGCATAGTCGCATAGTCATAGTACATTTTCATCAGCAACACGCCTATCCTAGGACCATATGGCTCAAACTCTCCATCATCAGTGCTACATGGAGTATGCCAAGAACCTACACGAGCTATAGGCATCAAACCTAAAACACACGCAATCACCAATACTAGCGTAGACCAAACCTTGAATTTCAAACTATTTTTTCCCCTCCTTCAATTTTTTCGACCTTAAAGCCGCTCAACACGGCTGAAAGGAATGGATGATAAAAAATCGGCGAGTAGAACCACTCAGCCTCCTCTTACACCCTCTCCCTTTCAAAAAATATTTTCCTCAAAATATAAATAAAAAATTTTCGGAAATTCTTTTACAACAATAAAACAAAAACCACAACTTGATTTACTTCTCTATAATCACTCGACTTTCGCCTGTCTCTTTAACCAAGCGAACCACGTGCTCCGCTTTTTCAGCAAACGCGTCACTATGCGTCACTGCGATGATTTGTTCGATGACTTTCAAGCGTCCAATCGCCTCGGCCAATCTGTCCACCGAACCGTCCTCGCGGCCAAGGCTTTCGGTAGGCTCATCCAAGAAAAGCATGTAGAGCCCGTGCCCGGTGCGCGATTGCATGATGAGTTCACCCAGCCCTAAACGATAAGCAAACGCGACCAAGGTGCGTTCGCCGCCGGATAGAAAAGAAACGTCACGTTTGAAGCCTTCTTCGCCCGAAACCAGAGGCGTATAGGATTCGTCAACACTCACCGACAGCAAACTCCCTTCACCCATCAAGTCGTCTAAAACATGCTGCACCACAAGCCCCAAAACGCGCACAAACTCGCCGCGTAACCGCGGTTGAATGCTACGGTAAGCATCCCGCACATCATCGGTCACCTCAAGCAAACGGTTGACCTTTTCTAGGCGTTCAATCTTCTCCTGCGCTCGGTCTAAGCGGCTTTTGAAATCTTCTAACTGCGCTAGAAGGCGCTTTTTCTCTTGCTCGCCGACTTCAAAATGTCGTTTTATTTCAGAAATTTTTAGGAAAGCCTCCCGTTCCGCTGTGCGTGCGTCTTCTAGCTGTGAAACGTCGAACCTTGCAGCCTCGTCGCGCACACGGTTCAAGTTGTTTCTCAGTTCATCTGTTTGGCGTCGTTTCTGGTCTAATTCAGCCAGCATTTTGTTTAAAGCTTCACGTTCTTCACCAATTCTTTTCTCCAAATCGCCCATACGTGGAACAAGCAACTGCAAATCCGAAAGAATAGCGTTGACTAGGACGCGAGTTTTCTGTAGTTCTTCGGCGTTTCTTTGAAGAATGGTTAACTGTTTCCCTCTTTCGATGTTGTCTGTTTTAATGTGTTCGATTAAGCCTTTCTTGTAGTCTTCTGGAAGACTCTGAAGACACAATGGACACCGTGCTTCTTTCTCGTTTTCTAGGTCAAAAACCCGACGTTGCGCCGTCTGCAATTCTTTCTTAATCGATTCTTGCTCGCCACGAATCTGCGTTATTTGTTCGTCGAGCGAAACCAAGTATCCTTTAATGTCTTCCACGTTCTGCAGTTTCAGACCGATTTCCTGAAGCTTCGTAAAAGACGAATTGTACTGTTCCTTCATGGAGTTCAGCCGTTGCTCTAACCCGTCAACGGTGCTGGTTTTCCGTCGGATTTCTTCATCGAGCCGATTACAAGCGTCTTCCATGCCAGCAACGTTGGCCCGCAATTCTGCCTCCTTCTTCCTCATTTCTTCACTTTGTTTGCGTAGTTCTTCGAGTCCTTGTAGGCGCCGTAGAGATTCTTTGTGGGCAATCTCTGCTTCTTCAGCTTTTTTCGCGAGATCTTGCAGTTCATTTTCTACATTCGACAAATCAACGACTGCCTTATCGTGTTCTTCCCGCAGCTGAGTCACTCCGACGACATCGAAATCTTTTTCCAAAAGCTTTTTTTCAGTTTCAAAGTCTCGCTTTATGCCTGCGATGTTGCTCCACGCCGTTTCGTAATCCGCCAACCCGAACAACTGGTCGAGCCGTTTCTGTCGATCCCGAGGCGAAATGTCCAGTAACTCTTTCAAATGCTCCTGTCTAACCCAAACGATTTCGCGAAAAATTTCTCGGTCAAACCCCGTGAGCGTTTTCAATTGTTCTTCGACGGCCTCGTTTTTTGAAGCCGCAAGAAGTTTTTCTTCTTCAAAAAGCTTCAATTGCTCCATGTCTTGGTTAATGCCTTTCCCGCGTCTTTTCAGTCCCCGTGTCAAAGTGTAGGTTTTTCCGTTAAGAATAAACTGCACAGTCACTTTTCCTGAGTTAGTGCCCTCACGAAGCAAATAATCATAACTCCTTCCCAAGGGTTCGCCGAAAAAAGCAAAATCAATGGCGTAAAGAATGCTGGATTTTCCGCAGCCCAAGCCGCCGACCATACAGTTAAACCCTCGAGCAAAGGCAACCGTAGATTTCACGTGCGACCTAATGTTCTCCAAACGCACGAGCTCAATTCTCAACGCACGTATTCCTCCAAGACCTGTTTCGCTTTCTCTTCATCCTTACGCGTTAAGGGTTCAAGCAATCCTATAGCAAGCCTACCAACTTTTTCCGCTTCATCGCGCGGATAACGTTCTGCAAAAATCTGGAGGAAATATTCGAAGGCTTTTGTTTTAAGATCCTTCAACTCGCCCTCAAAGATGGCTTGAATAACTTCTTCGGGAACCTCGCTGGTTTTCAGTCGCATTATGGGATGCACCAAAAGCGCTTTTTCCGCGGCGCCACGGATTTTGGTGAGGTCGACTTCGTTGCGGTTTGCTTCGGCGGGTAGCGCGCCTTTGATAACGGGCACGATGATGACGCCTTCTTGATCTTCATCTTTTACGAGTTGAACAACTTCTTCAGTAATCTTTGCAGGCATCATCCCCGTGTAGTCTTTTTGGTTAAAGATTTTGAACGGTCGGGGTAATTCGAGTTTGACACGTTGAAGCGAAGGAATGCCTTTTTCGTCTACTTGTACATGGAAAAAACCTTTCTCGACACTGGCATCCTCATAGTTTACTGTTTCTGTACATCCACTGTAAACGAGAATGCCACTCTTGAACTTCATACTCAACGCCTGATGCACATGCCCGCCCGCGTAATAATTAAACCCATCCGGAATCATGTCAGGTGTTGCCTCAGCCTCCATCTGCGGCGGCTTGAACTCGGGCATGTCGAGCGCCATGTGAAACACGAAAATGTTAAACCTTGAAGAATCCAAAATCGGCGGGGTTTTTTCCAAAAAAGCAGGCAACATCTCTTCAGTTCTTCTTTTTGTTCGAAAATTGGGAACACCATACACGTAGCAGTTATCGTTTTGCCAACAAGCGCCCTCATGCCGTGGCAAATAATAGATTAATCCCGCGCTGTCCAAAGGATTCAAGATCGTCCCAGTAACCACGTTGGGCGCAGCATCGTGCGAACCATCCACTGCAAGCACGGGAATATTCGCGTCGCGCAGTCGTCGAAGGTTCTGAATAACGCTCTCCAAGGTGCTGTTTAACGGGCGAGCTTGCTGGAAAACATCGCCGGCGATTATAACAAAATCAGGCTTCAACTCCAAAGCCTTGTTCACTAATTCCTGAAAAGCACGGTCGAAGTCTTCACGCCTAGCCTCCAAATTATACTGTGCATAGCCCAAATGAAGGTCTGCGGCATGAACGAAACTAAACGGTCTCAAAGCAATCCCTTCATCCACAACTACTCCTAATAACGAATAAGGGTTTTTAAGCATAAGCACCGAGTGAAACTATTTTATGCAATGAACGCGTTGATTAGCAAATGAGTGGAAAAAATTGAGGCGAGAATACCCAACCCAACCGCTCGTTGGCATAGGCGCGGTTATTCTGCAAGACGACAAAATTCTCATGGTAAAACGCGCTTCCGAACCGGGCAAAGGCAAATGGAGCGTTCCAGGAGGACTTGTGGAACTCGGAGAAAAACTGGAAAAAACCGTGATTCGTGAAGTGAAGGAGGAGACAAACCTTGACGTTGCCGTTGTCCGGCTCATCGATGCGGTTGACAACATAGTTTACGACGCCAACGGAAGACTACGGTTTCACTTCGTCATACTCGATTTCCTCACAAGCCTAAAAGGCGGGGTTCTTCAACCAAGCAGTGACGTTGTTGACACTAAGTGGATAAGGCTGGATGAAGCGGAAGATTATGACCTTACGAAAACTTTCAGGGAATTCATAAAAAGAAACAAAGAGGAATTAAAGAAAACTACGCTGTCGCCCTAGCCGTTGGGAACGTAGATGCACTGGACGATTTTTGAGAAAAAAACAGCCTTGTCTGCCCCATGGTTTTGACGTTCAAGGCGCGAACTTTAACGACTATGGGAAAATCTTTCACCGCTCTTCCAAGGACAAGGCAATGTTGCGGGGGCAAATCATGTGCTATGGATTTTACTGTTTCTGCATCAACCCTTGCTGCGCGAGAAACTGTTTCTAGGTCGTGTTCATTTGTGAAATTGAATAGGAAGATGTTGTCGGCTTGGCGGTAAATGCTCTCGCGAATAGTGTCTGGCTGGTTGGTGATGAAGGTGGTGAAGACTCCCAAGTGCCGCATTCGGGTGACTATGTCGTCCCAGTAGGTCTCCCGCAAATACAAATGTGCCTCTTCCGCGAAAAGAAAAACTGCACGCAACTTCCAATTCGTCAACAATTCAACAAGCTTACCCAGCACAAACTCAACAACAATCTGCCTATCAATACTCGAAGTATCCTTCAAATTCACCACAACCGCGCCTCCCACGCGAACCATGTACAGAAAATCGTCAAGCGAAATCGTCTGTGCAAGGTTGTCCGAGAAAAACCCCGAATTAACGAGGGCGTAATACCGAGAGAACAGGGCGTCTCGCACGTGACTGTTACATTGCCAACTTCGAATCGCTTCGCCCAACTCATGTAAGTTTAAGGCACCCCTCTCGTCTAACAAACGCCAAATCCGCCTAAACTCACGCGCTGAGGTACCGGGCAAATGTAGGGCATGAATGAGAATGTTAAGCATCACCCGAAGGTTAAGTTGCGCCAAAGACACTCTGAAATTTTGTCCAGGCGTCAACACGTGAATCTTACCCTTATACGCATTCTTTTTCCCATCTGCATTGTATTCAAGCCCGGCGTATTCACCGTTTAAATCAAAAACCACAACGCCGGCACCATGGTCTATGAGGCTTAATGCAAGTAACTTTGAAAGATGCGACTTGCCAGTTTCTTTCTTTCCAGTAACAATGTTCAATTTTCCATCCAAACATTGTGCATCAATTTTCAACTCCGCCCCGTCCTTTGTTTCGCCAACTACAACAGGCAAGTCACCACACAAATTAACCAATGAAAAAAGCGAACCAACGGAAAGCTTCTTGATTACAGAACTTGAACGCGAGGGCAGCCACGAACTCCACTGGGTAAGCCGCCCATCTTCAATCGAAGCTCTGATCTTGCAGACCAGCAAACAAACATCCTGAATGTAAGCGATATGACTCATAACACCCAACGGATCAAAATCTTCCCCCTTAATCCTTTCATCTTCAGGGCTTTCACGAAGCAGTTCATCTAAAATACCCGGAACATTAGCATACTGAACATCAATAACTTGAAGGACTAATGCCTTCTTTTTATCCTTGCTTTCTACGAGTAAATAGTCTCCTTTTTCCACGTCCTCGCCCGGGAAACTCAATATGTGAACAGTCGTGCCCTCCTTCTTGTAAAGTCTCATACTTTATCCCTCCGGCCCCTTTCCAAACGGCCCAAACAAGATGCGGCGAAGATTCGGCCTTGATAGAAGGGTTACTCCACGTTCGCGTGTTAGATAATGTTGCATGCCGACTACTTCGTTCGCCGTGAAAGTCGAATAGATATGCGCCAACCGTAGCGTCTCTGGATAGCCTTGATAAAACAGATCGTTCCCCAGCAATTTTTCCACGGCGTTTACTGCTTGCTGTTGAGGCAATTGTTTATCAATATCTAAACGAAAGGAAACGGCGTTTTCACTTAGCCGTGCAACGTAAACATCGCCCATAAGGGTTAAAGCCCCACCATGCGGTTCGGAGAGACCAGCAATTTTGACCATGCAGGGCGGAGTGCTTTTGTTTACGACATCGATCGCAGGTCGCCCATTCAAACGAAGCCGCGAAAACTTCGAAAACGCCAAGACGCTGTTCTCCCTTTCTCTTGCCGTCCGCAACAACATTCCAACAACTTCCTCGGGTGCGTCAACGGTGCCGCTGGTGAGGCTACCGTCCAACAGAATTAAGCTTCCAGAGTTCGTCATGCAAAGATTAAGCTGAAGCCACCTTTCAAGCACGGTCGCAATACCGGTTTGCAAATGAAAAGAATCGGGTGCAGGAATTCTGACAGAAAACTTTTCATCGCATTTACTGAGGGCGCTAAAAACATGACTTTTATTCTCTTCAGTTACATGAAAAAGGAAGGGACCAAGACGCAAGAAACGATAAGAGCACCGGTTATTCCAGACAATCGCGCCCCTAACCGCGATGATTATGCCTTGTTCAGTTTCGCCCACCCGCATGCTTGAGACGTCAACTGCCACAACGGTAACTTCCTCTTTAACCGCGTGAAGAGGAATTGCTTCGAGAGACAGCGCCTCGAGGCTGAAATCAAACGCATCTTCCTTAGTCAAGAGGTCAGGTTTTCCAACAACTTCCCCACGTTTGCGACTATCATAAAGTCCATTCAGCGAACATAGGCATGTCTCGACAAATCCTTGCGGCACTCCGAAGCCGCCGTTCCTGGAAAGGGAAAAATTATATTTGGGAACGCTTCCAATAGGATATTGTTGTTGTTCAATCAACAACATTCACCAATAGCCAATAATTCACGGAATTCGTATTTAAGTGTTGTGCATGAACAAGATGGGCAACACAATAAACAATAAGGTGAACTGTTGACAGAAGAACACGCGGGAAAAACGATTCGAGTTAAGATGAAAGTCGGAGACATCGAATTCGAAATTGAATGCCAAGAAGAACAACTACAAGCCGCAGTAAGCAAAATTCTCGAGGCAACTGTGGAAAAGTTAAAAGAAACCTCCCTCATCACAGAAAGAACTGCCGTTCAGCCCAGAGCCGAAACATGCAAAAGCCTAATCCAAAAACTATGGGAAGAAGGATTCTTCGCGTTACCCAAAGGCTTGGATGAAGTACACACTGAAATGGCAAAACGTGGTTTTCACTACGACCGCACCGCCGTCGCTCACGCGTTAATCGATTTGGTTAAAGACGGAATCTTGACTCGAGAAGGAAAGCCGCGCAGGTATCAATACGCCCAGAAAAGGCCACCTTAAACAAAATCTGTTTCATCAAAGGCTGCAGTAAAGCGTATTTAACTACTCAATTTTCTTTATTGATATTGAAGCTCTCATGTCAAGCGCTGATATCGCGGTTAAAACTTTCCTCGAGCTAGAACCCGAAGATCTTCGTGTACTCCAAGCCATCGAACTAGCCATGGCAAAACACGCTCACGTACCAGAAGCAAAAATTCCCAAGCTTGCAAACCTAAACCGTGAAGAAACAGCATTCCGAACAACACGGCTCCAAAAAATGCGTTTGATTCGTGGATGGCATGGACCGTACGTGGGATTTGTGCTCAACATGGCGGGCTACGACGCACTCGCCATAAACGCGCTAGTGAAAGCTGATGTGTTGCAGGCTTTTGGTAAACCCTTAGGCGTCGGCAAGGAAGCAGACGTTTACGAAGCATTAACCCCGAAAAACAAACAAGTCGCCGTCAAATTCCACCGCCTAGGCAGAACAAGCTTTCGTCAAACACGCCGTAAACGCGGTTACATCGCCGAACGCATGCATACCAGTTGGCTTTATCAGTCGAGACTCGCGGCGGAAAAAGAATACGAAGCCCTCAAACTTCTCCATGCACAGAAAGTCGCAGTGCCCAAACCCTTAGCTCAAAATCGGCATACAATCGTTATGAGCATGATCGACGGCGCCGAAATCTCTGAATTCGACGACGTTCCCGACGCCGATAAGATACTGAAAGAAATCCTCAAAAATTTACACGCCGCCTACGTTAAGGCAAACATAATCCATGCTGACCTCAGCGAATACAACATCATCCTCCAACCCAATGGGCGCATCCTAATAATCGACTGGCCGCAATACGTAAAACGCAACCATCCTAACGCAGAATTTCTGTTAGAGAGAGATTTACGAAATGTTCTAGGTTTTTTTAAACGCAAGTTCAACGTAGATTTCGGATTCGAGAAGGCTTTGCTGTACGTTAAAAAGGAACACTAACCTATTTCTTGGGCTGGTCAATTGCGATGTAGAGAATGTTGTTTCCGCGAACAAGCACGTTTCCATACTTGGCAAGAAGCTGGTCTTTCATGCATTCCGTGGCGCCTTCAAGAATAATATTCATGTGACCATCGCATTTTATCATGTTGCCTCGGTATTCGATGCCGTTTTTCAATGTGATAGCGATGTAACCGTTGAGTTGTTTGACCAGAACGTTCAAGGGCTTCTTGCTTGGTTCAAGCGTTGCCTTCGTGGTTTCGTTGGAATTCATTACTAATGCTCCTGTATATTCCCAACACATCTTCATCTAATATAAAAAGTTTTATGAATGCGCCAAGCAATGCCTCTCACAACCAAAGCCAATGCACCATACGAATCTTATAACAGAAAAACAGCAAGGCTAACAAGCCCTATGGAACCCTGAACAAATTACGAAACACTTTTTAAACTATCACGTTTTCATACAGTCAAAGGAAAAGTTAAACATGGAAAAACCAACAGCGGCTACGTCTTTTGTCATCCAAATGGGAAACACTGTGCCTCGAGCGGAAGCATTAGCGAATTTTCTGTATCAAAGATTCGTTCTGCCACAGTCGTTCGCGTCCACGAACGTTCAATACACTTCGTACAACCATGAACATTTGCTGTCTTTCATGCGGTCGAGCAATAGGGGATGGCATGTTGACGTGGAAATTAAGGTTGGAACAAATGTTCAAGTGACTATTACACCAAGCGAAACAATCGCTGTGCCCAAGCAAGTTCTTGAACAATTGAAAGATGACGTTTATTACGCTGTGGAAATCTTTGAAGAGCAAACGCGTCAAAGAACAATAAATTTTGCATGGGTCGAGGGAAAAGAAATTGTTCCAGAAAAAACGCCCTTGCGAAGGAAACGGATGCTCGAAAAAATTTTGTTCGGAAACATGATTTTCTTGTTTATTATTTTAATAATTTTCAGTGTGTTTTTGTTTGTTCTTTTCGAGCCTTTGGTCGGAATCTACGTGCCATTCGCCTTGGTTGGAGCCCAATTCGTAGTGGTTCTTGCAGCAGCGAAAATCATTGCGCGAGATGCAGATTGGACAATTAACGCGCAGAATCCTACAGTTCACATTCTTAAGTATGAAATCTCGCCGGAAGAAAGCCAAACGTTCAAGCAAAAACTCGACAAGAATACTTTGATTAAGATAAAAACTGAAATCTACCAAAAAACACTGGCGCTTAACAAACCAATCGACTGTCAAGCAGCGCAAGAAACTTTCTCAAAATATGGATTCACATGCACACCCGAAAACATGTCCACAAAAACTGTCAATGTTTACGCGCTTGTTAAAACTGTGGCGGAAAAGTTTGGGCTTCCGATGCCCAGAATCGTTATTTCGAACACGATGATTCCCAACGCTGCGGCCAGTGGACCGAGCCCAAAGCATGGAGTGGTGTTGATTACCACGGGACTTTTAGCGCAGTTAAGTGATGAGGAAATAGTTGCGGTTTTAGGGCACGAGTTTAGTCACTTGACGGGCCGCGACCCAATAGTGCTGTTTGGATTAACTGCTGCGGAATATTTGTTTAGGTTCTATTTTATTTGGCCGCTCGTTCTTGTTTTTGACCCATTCATTTTCTATCTCTATTTCTTGCTTGCCTTGAGTGTTATATTTTTCATAGCCAAATTCTTCGAAGCCAGAGCAGATCTTGTTTCTGCGATGCGAATTGGGAAACCGTGGGTTTTGGCTGGTGCTCTGCGGAAGATTGGGTTCAAACGTTTAAGGATGGAGAAGAGTCGGAGTAGCCGCTTCGGGACATGGATTGGTTTTGATCCGCATCCGCCGATTTACTTCCGAGTCGATAGGCTGGAGAAGATGCAGACGCCTATAAGCGAGAAATACCCGTTGGTGAGGTCTATAAAAGATTGTTTAAACGGCTTTTTCTCTTCTTTCTAAAAATGTCGTAAAAATGTAAAAAACATTAAAACGCAAGATAGCATAACAAAGCTAATTTGAAGCGTGAAAACTATGGAATTAAAAGTCTTCACTATGAAAACGTGTCCGAATTGCCCAGCGGCTAAGCAGTTGGCAAAAGAAGTCGCGAGTAAGTTTAACGTGGGCTACCGAGAAATCGACATAAGCACACCTGAAGGCGAAATCGAAGGGTTAATGTACCAAATCATGAGCACGCCCAGCATAGCCATCGACGACGACGTTATAGCGCGGGGCAAGCTCATCAGTCAAGAAGAGCTTGAAGGCGAAGTAAGGAAACGGCTCTAATGGATCCTGTACCGATTAAAGGGTTTGTTGATCTTAGCCTTGTGGATTGGCCGAATAGGGTTGCTTCAGTAGTTTTCTTGCCGAACTGTAATTTTCGCTGTCCAAACTGCTATAATGTTCAGCTTGTGCTTCGTCCTGGAGAAATGCGGGCGATTTCTCTCGAGGAGGTTCTGCGGTATTTGAGGGATAGGCGGGGTTGGATTGACGGTGTTGCGATTACTGGTGGTGAGCCGACTTTGCATGAGGGGTTGCCGGGTTTTTGTGAAATGATTAAGGGGTTTGGGTTGGGTGTGAAGCTTGATACGAATGGTACTAATCCCGAAATGGTTGGGGAGCTTATTGATCGTGGTTTGGTTGATTATGTTGCTGTTGACTTGAAGGCTCCTTTGACGGTTGAGAAATATTCGAAAGCCGCGGGTGTTGGTGTGGATCATTTTTTGGCTAGGATTGAAAAAACTATTGATGTTCTTTTGTTGGGGAGGGTTGATTATGAGTTTCGTACGACATTGGTTCCTACGATTCATGAGTTGTGTGATGTTGAGCAGATTTGTATGAGGATAAAGGGCTGCAGAAGGTATGTTTTGCAGAATTTTAAGGCTGACGTGGAGATGATAAATCCCATGTTGCAGAGTCAGAAGCCATTTACAAGGGCGCAGATGCAAGCATTCAAGGAAATAGCCTTAAAAACGGTTCCGAACACTTTTACGAGGGAATAATGGTTTTGTGTTATTTTTTTCGGGGTTAGGATTTCTCTGTAAATTCTGTGCGCTCGCTTCTCTCCCTCCTCTTCCATATATGATCCTATTAGGCTCCAAATATGCCGCAAATAT
>JABFQO010000001.1 GCA_019685575.1 Candidatus Bathyarchaeota archaeon A05DMB-4 | reverse complement strand
GGGAAAAGTCGTAACAAGGTGGCCGTAGGGGAACCTGCGGCCGGATCACCTCCTAAGAAAAAAGTTTGACCTAAGTGTGCTGGAATGGGCAAAAAACGCCAAGCCTAACAAAAAATCTTTTTTCTAGAACAAATGCAGACGAATTTGTCTCCGTTAACTATGTTATCTAATCGAGTAATTTAAGAGCAGTTTCTACTTTTTTAGCCAGTTGTAACCACTCTTCTCGGTAAGCATTACAGCCGCTTCTCCATAATTATATACTCTGACGGCGTTGCCAAAAAAATCTCGTTTAGTTCAAAGAGCACTTTTTCACTCTTTTTGGTACTAGAATCTTCCTTAAGTCCTACGTGCTGCGTAAACACAAGGTCTTAAGAGGAAAATTGGGAGAGGAACTAACCAAAGCCCTTGAAACCTATCTCAAACAGTCCAAGTAAACAAATTCCGCAACCTTCCTCGACTCCCAAAACACCCCCATCTCAAGTTCAACTACACGTTCTCTGTTCATATTTGCGGTATATTTGGAGCCTAATAGGATCATATATGGAAGAGGGGGAGAGAAACACGCGCACACAGAAAAAGACGTAGCACCAAATTTCAGAAACCTGCCTCTACAGGATTCTGCGGCTTCATAAACTCACGCAATAGAATAGTTGCATACGACCCCCGCCGCAAAACAAAACGCAACCGCAACGCCACACAAGACGACGCTAAAGAATCAGCACCACACTCCTCCACCGCAAACCCCATGACGGGCGTCAAAACCGCCCTCAACCCACCCGGCGCACTGATTTCTGGTATGATACGTGATTTGAAGTTTGACGAGTTTATTTTTTCTCTCTCTAAAACTGTTCGTTCAATTTCTCCTTGCAATCCATCCGAAAACGACTGTTTGAAACCCACAAACGGAACAGCAACACAAGCCTTACCCTTCCTAACCGCATCATTAAATTCCGCAAGCGCCCTTTCCACAGCAACCTCACCTTCCTTTGCAGGCAAACCATGTTCATCCAAACCCACCACATAATCCCCAACATAAACCTCGTTCAAGGCCAAACCTTGACTAATCCTCTCACTCAAAAATTGGTTAAAAAGATAAGATTGATATGCTTGAACAAAAAGTTCACGAAGTTTCAGCGGCAACCGCCTAAAAGCCCCAAGAAAATCCCTCGGATAAACAACCAAATGCCTCAACATTAAGCGTTCATACCGAAAACACCTCGGAAAACAAGAAAGCGCCTCCTTAAAATCTCCGGTTTCAGCAAGCCTTTCCCTAGCCGCTTTCACCATTGGATGCTCATACTCGCCCGAACGAGAAAGAAAAATCATCGTAGCTTCCTCCAAATCTCCCATCACAACCGCTCGCCCAACCAAATGCGTAATCGGCCGCACCGTACCAAATCGTTGATGCCCAAAAAAGTTTGGAACACCACCTAAAACCGAAATCTCTTCGCACATGGCACGTACAAGTTTTTCCGTTTCATTCTTTCCTAAAGAAATCGAACGTACCGTAACGGTGAACTGATTACCAAAAAGAAGCTTCGTCGAAACTTTTTCATCAGCATAACGAACAGGAAAAACGTTAACATCTTTAACCCTTACTCGAGAAATTTCCTCCGGCCGAACACCATAGAAACTTATATGTTGCGCCGTAAGAGCCTTCGTATCCTTAATCCCAGCGAATGAAATTCTTTCACTGCTAATTTTCAATTGCTGAGCCACAGTTTTCACTGCAAGAATCGTGTCCCAGTTGCGTTTGACTAAGATACAAACAAGATAACGCCCCAACCGCGAAGCACACGCTGAAGGATTGACAGAGGCTATGCTTCCGTCAGTCAAGATTTCCTCAACAACAAAATCGTCAATCTTCTTCCGAATAACGCCTCCCACCCCGACAGTTTTTGTAGCATAAACTGAAATACCGAGAATCTTCTCAAGCTCTGGAACGCTCAAAACACATAATCCTCTCACAAAAGCGGAAGCTCCCCCGTCAACTTGTCAATCACACTGCTGGGAGCAGGACCAATACCAAGGCAAGTAACAGTATCAGGAGGCAACTGCGTCAAGCCACGGTCGCGAATAAGCGCATAAGGCAGTCGCATCTTTGCGGCTTCCTGTTGGAGTTGAAGCAATTCTGCTTCGCTCTTCACCTTCACTACAACCTTCTTCTGCCCTTCTTCAAGCCACGCTTCCCACCAATCCTCATGACGATTTCGTGCTTCTTCTGCAGCAGAAACCGCGGCGTGAGAAACTTGCGCTGCGATTTTTCCTTTTCCCATTTTCAAGTCTGCACGAACGACTATGGCTTGCTTGTATTTGAATTCTGACATTTTTTCTGCCTTGAATTGCGGCTTGTACGTTTGAAGACGATAACGCACAAGGAATTAATAAATTCTTGCAACATCAATGAGCAAAACTAAAACAATCCTAGGCAAGGGCAGAAAAGAAGAAATAGGCTAAAGCGGCGACGGTTGAGGGATTTTTGATAAGATGCAGCAACGTGTTTCCTTGGAAATCAACATCTTCCACCCGTGCCAAAGCCTCATTTAACCGCAACCTTGCAGCAACACGGAATAATTTATCAATTTCATGGTCAGAAAGACGGTTTAACAGTTTTCTTACAAAAACCATAATCCTCATGTCAAACCCAATCTCTCGCCTCCAACATACCTCATAACAATTCAGAAAATCTTCAGAAAAATCATTCCCTTTAACCGCCTGCGCTGCAACCTTGCCAGCGATTCGTGCACAAGTAAGCCCCATCGTAACCCCCCCACCCGTAGTGGGCTTGACTTGGGAAGCAACGTCGCCAACCGCCAAGAAACCATCAGCATAAGTTTTCGAAATTGGGCCACCAAGCGGAATAGCATGATAGGAGAGACCCAAAATTTTACTTCTGCCCAACTTACCGCTAGCGATTTTATGTTTTCTTACGAAATACTCCAAACAATTTTTCGGATTATTACGCTTTGTCGCCAACCCAATTTTCGCCGTACCATCACGTTTCGGAATTATCCAAGCGTAGAATCCATCCGCAAATGTCTTGCCAAAATACACTTCAACTCCATCAATTTCTACATCTCTAACATCGTCCACCGTAGCGGAAACCGCTTTCACAAGTAGTTTTCTGTTTAATGGTTTTAACCCTGCATTTTTCAAAACTGTTGAAGCAACACCTTCGGCGTCTATGACTATTTTTGAGTAAACCTTCTCGATTTTGTTTTGTCTTTGGAAGACGATGCCTTTAACGACGCCACGTTCCCGAAGAAGGGATTTTACTCGTGAATTAAAAAAGTACTCTGCACCACTTCTAGTAGCAATGTCAGCAAGACGTTGATCGAAAATTTTGCGGTTAACAACGCACGTTAGTTGAGAAGGCGAACAAACACAAAAACGGGTTCCGGAGGGCGAGAAGAAAGTAGCATTCTTAAACAAGTTCTCAACAAACAGTGGCGACGATTTCAGTCCTAACCTTTGCATCCCTTTCAAACTCAAATGTCCCGCACAGTGACATGGAACCCCAACGCTTGAATGCTCTTCAAAAACACTAACTTTGACACCCGACCTAGCCACGGCTAAAGCAGAAAAAGACCCGCAAGGCCCCGCACCTATCACAACAACATCAGATTTCACGGTCACCTTTTTTCACACAAACATTGTTTCGAAATCTTTTCAAATTAAACCTTGTTACGTAACCGCACATTGACAGATTATAGAAAAATGGGAGAGGATGATGAAGTAATCATCGCACGCTTAGATTTTCTTCTTGCTAAGGACTGATCGGAACGCGCCGTGTTTGGAGCATTCGAAGAGTCCAATTTCTAACTGAAGTCTTTTGCCCGATTTGTCTGGGCGACCCGCCATTTTCCATGTCTTCTTTGGTTTAGAGACTTCTTCTCCACATTTAGGACATTTAGCCATTAATCATCCCTTCAATTGAATCTATCATCAATGTTACTGCATAAAAGATTTTCCATGCTTCCCGGCAAAGAAACAGAGAAGATATAAGTGACCGTGTCAAATATTTTCAAATCCTTAGGATTCATAGACTAAAAGGAGATTTAAAATGTCATCAAAGATGAAGGAAAGCGTCGAAACCGTCTTAAATATGCCCACTTGCACCAGTTGCAATCGAGTAATTTCTCCCGGTCAAGAGGCAACTAAATTTTCATGCCCGAGTTGCGGAGAAATTGTAATCTGGCGTTGTAACCGTTGCCGCAAGTTTGGACGACCATATCAATGCCCCAAATGTGGGTTCACAGGACCGTGAGAAAGATGGGAAAAATCGTGATTAGCTTCAAAATTTTTCCAACAGGACTTGAGGTTAACTTGGATGATTTGAAGAAAGAGATAGAGGATATTCTTCCATCGAAAACGAGTATTTACGGATATCAAACAGAACCAGTTGCCTTCGGGTTGAATGCTCTAATTGCGCATATACTCATCCCTGAAGACGAAAGCGGTTTATTGGACAAAATTGAGGAAGATTTAGCCAAAATTCCAGATGTCAGCCAGATTCAAACAATCATGGTTCGAAGAACTCAGTAGTTCTGTCAAAATTGAAGTTTTTTGTAAAGTTTATATATTCAAAGTTCTTTTCGACTTCTATGCACATTTACTGCTCTCAAGAGGTAAAAGGAAATGAGTAATGAAGCACAACTTAAAGTTGGAGACGCAAAACAAAGAGACGTTGGAAGAGGCATAGCCCGCATAGACCAAAAAACAATGCAAAAACTCGGCATTAGCGCGGGCGATGTCGTGGAAATTATTGGGAAACGAGGCACCAGCGCCATCGCTTGGCCTGCTTACAGTGAAGACCAAGACAAGGGCATAATACGCATTGATGGTTTTACACGCAAAAACGCGGGTGTGGCAATAAATGAGTACGTCACAGCGCGGCCTGCAAAAGTAAAAGATGCTACACACGTTGTGCTTGCACCAGTTGATATGCGGTTGAACGTGGATGATGATTTTACTAACTTTGTCAAGAATCGTCTAATGGAACGAACGTTCATGGAGGGCGATACCACATTAGTCATGATGCTTGGGCACGCTATTCCTTTCACCGTGATAAAAACAAGACCCCACGGCATTGTACGCATTTCCCATGCGACCGCACTTCAGATAATGAATGAACCTGCTCCAGAAACAAAGGGCGTGCCACGCACAACTTACGAGGACATTGGTGGCTTGCACGAGGAAATCCAACGTGTCCGAGAAATGGTTGAGTTACCATTACGACATCCAGAAATCTTTCAACGTTTAGGCATTGAACCTCCAAAAGGGGTCTTGCTTCATGGGCCACCCGGGTGTGGAAAAACGTTGCTGGCTCGGGCAGTCGCAAACGAGTCCGAGGCAAACTTTTTCTCGATAAATGGTCCAGAAATCATGAGCAAATTCTACGGCGAATCAGAGGCGAGATTGAGGGAAATTTTCCAACAAGCACAACAGAGTGCACCCAGTATTATTTTCATTGACGAATTGGATGCCATTGCGCCGAAAAGAGAAGAAGTCACGGGTGAAGTCGAGCGAAGAGTAGTTGCTCAGTTGTTGGCTTTAATGGATGGACTAGGCGGAAGAGGAAATGTCATCGTTATTGGCGCAACGAATCGACCCGGCGCACTTGACCCGGCTCTAAGAAGGCCAGGACGCTTTGACAGGGAAATAGAAATCGGTGTGCCCGACAAGACGGCGAGATTCGAAATCTTACAAATTCACACACGCGGGATGCCGCTGGCGAAGGATGTTGATTTGAAGAAACTTGCTGAAATGACTCATGGTTATACGGGCGCTGACCTTGCTGCACTGAGCCGAGAAACGGCGATGAAGGCTCTGCGACGATACTTGCCGGAAATTAATCTTGAAGAAGAAAGAATCCCGCCCAGCGTTTTGGAAAAAATGGAGATTAGAATGGAAGATTTCACGAACGCTTACAAGGAAATCACGCCGACAGCCATGCGGGAGGTCTACATCGAAGTACCAACGATCCATTGGGAAGACATCGGAGGCTTGGAAGGAGTCAAACAAGAACTTCGAGAAGCCGTAGAGTGGCCTCTCAAAAACCCCGAAGTATTTTCTCGTTTAGGAATTCGCCCACCCAAGGGAATTCTATTATATGGACCGCCTGGGTGTGGAAAAACCTTGTTGGCTAGAGCCGTGGCTACCGAAAGCGAAGCCAACTTTATCACCATAAAAGGCCCTGAAGTCTTCAGCAAATGGGTAGGCGAATCCGAGAAAGCCATTCGGGAAGTGTTTAGAAAAGCAAGAATGGCGTCTCCTTCAGTGATTTTCTTTGACGAGTTCGATTCTCTCGTGCCACGTCGAGGACTAGGCTTTTCAGATAGTGGAGTTTCAGAACGGGTGATTAGCCAATTGCTGACTGAAATGGACGGAATAATGAGTTTGGAAGATGTTGTAGTTATCGCGGCGACAAACAGACCCGATATTGTTGACCAAGCAGTTCTGCGACCTGGACGTTTCGACCGCTTGATTTACGTGCCCGAACCTGATGAAGAGGCGAGAAAACAGATTTTCAAGATTTACACGAAAGACATGCCCTTGGCGAAGGATGTGAAAATCGAGGAATTAGCCCGAATGACAAACAACTACAGTGGTGCGGACATTAATGGTTTGTGCAGGGAGGCCGCTTTGATAGCATTAAGAAAAAACATCAGCGCCAAAGAGGTAACCCTCGCTGATTTTAGAGCGGCAATGGAGAAGGTTGGCCCAAGCATTACACCTGACATGGAAAACTGGTACAAGAGCTTCATGCGTCAAGTACGCGTTGTACAAAAACCTGCGACGCCCGTCGCCTAATAGGAGCATGTAAAAATTGGCATCTAAAACTTGGAAAGTTCGCCCCGTGGACGGTTTCATTCTTGAGGTTTTGAGTAAAAAGGGCGCGATGACGGATTCGGATTTGTTCGATGCAGTTAACGAAGAGTTCAACGATGTAGGTCTTGCTGATTTTAACCGTTTACTGATGAACTTGGAGATTGAAGGAAGAATATACGTTTCGACTCTGACAAAGGGCAAAAGAAGAGTTGAACTGAAGGCTCAAAAACAATAACTTGTGAACGAGTCACTACCGAAAGATATTCTTGATCAACATGCGCCTTATTAAGTAGAGGTCCTGCTTTGGCTTCAAACCGAGTAATAATCCACGCTGACTTCGACTACTTTTATGCCCAATGCGAAGAAAGGGAAAATCCAACGCTAAAAGATAAACCAGTAGTTGTTTGCATATATTCTGGCCGAAGCGAAGACAGTGGTGCCGTAAGCACGGCGAATTACATCGCAAGGAAATACGGAGTGAAAGCAGGAATTTCAATAATTATGGCAAAGAGAAAGCTAAAAAACACAGATGCCGTTTTTTTGCCAGCAAATTTTGAGCTTTACGAAAAAGTTTCTGAAAACATCATGAACATCTTACGGGCTTACGGCGACGCATTCGAGCAAACGGGAATAGACGAGGCTTTCATAGATGTTACGCAACGGGTTAATGGAGAATTTGAAATCGCCAAACAACTCGCACAGAAAATTCAAAAAGAAATTTTCGAGAAGGAGAAAATCACAGTTTCCATCGGCGTAGGACCAAACAAACTTATCGCAAAAATTGCTGCTGGAAAACAAAAACCACACGGGTTAACTATGGTTAAACCAGAAGAGATTGAAAATTTTTTGCGCCCTTGCCTGTTGATGAACTTATCGGAGTAGGGAAAAAGACCGCGGCAGTTATGAGAGAAATGGGCATAAAAACAATCAGTGATCTTGCAAACTATGACTTGGAGAAACTTGTAAAAAAATTCGGAAAACTGTTAGGCGTATATTTTCATAACGCTGCAGTAGGCATAGACGAGTCACCTGTTAGAGAAAGAGGCGCCGTGGAATCCATAAGCCGCATAGTCACGTTAAAAGACGACACGCGAGACTTGGACAAAATTCTCGAAAACGCATGTGAAATATGCATAGACATACAAGCAAGAGCAACAAGGGAAAACCTTAGTTTTAAATCCGTCACCGTTTACGCGGTTCTGCAAGACATGCACGGCCATAGCAGATCTAAAACTTTTGAAACACCACTCGATGACTTAATGTTAAAAGAAACAACGAAAGAACTTTTCCAACGATTACTCCAAGACACTCCAGACGAACTAAAAGTTAGAAGAATAGGCGTTAAAATCTCAAACTTCATCCACGGTAAACAATCTCAAAAACAACTCACCGAATTCGTAAGCGGATCTTAACTAATTCTTCCAAAAACATAGACATATTCTTGTATTAGACATATGCATGATACGAAAATAAGCGGTATATTAAGACGAGCGATATTTTTCTTGTGAGAAACCTGCGTGGTTTCCATGCTCGCCATATGAGGATAGAAGGGAATGGTAGATTATTATTTCGGAGACGATGTCGAAAACATTCGTGGAAAGAAATGGGATTGGAAAAATTTTAAGACTACAAAAGATTATCCAGTTTCTCAAAATCTTCTCGACTGGGTAATCGGGCAAGAACGGGCGTTGAGCGAATGCTACTTGTGTCTTGAAGAGTGGGTGCACAAACTAAAACGATTAGAACACGACAAATGGTTCAAAGCGTGGACAGACCCTAACAGAGACAAGCCGCAACTCACAAAAACCGTGCCTCCCGGACCTTACCTGATGCTACTGGGCGATCCAGGTACGGGCAAATCACTTATCGGACGTGCACTAGCCGCGCATCTGACTGAATTATACAAGAAAAACCGCATTCAACTTCAAGATGTTGTTTGTTGGCAAAACAAACTGATTCCAAGCGAACCCAAAATCTCGTGTCACCCTGCTGGGGATGGGAAAAAACTTATTTTGAAGGAAAAATTGAAGGAGACGAAGAAACTTTTTCTTCAATCTGCTGGACTAAAAATCTTAACATACTTGATGATAGTGATTGCTTGCATTTTTATGTTCGCCGGCTTTTACTTCCTGTGGCAACAGAAGGTTCGTTGGGACTCCAACGTGATGACGGCGTTTGGTCCACTGCAGGAATCGTATGGTGGTGATTTTGCAAGGTTCATGCTTGATTCTTTCATCTCCATAGGCACCACTACGTTCCTGCCTGCAGGCATGATGCTCATGTTTCTTGTTCTGGTCATGTTTCTTGGCAGATTTGGAATGCTCGGCGGCGCAAAGGGCATAGGTGGCGCAAAGGCAACGACTGTGCCCAAACTTATCGTTGACAACTCAAAACAAGTGGCGCCATTTATTGATGCCACTGGACATGGGTCATCACAGCTTTTCGGAAGCATCGCATGGGATCCGTTGCAAACAGGCGGCCTTGGTACGCCAGAACACCAAAGAGTGACTGCTGGCGACGTACACAGGGCAAACTTGGGTGTATTATTCATCGACGAAATCAAAAACCTAAACCAAAGTGAAGCAGTAACATTGTTGACTGTGTTAGAGGATGGCCAACTACCAATAACGATGCGTAGCCGCTGGGACGACGCGGGAACTGCGGCGATGGCGGTTGCAACCGAACCCGTACCCTGCATGTGCTTCTTGGTTGGCGCCGGAAACTTTGACAGCATCGCACATATTCATCCAGCGCTTATGGACAGAATTTATGGCTACGGCAAGGTTGTGAGGATGAATAATGACATGCCGAATACCTTGGAAAACCGTCGCAAATACGTTCAATTCATCGCCCAAGAAGTTTCTCGTTTTCATCTTCTCCCGTTCAGCCGAGAAGCATGCGAAGAAATCGTTGACGAAGGTAGAAGACGAAGCAACAAAAGAGACACTCTGACGACACGGTTCAGACCTATGATTTCAATAATAAAAACAGCCGCCACATTAGCCATGAACGAAGGCTGCCAAATCGTTGAACGGAGACACGTTATTGACGCTATACAAAACCACTGCAAAACAATCCAGAAACAAATCTTAGAACATCAGATAATGGAAAGAGGCAAACTGCTGGAAATTCGCCCTGACGGTGTCAAACTTGGACAAATCTACGGACTTGCTGTGGTCTCCGACCCGTACAGCGGTGAAATGACGGGAAATGTTTTGGCAGTTAAAGGCTTCATAGAGAAACGTGACGAAAAGAGAGCCAACGATTTGAAGGGCTACTATAAAGTTACGGGTATAGCCAAAAGCGGTAAAGAAGAATTCATCGAAGACAGCGTAGCCAAGGTGCGAAGCGTTATTTTGCAGAAATACGGTGTAGACATAGCACAGGAGTACTTCACGCATATAGATTTTGCACAGGCTTACGGCGTTGATGGCCCAAGTGCGGGTGTTACGATGGCGATTTTGCTGTGCTCACTAATAGAAGGCAAACCCGTACGTCAAGACGTGGCGGTTACAGGTGAAATCAACGTGGGCGTAGACGGCGTTATCCAAGTTACGGCTGTGGGCGGGCTTAACGAGAAGATTAAAGCCGCCGAAATGTGGGGCTTCAAAAAAGTGGTTATTCCAGCCAAGAATTACAAGTATTCAATCGACCCGAAAGACTACAAGATTGATATTGTCCCAGCAGAAACGTTGGAAGACTATTTGGAAGAATGCCTCATCACCACAGAAGAATACATCCCGTTTAACCACAGAAACGCAAACAAAAGGACCCCGCAAGCTAAAGCACGCCTCGACAACAGAAAACGAAATTAACCACCCATTCTTTTTAATAGCAAATTTGTACAACAAAACCAACCGTTCTTTGTTGTAAGTTTAAATCTTCAAGAACCCATTATTCAACATTCCAGATGGGTTAGCATGCCGTTAAAAGAAGAATGCAGCTTGTGCGGTAAAGTCTTGCCGCTTTATTTACTCAAGCGTTGCTTCCGTTGCAAGCGATTTTACTGCAGCACTTGCATCGAGTACGCGGAAGATGGGAATGTTTTATGCTTGAACTGTGCTAGGCGAAAGGTTTTACCACGGCGGTTTGGCACAAAATACAGCCCGTTGAGTAGGTATCTCGCTAGGAGAGCACGGTTTACGGATCTGGTTACACTATCGTTTCACCAGATAGAGAGCATAATCGGCGACAGTTTACCTGTAGTTGCGTTTCAAAGCGCTGGCTGGTGGGAAAACAAGCCTACGAGCGCGCATAGACAAGCATGGCTAGACGTGGGGTGGCATGTAGAAAGCGTTGACATGGAAAAAAGAATAGTCGCGTTTAGAAGAGAAAAAGGCATTTTGAGAACTAAAAAAGAAGTAAAGAGTAGGCAAAAACAAACGAGCCCCAAAAAGCCTCTACCGAAGGCGAGACTTCGAACAAGCCGAAAACTATCCAAAACGAAAATGGCGAAGATGGTGGCGAGGCTTAAGAATATAGAACGACAGAGAAAAGCGCCGAGAATTTATCCGGGCAAACTTAAACATTAATCGACGGATTGAAGAAAACGTGATCTTGAGGGTTTGGTGAGAATGGCTGGATAGAGAGAAAGGAGGGAAGGGAGAGGCTCTATCCGTTGCACCAAAAAGTGAGGGTGTCGACGATAATTTGTTCGTCCACTTGTGTGGTTACGTAGACAAGCCATCTGCCGATTGATCTTGTGGAGGGTGGGATTGTAAAACTTTTTTCGGCGGTTCCTGATGGGTTTGTTTGGGCGGTTCCGAGGATTAGGATGCTACCGGTTCCATTGTCGGGCCAGTGTACTTCGAAAGAGACGAGTTTGGCGCCGAGTGGGGTGTTAGAGGTGTTTTTTACCTCGGCGTAGAGATGCACGGTTTCTAGTTTGGTGAAGTTGCCGCTTGGTTTGTCTTTTCCTTGTCCGCCATGTTGGGTGTAAACGTCGATGGTGGCGGTGTATGCTTGCACTGATACTTGGGGGAATAGGAGATAGCTTACGCTGCCTAGAAGGATGATGAGCGCGATTGCGGAGGTGGCAGCGATGGTTATTTCCTTTTTCAACCATTCTCACCGTGTATATTATTTGTTGGTATTGGATTTAATCCTATATATTTGTACGTGGTGTACAAGGTTTTTGGACAGCGACATTCAAATATAGAGATTCATCTATTTTTTTGTTGTTGACCAGGGATGAGTTCTGAGGACGTTGATGTTGAAGATGTGCTTCGGGGTTTGACGCTGAGGGTTTATCATTTTGTTTTGAAGAATAAGAAGGAAACGGGGATTCGTGAGGTTCAGCGGGCGTTGAAGTTGAGTAGCCCTACGTTGGCGGTTTATCATCTGGAGAAGTTGGAGAATGCTGGTTTGATTAAGAAGGGTGTGGTTGGGTATCGTGTGAACAGGGTTTACCTTAGGAATCTTGTTCGTTTGAGGCGTATGCTTGTTCCGAGGTATTTTTTTTATGCGATTTTCTTTTCGTTGGCGGTTGTGTTGGAGTTGGTGTTTTTTAGGCCGGTGGTTTTTACGCGGGAGTACGTGTTTGCTTTTATCGTTACTTGTGTGGCTGCGGTTTCGTTTGTTTATGAAACTGTGAAGGCTTGGGTGAAAGAAACCGTTTAGTGTGTGAATCTGTGCGACGCTTCTCTCCCTCCTCTTCCATATATGATCCTATTAGGCTCCAAATATACCGCAAATATGAACAGAGAACCAGTGGTTCACTTGTGTGGTTTTGGGTTTTGTGAAGAAACGCGCGTGCTTCTTTCTGGTCTGGGCGTTCGTTTCTTTCGTGGGGTAAGGATGGTTTTAGTTTACTGAGATGGTGGGTGGTTTTTCTACGAGTATCCATAAGCCTATGTTTCCGCTGCTTGGGTAAATTGGGTCGGTTCCGTAAAAGTTGACAACCGCACCGAACCAGGTTACATCGAGTGAATTTTGGAAAGATGCGGGATACTGAGAGCGCCCCACAGGGTTAAACTCTATGATGCGCCCAGAACTTGTTACATTGAGTGCGCCAGTCTTTTGACCTGCAATGTTATCGAAGAGGTAAAGTTTTCTGTTAGCGTCATCTGTGAACATTATTCCTGCACCAGCCGTTCCTGATATAAACTCGCTCCAATGATGGGCCCAGCCATTTTGAAAACTTGTAAAGTTGTAGAATAATCCAGCGTTGCTTGAAGAAACAGGGTAGCCTCCACTCGTTCCATTCTCTGTGCGTTGTAAGCCGCTCGAAACTGTAAGTCGAATAGCGCTTAAATCTGTTAGGGTTCGGCTTTGAAGAGAGTCGACAAAAATAGTTCTTAAGGCGTAAGTGTAATATGTTGCGTTAGCTGGGAGAGTAAAATACATTTGTGAGTACACATTTGTGCAATTGGGAGCGCCAGTTGACCATTCTGCTTCTTGTTGTACAATGTCTCTGACTATGCCGTGGTGAATTACATACGAAGGACTGGCTCCATACGCAGGATTTTCCTTGTTGATTCTCATAAAGCTTGCAGTACTCGTAATAGTTCCCCCTTGGATTGAAGAAGTTATGGTGAAGCCAGAGGAGCTAATAGTTATAGTCAGAATGCCGTTTGTTAATCGCCTTGCAGTAGGATTGTCTCCCGTAAAGTATCTATTAGTAAAAGCATATGACGTTTGGTTCGCTTTGTCCCTGCCATCCCACCACAGTGTAACGTTTGTGATTCGATGGTTCCACAAGAAAACTAGCATGTTTCTACTAGTGAAAATGCTCGCGTTGCTGGAAATACCTAAAGGTACCCTGTATGCAGACCCCCAGTCTTCAACTTGAAACGGAACTTCTCTGTTTACTCCGTTAATCGTTTGGTTTACCCTAAGAGCCCTAATAGGAACCGGCGGGATAGGTTTGCCGGGAGTTGTCAACTGCAGGTTTTGCCCGAGCCATCGTAAAGAGCCGTTTTGAAGCGCTTCAACGACTACAACGTCTTGGTTAAGCGACGAGTACAGCGTTTGGTTCCACGAGAAACTGTAAGTGTAATGTGAGAAGGTAGAAGCCACCACAGTGATTCCCCGCGGATCGGTGCTCAAAACCATGTAAGATTTCGGATCCACACCGTTTGGAATCATAATCTCATAGGTTGAATATGTTTCTGTTGAAACGATAGACGTGATAGCGACTCCTGCTTTTTTTTCCCAATCGGATTCCACGTAACTGTAGTTGTAAAAGAGGAAATTGGTTTTGCTCAACGTTGGGTAGGGCTTGCCTCCGTCACGAGACACGTTGATTAATACATAATTCGTCGTGGACGGGTTCACGGTCACCTTCAGCCCCAAAGAGGTCGAATACTTTATCCCAGAAATACCCAGCCCAGCCAAAGAATACGTCACGTTAATCGCACCTTCGCTCGAACTCGTACGGTTAAACCAAGAAGCACTAATCCGCAAATGGTTTATCTCAAACGTGGGGTTCCAGCTTGGATGAGTATAAGCTATGTTTTGCAAGCCGTTCACCAGATACTCTGTGGCAAGCTTTTGTGCATACGTCGTGTTGCCTGTTATCTGCAAAATCGAGCCATAATACCCAACCGCAAATTCGAGAATGTGATCGATTGCTAGGTTCATTTCGTCGATGGATCCTAGAATTTGGGGGCGTTCTTGAAGCGGATTGTTTCTGATCATGGAATAAGTGGTGATCAAAGCAGTAGCAAGTACGATTGCCACGAGTGCCGCGGCAATTATGGAAAACTGGCCCTTTTTCTCAAGTAGCTTTTTCATGCTAGTTTCCTCCTTGCTGGCTAAGCTGTAGAACCACAAGTCTTTGCGTCGGTCTTTCTCCGCTTGTTATCGTTAATTCAGACTTGTAAAGGACTGGATGATAATACATGAGAAGAGCAAGAGCGGTTATGCGTATGTCGGGGATCCTCGTCAACCCTATCGCCGTCAAAGAGCCATGGATCGCGCCATTTGGGTAAGGCTCTCGATGGTTGTAGGTTGCAGCGGCAATCCATTCACCTGATTTCTGGAAAACATAGCCGTTTGTGTTATCTATGGTGAGACGGTAGGTTGACAGTATAGAATCCGAAAGTGCACGGGTCGAAGTCTGATACTGTGACGGGTAAATGCCATAATAGTTTGAATAGTATCTTGCCCAAGAAGTGAAGTAAACAACTCCCGGGTTTCCAGTTTGACTGCTTCCCGGTGGCGACGTGTAACTTTGACCATTTAATCCCATAAGAAATGCTTTCAGCCCCGGGTTGCTAACTTGAATCATTCCGTAAATCCCCCAGTCGTTTTGACTGCTGGAAAACTTGGCCGTGTTGCTAACGTAGTATAGTGGCCACCCGACTATGCTTACCCACGTCCAATTGTAAAGATTAGTTCTTCTCCCAAGTTGGTAGCAATATTCCGCGTACGAATCTCGCGGATAAAGATCTGCAAACGTCGACGGAATTGGCACTGCCTCCCCGAACGTGTTAAGAATTACCGCGTTTGTAACGTTTTCATGCGGGTTTGCGGAAATCTTGTTGCCGTTCAAAAGTTGTGCTAATTGCGCAGTGTTTTGCACCATTATGGTCGTGTTAAAGTACGGCGAAAGCATGTCTTGAAGGTCTGCTGCAAGTTTTTGGCTCGTGTAGCCCGTGATCCACCAGCCGTTGGCGTCGCTGCAGTTCAGAATATACAGTGTTCCCGAGATTTTTCGCGGCGTAACCGTGAACGTCACGTTAGTCGACGTCACAAGGTAGGTGGCTGCTTCCGAATAGGTGCCAACGCCGCTTTCAGAGTTTGTGATGGAATAAAACTTCTCGTAAGTCATGGTGTCACCCACTCTAACCGTGTCGTAAACCGTTAAATTGTAAACTACATTAGGCGGAAGAATAGCCGACAGCGCAATCTGCAATTCTGCCCAAGCCTGATCCGTCGGGTCTTTGAAGACCGTGTCTGTAAGGGCTTTCTTTGTATCTAGAACTTGAAGGGTGGTTAAGGCAAGTTGTCTAAGGCTCGGAGAAGAAAGCTGCTTCGGAGACGGCAACACCGCGTAAAGCGTCGTAGCAATGAACGCCGTGGCCAAGATGATGATGACCATTATGATTTCGACTGTACGCATCAAGCCTTGCTACCCTCCAGATTTCCAGACTTGATATCCTTTCAAACTCCAACACGTGATCTTTGCTTGGTACGCAATTTGATCAACCGTCACTTGGCGAAAATCAGTAGCCGTCCAAACTTTGCCTTGTGGAGTGCCTCCGAACACCGTGGAAACGCCTAACGTGCCAATGCCCCAAGGCATAATGTTCATCCCGTACTCTCCACCGTTCCAGTAAGTGATGAGCAGAAAACCGGGATGCGCGACTGGGAGCGTTGTTATTTCGTAGTTTTTGGCGCCGTAATTGAGGTTGCCAGTGGAATTTTGTATGGGCCAAGGTTGAAATTCAAACTCTTCAGTTAGGATGAAAAATGTGGCGTTGAATTTATAGTCAGGCACTGGTGTTCCTTGGTCGTGCACATCCCAACTGTGGGCAAGGTACACTTTGCCACTCTCGTAATTTGCGACAAACGGCATAACACCCTCCCCTCTCGTGAAGGTTCTGTGGGAATAATGCCCAATCCCGAGAAGACCACTTAAACGCGCATACACGACAACCGTGTACGTCTCGGTTGAACCGTTGAAGGCAAAATCCAAATACGCCACTCCAGCGGGATCTGCTTTCGTGACGCCGCTGTAAAGTTGTATGGAAGGGTACGTGCCTGTTTTGTAGGCACGGTAAAGATAATAACTCAAGTCAGCCCCGCTAAGTGGAAAGCCGGGGCCGCTTACCTCAACCTTCAGCCGCAATGGGTTGGCTCGATTTATGGATATGGATACGTTTACGACGGGCATGATGCTGAGTTGGAAGCCGTAGGTGCCGTTGATCCCTAAAAGCTTGCTAGCCGTATCGTAAGTTATGCAACTGCTTAGTGGCATAAACAGGTAACCTTGAGGTCCTAAACTGACGTTATTGTACCATTTTCCTGAACCGCGCGGGTATTCTACTGGTTCTCCGGTGAGGGAAGTTAACCTCATGAGCGCAAAGGAACTAAGCACGTAACCGCTGGCTCCGGGTTGTTGAAGCCCAAAATATGAGAGGGTGGTGTTGGTTTCGCCCCAGTTGTACGGATACCCTGGGTTGAGCAAAATGTTGTCTAAAAGGTCGCTGGCTTTCATCATGACGTGCCTGTTTTGTTGATACAGAATTGCAACTTGTATTGACTGACTAAAGAGACCAGTGAACAACAGTAATGCCGAAATGAAAATCGTGGTAGCAACCAGATGATCAACGGTCACGCCAGTCGTTTTTTCACCCCCTCACCCAAACGAAAATTTTAAGATGCCGTCGAGTTCTTTTTCAATTTTTATACAGGCGCTCGTTGAATTGCTTACGTAGATGGACGGGTTCCAAAGCACGTTCGGCCCCATCGTGACTTGCGTAGTGGTAGTGACGGTTGTTCCAGTTAAGGCAAAATACAGAGTTATAATGGTGCTGTTTCCGATTCTTTTACTCGATGCGGTTACGGTGTAAGGAAAAGATTCAATGAACGGCGGAGTGTTGGCGGCTTGGGTGACGTTTCCAGCGGCGATTTCTTCACGGTTCAGAGTAAAATAAAGTTGCTGCATGGTGCTTCCAAAATGGCTTGCAACATCTTGAAGCGCGGTTTCTCTTCGCCTAACCCCCCAGACATCCATAACCAAACCCGTGGTGTAAGGTATCAGAATAACCTGTACCAAGAGAATTGGAACCATGATGGCGTATTCCATGCTAACGTGCGGCAAGCCGTTTCACCTCAACCATCCTATGGATGCACCCCCAAATCCACTTCCACGCCGCCCACGTTAATGTCGAGAACCGACCTCCCCGACAAACGAATCAATTCTACTTCTCGAACGAAGTTGAAGAAGGAATTGTTGAAGTCAACGAAAGGAAAGCTTACTACAACTTTAATCCCAGTCACGTTTTCTTTTCGTTGTATGTGGAACGATTCTCCAGTGAGAGTGACCGTCGGGTAGTTTTTAGATGTTGCATCGCCTTTGGACAGAACTGGAAGATAAAGGCGAACGTAGTTTGTCTGGTCAATCGTCAAGTTTACCATCCTTATTATCGGCACAGCAACAACCCTTACGTAACTGCCATCAAACGTGGGAATCTTTTCCACCGTGAAAACCCTAGCAACTGGTGCTGAGGCGCCGGTCAACAGAAAACTATTGCTGGAAGGATATATCAACTCGAAATAGTTGTTTCCGACTGAATATTGCGATGTTGGCATGTTAAAACATATGATGCCAGTTTTCACCGTGAAAAATTTCTCGTTGGGCGTTGTGGTGTTTACGTAAACCGTGTAGTTCAAAGCTAACTGCTGCAAAACAACTTGACCATACCTACTTGAATAACGCGCTGTTTCTGTGCGCCCAATTATCCAGGCTACATCGTCGACTTGTAGACCAACTGTCTGCATAAACTGTTTAGCCGCATTAAAGTCACTCTCAGCCATTCTTATCGAAAGAAAATTGTTCGCAAAAACAAGCACAACCGTGACTAACATAATTATCGTCCCAGTAATAATAACAGTCGACACAACTGGACTCAGCGCTTTGTTCCCGCGGCGGTGCTTCACTACAAGTTTTAGTTTCGTAGATTACCCCTCCTAGAAACTGATAAACATGGGAACCAGTTTAGCTGCAATAACGGCAATTATGACAAGAATCGCAGAATGCTTAAACCCAGCCGCGACGGATTCTTCGCTGATTTTACCTCCAACCAACCCGATTAGATAACTGTGGATAATGACAGACGTCGTGAATATCGTGGTGAGAGAAGTCAGGTCGCTTGATGGCCTTGTTTCTCTAGCAACTCCAACGGTCTGGTTGGTGAACATCAGCATCATCACGGTTGTCGCTACCAACAAGATAGCGGCGAAGTAGGGAATCATCACGTAAGGTCGAACAGCCATCTTCTTCTCCTTTTCCACCTCTTGAGTCATGTTGTTAAACCTTGCGAGAGATTCAATCATAGTAATCGTCCCGCCACCCACGTCTATTGCTTCAACCAGCAGAAACATGACGATTTGAGTAATCCAACTCTTTGTTCGCTTAACAAAGTCCATAATGACCTTCTTAATGGGGATTCCCCACGAAATTTCAGAAGTAATCTTTTTCAATTCTTTACTAAATTCCCCATAATCACGGGACGAAAGAGTCTCAATACATTTTTCTGGCGCAAGCCCCGTCTTCCGAACTTCGGTCAAGTCCCGCAGAAAGTTAGCGATTCCATGCTCCAAGCTAAGCTTTTTGCCAGCAAGCCTAATCTGGACGATCGCGGGGGGCGCCGTGGTAATGAACAGAGCAATCGCTGTCGCTGTGGGAAGATCTATAATGCTGGAAATGCCGCCTAGAAACGGTATGTCTATCAGCCCAGCGAAATTCGTCAGCAACAGAAATACTAGGGCGCCAACGGCTATACACATTCCAAAGACTTTGTATGGCGTATAATCCGTCACAGGAGTCTTAGGCTGCATGCCGTGAGCCAGGTAAATGAAGACAAAAGAAAGCATGGGCGTGAAAACATAAGTGTACATCAAAATACCCGACCCCATGGACAAGCCACTGCTGTAGATTGATTCCACACTGAAGAGAATGTAGAAACAAAGCGACATCAGAACCATTATGATAATAAAAGACTCCAGAAGCATGCCGAGACGTTCTGCCGCGTTTCGCACTCTCGCCGCACGAGCTTTGAAAATATCTTCTGACTTCGTTTCCAAAAAGTGAGCGATGTCTCCGCCGATAATCACAGTTGAAGCGTAGCCGGACAGAAAATCTCTGAAAACATCCAAGGGATGATGCTTCGCAGAACTAACCATGGCACTCAAGGGGTCTATACCGAAAATCTCGACGTCTTTGATTATTTCTTTCGCCTCTCTGCGCGTCGCAGGCATTAAGTCAACCTCAGAAAGCCGCTTGAAACTAACATACGGCGGAATACCGCCACTCGCCATAACAGTGATGTACGTCGCAGCAAAAGGCACCTCCCTCTCCAAAGAAGTAGCCCTGTCATTCGCCTTAGACATAGGCATAATCATGAACACAATCATAACAAAAATAGGAGTAGGCACGAGAAAAATCAACGGAATCAACTGAGTAACATACAGAAGCACCATCGCGACAATCGACACGGGCAAAGTGAGAAACGCCGCAAAAAACATCAAAGAAACATAGGTTTCCGGATAAATCTTAATCCCTGCGCGTCGCAACTCATCTTTGAATTCGAAGACGTGCTTTAAGAAAGCCGGCGCGATTCGCCCGAAAATGCGAAAGGACCAGCCCTCAAGGGCGTCGAGTAGTTGCAACTGCTTCTACCTCCTCGTTAACGAAAATTTTCTCGTAGAATTCTTTTGGTCGTATGCAGTATTCCGCGATTATGGCTGCGACGTCTTTGTAACTTCGGATGTTCTGTTCCCGCATCCAGTGTAGAATGTTCTTGCGTCGTTCAATTTCCTTTATTAACTGTTTTTTGCTGTAGCCCACGCGTTCGGATATGTAGGAGAGCATGGTGCTGTTGTCCAAGAAAGGCTGGTGCTCATCTTCTGCGGCCTTCCATTTGAACGTATTTCTGTATTCCTCGTACGCCGCGATTTCGTCCACCGACAGAACTCGACGGTTCACGCGTCTTTCGCCCTGCTTCTGCAGTTGCACACGTTGAACAGACAAGACGATGTTCATGAGAGGAATGTATGAAGGTGCAATGTCCATTGGCTTAGAAGTCAGACGTTTAACCGCCGAATCAAGGTTCTCAGCGTGCATCGTGCACATGCCACCGTGTCCAGTAGCGAGGGCTTGGAACAAAACATAAGCCTCGTTTCCCCTAACCTCGCCCACGATTAAGACGTCTGGGCGATGCCTCATAGATGTCTTCACCAGATCGAACAAGGTTACTTCGCCCGTGATGTTCTCTCCAAGTCCATAACTTCTCCGCGCGATTAATGACACCCAGTTTTCATGAGGTAAGTTAAGTTCGGCTGTTTCCTCGATCGTGATGATTTTGCTGCCTGGTTTAATTAAACAAGCCAAAGAGTTCAACGCCGTAGTCTTGCCCGCGGCGGTTCCTCCTAAGACCATGATTGAAGCGTGGTTTTCCAGACAAAGCCAGAAGTACGCCGCCATTTCCTCACTAAAAGTTCCCAGGTTGATCAAGTCAATCATCGAATACGGATCTTCCCGGAACTTTCTGATGGTGAAAGCGGTGCCAAATGGCGTTACTTCGCGTCGGTAACAAACTGCCAACCTGTGTTTTCCCGGTAATGAGGCGTCCACGATGGGGAATGCTGAGCTGACGTGTTTTCCTGCCATGTGGACAAGCTTGACGACGGTATTGTCAAGTTCATCGTCATTCGAAAAACGCAGGTTGCTCTCTATACTCTCATATTTGCGGTGCCACACGTAAACGGGCTTTTCCACACCGTCGCATGAAACGTCTTCGATGTTCGGGTCACGCATTAGAGGGTCAATTTTTCCAAAGCCGACCAAATCGCGTTCCGCGTGGTAAAGGATCTTGTACCAAGACACATCGGGCAACCAGCCTAAGCTTATACGGTACTTGTCGACGATGTTTCTGGCTTCGTTGGCGAAAAATTTCCGCGGATCCGTGATTTCCTCTTTTGGCGATTCTATTTCGGAAAGCAGAATGTCCAAGATGCGGTTGTAGATGTTTCTTTCCAGATCGTCCAATTGAAGCTCGTCTAAAATGTACTTGAACTCGCCTGTTGAGGGGTTTTGCACGATGGCGACGTGCACGAATGGCTCGTAAAGAGGATACCTTTCTACTATCTTGAACCCTCGAGGAACGGGTTTCGGCGGTGCCGGAGGCGGAACAAGAGTGATACGTGGTCGTCTCTTCAGATTTAGAGCGATTCTAAGGTTTTTTATGTTTTTTAGTTTGGCTGACAGGCGCATTTATTATTTAGGCCTCCTTTGAGGTTATGACGATGATTTTTAGTTTAATTAAAATCAGTATGACAACGGCCACTATGATTATAGCGACTATTGCGAGTATTATTGGCAACGGCAAGCCCGGTATAGGCGAAGGAGCGCCGGGGTTAACGGTTATTTCTGTTTGACTTTGGTTTTCTATGTAGCCACTCTTTGCTGCAACGGCGGTTACGACTACGTTAAATTGTGAGGATGTTTGAGGGGCAGTAAAAACGAATGTGCAATCACCATTCGCGTCTGTAGTTCCGCTGATAACTGAGAAAGATTCATTTACTGTTGAGGAAATTGTGACAACCGCGTTCGCAACTGGTTTTGCATTATACGTCACGTGGACAGTCACAGTTGATGTTGCCGTGGAATCGACGACAGCTGGATCGGCGGTAATCTGGACGCTTAGTGTTCCAAGACTCACGGTTATCGTCGTTTGATTTGTACTAACTGCATAACCTGTTTTTGTGGCTGTAGCGATAATAGTGATGTTGGTTGGAGCAGTTATTTGAGGGGCGGTAAAGGTAAACGAGCAATACCCGTTGACGTCTGAGGTTCGATTTTGAGGAGAGAACGTTCCACCACCATTCGAAGAAAGCACCACAGTAGCATATGAAACGGGATTTGACTCGTATGTTACTCGAACGGTGATGTTAGACGTCATTTCCGAATAAATTGAAGCAGGATTTGCCGCAACTTGGACTTGAAGCATATGTAGGGGCAGCACCATCAAGTTTTCGTAGTCAGAGCCATCAGCAAAACCGGCCTTCGAAGCTGCGGCGGTTATTCTTATGTTGACTGTTTGCATTACATTCGGCGCGATAAAGGTTGCAGTCAAGTGGCCGGTTGAGTTAGTTAAACCAAAGGAGGGCGCAAGGCTTCCACCCACTATTGAGAACAGAGTAACATTTGCATTCTCAACTGGCGAGGGACCGTTTGTTACAAGAATAGTAATGGAAGTCTGGCTTCCAGAATTTACATTCAAGCTGCTTGGGGTAAGAGAAACTGTTAACGATGGTAGCATTTGACAGGTGATCTCGATGGTTGCGGTGTTCGTGCTGACGACATCAAAATCATCTTTAACTGTGAGAGTTACATTGAAGGTTCCAGTTGAGGAATATTTGTGCCCAACAATAGATAGCGTTGTCCAACCGCTGTTTTTTCCGTCCCCGAAATCGAAAAAGTACCGGTCAACCTGCCTATCGTCGCTCGAAGTGGTACCGATAAACGTGACAGTTTGATTAGGCGCAACAGTTTTCTTATCTGTCAAAAGCCTTGCTACAGGACGCTGGTTAATGTATCCGGTCGGAGCGGTCAAGAAGAAAATAAAATCCAAGTTTGTTCCGTTGCCGCCTACTTGGTCGCCTTTCCCAGTCGGGTTTAACGAAACGTGGTAGGGTCCACTTGCATCTCCCCAGTAATTGTACGTCGCAGCAACGCTGGCGCCGGATGACACGTCCATGCCGTATGCATTGCCGTAGATGTCGTTCCAATGAGCTTCATGATGTTGTTCGCCCACGTAAAGAAATCCTAGAGTGTTGTAGGCTATAGAATTGTTAGTTATGAGTGTGCTTGCGCTGTTTGATATGTAGAATCCTCTATTGTTAGCTGAAAGAACGTTGTAGAGAATGCTGACGCTACCGTAAGCCTCGGCGTCTAGCAGTATTCCGCTTTCCGTGTTGGAGAGCACGTTGTTGCGAATTATGTTTGCTGAAGTTGGGTTTCCAGTTAAAGCTAAGCCTACTGCATTTGATTCTAGAGTGTTATCGTTAACTTGAACTTGGCCTCCCGCTATGAGAATCCCGCTTACCATGTTGTCGCTTACGGTGTTGTTTTGAATGTCAACGATGCCGTTTGTTATGAAAATTCCGTTTTGAGTGTTATTGCTTACTATGCTGCCCTCTATCTTTACATTGCTGTTTTCGATGGTTATGCCGTTTTGAAGATTGTTGCTTATCTGGCTGTTCTTTATTTCTACGTTGCTATTTCTTACGGTTGTTCCATTTTCCGCGTATTTGATTGAACAGTACGCCAAAAGTGAAGAAGCTGCTCCGCTGAATTGGATTGTTTTCCAATCTCCAGGCATTGGTGACTCTTTATTCGATGTGAACGTGATGACTCTATCTTTTGTTCCATTTGCAGTGAGCCTCCCCAACACATTTAACAGGAAATACCCGCCGAATCTTACCTCGACTCCGGGTTCGATGGTTAATGATGCATTTGGGTACACTGTGACGTCTTTAGACAACACGAACGGGCTGTCTGTTAAAGTCCAAACAGTGTCTTGAGTAATGTTGCCCTCCACATAAGTTGCGGTTACAGTGAAGGGTAATCCGCTGGTTGCATAGGCAAACATGCCCACAAACAATACTATCAAGAAAGGAAACACCCTTACCTGTTTTCTCATAAACTCACGCCCCAGTAACATCAATCTAATCTATACCCCACCGTTTGACGCTTAAACAAATTATGAATTTGAAATAGAACCCCAAAATCATTATCAACAATCCTCAACTGCCACCTTTCAAAGACGCATAGACATTTTTGCCCAGTAAATTTCAAGCGGGAAAACGCTTTCTTCACGAACCTGCCGATTCGTAGCATTGTTGCTCTCCTATACAATAAGGTAACAAGACTCAGTATTAAATATTGCGTCTTACGAAATTATAGTCGTAGTCTGACTCCGAGCGAACACGTTCAGGATCATCAAAAACTAGAAAGGCGGAGGACGAAAGGGAGGGTTACTTGGTTTTGTTGTACGCCATAGCCATTAGGTCGGGTACGTTGTAGACTTGGATGTGTTGATAGCCCAATTGGTTGAGTATGTCTCGTATTTGGATGAGGCAGAATGGGCATTCGGTGATAACTGCGTCGGCGCCTGATTTGATGATAAACTCGGCTTTTCTCCTTGCAAGCGCCATGCTTAATGGTCTTCGTCCAGTGCGTACGCCACCGCCTGAACCGCAGCATCTGTCAGCTTCTTCCATCTCGATGAAAGTGATGCCCGGGATTAGTTTGATTAATTGGCGAGGTTCGTCGTGGATTCCTTGTCCACGGTTTAGGTGGCATGGATCGTGGTATGTTACTTTCATTTTGATTTCGCCGAGGTCTTTGATGTTGAGTTTGTCTATTCCTACTTCGCGAACTAGGTATTCGGTAAAGTCGTAGACTTTGTAGTTTGGTTCTCGGTTGTAGATTTTCTTTGTCACGGCGGGAAAGTCGTTTTTCATCGTCATGGCGCATCCTGCACACAAGCTGATAACCTTTGTTATGCCAAGTTTTTCCAGAGCATCGACGTTCTTTTTCACTTGTTGATGCGCCAAGTCTACCACGCCGCTACGGAAGGCGGGAGATGCACATGAGCTTTGAGCCTTGGGAATATGAACTTTGATACGGTTACGTTTTAGCACTTCAAGGGCGTTGAAACCTGTTGACTGTAGCCTATAATCCACCAAACAACCAGTAAAGAAGGCAACCTCGTCAATCGGGTCATCCACGTCGATAACGTCGGGCACCTGCTCGAGTAAAGGTGTGCTTTGTCTCTCTACTGAACGACCAGTTCTCTCGATGGCTTCGATGAAGGGTTTTTGTCCCTCAAGCGGTCCAAGCCCCTCTTTCACAGCGATTGCCCGCATTTTTTCTATGGCCTTGCCAGGGATGTCGATTTTCTTTGGGCAGACTTCGACGCATGTTTTGCATGTGGTGCAGTCGTATAAGCCTTCGATAAAAGCGGTTTTCACGCGTTCTTCTGTGTCTCGTTTGTCTAGTTTCAACCTTGCAAGTTGGCGGTGAATCAGCGGACCGGCAAATTCTTGCCATGCTTCGCCGACTACGGGGCAAGCTGAAACGCACGCCCAACATTCGATACAGCCTCTGATTTCCTTCACGTCAACGATGTCTTCTTTGGAGATGATTTCTGGTCTTGAAGGTGACTTTAAACGTTGCACGTAGGGCTTTATTTTCACAAGTCTTCGTGTGCCCCGTTCGTAATCGACAACAAGGTCTTTCACTACTGGGAATTGTACGAGCGGAGTAATAGTGAGAGGCTTACCTTTCTCCACCAAAGTTCGGCATGCGGCTCTCGGTTTGCCGTTAATTATCATTGCACATGAGCCACATTGCCCGGCTCTGCATGCCCAACGGTAGGCGAGTGAGCCGTCGTAATGTTCTGAAATGTAGTTTAAGACGTCGAGCACGACCATGCCTTGCGTGTATGGGACTTTGTAAGTTTCGTAGTGTGGTTCTTTATCAGTGTCTGGGTTGTACCTGAAAACTTTCACTTGAACAGCGTCTTCTGGCATTTTATGCGCCCTCCGGTTTAAGCGTTGTAACGACGACTGGAAGCTTGGTCAATGTCATCTGCCCCATTTTTTTCTGGATGTAAATGTTTGCGAACCAATTTTTGTTGTCAGTTTTTGGAAAATCTTTTCTGAAGTGTGCGCCGCGGCTTTCCTCTCGCATCAGTGCGGCTTTAGCAATCATTTCGGCGATTGTTAGCATGTTTTCTATCTCGAATGTCTCGATTAGTTCTTTGTTGTATCTTGTGTGTTTGTCCATGACGAAGAGGCGCGGTAGGTCTTTTGCTTTCATTTCTTCAATAGCTTGGACTGCTTCTTGCAGTTCTTGGCCCGTCCGGAAAATGCCAACCTTGTCCCACATGAGGGTTTGTAGGCGATTCTTAATCTCATGGGGTCTTATTCCTTCCTTTCTCTCGAGGATTGTGCTGATCTTGTTTGCTTCTTTTTCGACTTGACTTCGATCAATTATCGGCATGCTCGACTTCTTTGCAAACATCGCAGCGTTTTCTCCTGCCCTTTTTCCGAACACTTGCGTATCGGCAAGGGCGTTTCCGCCGAGTCTGTTGCCGCCGTGAACTCCTCCAGCGATTTCGCCCGCGGCGTACATTCCTTTTAGCGTCGTTTCAGCGTTTTCGTTTATCTCGACTCCGCCCATCAAATGGTGCGCTGTGGGAGCGACTTCCATGGGTTCTTTTCTGATGTCCACGCCTACATCTAAAAACTGTTCGAGCATGGTGGGTAATCTTTCTTCAATTATGTGAGGAGGCAAATGGGTTACGTCCAGATATACGCCGCCGTGTTCCGTGCCTCTTCCTTCGAGGATTTCTGTTGCGTTGGCTCTTGCAACGACGTCTCTGCCGGCAAGTTCCATACGTTTCGCATCGTAACGTTGCATGAATCTTTCTCCCTTGATGTTTTTGAGCAATCCGCCCTCGCCTCTTACGCCTTCTGTTACGAGGCATCCTCTGTGCGATTCGGGAAAGACCATGCCTGTAGGATGGAACTGCACCATCTCCATATCTAACAAGCGACAGCCTGCGTGATATGCCACGGCGTAGCCGTCACCCGTGTCTTGGGCGGCGTTGCTTGTAATCTTGTAAACTCTGCCGCCTCCACCACTGGCGAGTATGGTTGCTTTAGCTTTGAAGACAAGTAAGCTGCCTGTTTTGAAGCTAATTCCTACGGCGCCTTGGACTTGGTTGTCTTTTGCTAGAAGGTTAGTGACAAATACTTCTTCCATGACATCTACATCTCGGCGACGTATCTCTTCAGTTAAGGTAACCATCATCTCGTGCCCAGTACGGTCAGCCGCGTAGCATGTACGCCGGTATGTTTGTTTGCCGAATGGGCGTTGCATAATTTTGCCTTCTGGTGTGCGGTCAAAGATGGCTCCGTATTCTTCTAAATCCATGATGCGGTCGCATGCTTCTCTGGTGAGGATTTCGACAAGTTTTTGATTGTTTATCCAAGCACCGCCTTCAATTGTGTCCTTAAAGTGCACTTCCCAATTGTCCGGCGGGTCAACGTTGGCGAACGTTGCGTTTACGCCTCCTTCTGCCATGCATGTGTGCGCTTTGCCGAGGAGCTCTTTGCTCAAAAGCGTGACCATCACGTTGTGGTTGGCGGCTTCTATGGCGGCTCTTGCGCCTGCTCCGCCTGCGCCGATGACGAGTACGTCGGTGTCGATCGTTTCGTACGTCAATTCTTTCTCACTTTCCTATGCCTAATTTCGCGTAAATTTTTGCACGGTTTTCTTCTGCAGTTTTGGCTACTTGGTCAAAAATGTTGTTTCCATGCGAGTCGATTGCCACGGAAAGCGGGCCGAATTCCTCGACTTCAAAAATCCACAAGGCTTCTGGCATACCTAAATCATACCACTCAACAGCGCGGACATTCTTAATTGCCTTGGCTGCGAGTGCGGCTGCTCCGCCCGTGAATGCACCGTAGACTGCGCCGTATTTTTTCATGGCTTCGGTGGTTCGTTTGCCCATGCCGCCTTTTCCGATTACGACGCGGACGCCGAAGTTTTTGATGAATTCGTCCTCGAAAATGTCCATGCGGGTGCTAGTTGTAGGTCCAGCGGCGACGGCTACCCATTTGTCGCCTTCCTTCTTCACTATCGGGCCGCAATGGAAAACCGCTAGGCCTTTTAGGTCAATGGGGAGCTTTTTTCCGTCCTTCGCCCATTCTAACGCTCGGCGGTGTGCTTGGTCTCGCGCGGTAACTATTGTGCCCGTTATGTAGAGTACGTCGTTGGTTTTTAGTTTGCGAATGTCTTCCTCGCTGATGGGAGTTTTAAACTTGTACGTCGCCATTATTCTCACCTCACCTTATGAGTCAAATATTCAACGCTTCCATCTGCACGAATCCTCGCCGTGGCACGTCGCGCTGCCCAGCAATTAAACGCCACAGCGGCGGGAAAAGACGCCGGATGCCTCGCAGCATAGTCAACATGCACGCCCAAAATCGTCCATTTACCGCCTAAACCCATCGGCCCTATGCCGAGTTGGTTGACGGCTTCGAGAAGCTCTTTTTCCAGTTTTGCCAGCTCCGGGTTCGGGTTAGGCTGGCCTAAGGGTCTTAAGAGCGCCTTTTTCGCAAGTTTCATGGCTATATCGGCGCCCCCGCCCATGGCCACGCCGAGTATGTTCGGTGGGCAGGGTTGGCTGCCTGCTTTGACGACAGTGTCGATGACGAATTTTTTGAGGCCGTTCATGCCTTCGCCTGGCACGAGCATTCCGACGGTGCAGACGTTTTCAGAGCCTCCGCCTTTTGTTAGCACCGTGATTTCGAGTTCGTTGCCGGGTGTTATTTCCCAGTGTACGTATGGTATATGCGGTCCCGTGTTGTCGCCGGTGTTTTTTCCCACTATTGGGTCGACGGCGTTTGGGCGGAGCGGGATTTGTTGTGTGGCTTTTCGAGTGGCGTTTGTAAGGGCGTTTTCAATCTTGTCAAGATTGGGAGTTTGTGCGCCGGCTTTTACGTAGTAGATTATCGTGCCCGTGTCTTGACAAACCGGGGTGCCAGTTTGTTCGGCAAGTTTAATGTTGTCGAGTATGGCTTTGAGTTGGGTTTTCCCCGCTTCGCTTGTTTCGGTTTCATACGCGTGTTGTAACGCTTTTTTAACGTCTTCGGGAAGTTGGATAACCGCTAACCGCAGAAGATTAATCGCGGTGTCTTCGACGGTTTTTTCGATGGAGTTCAAGTTTCATTTTTTCCTCCATTGAGAAAATAGTTTAGACATCTTCGAGTCTTAAAAACTTATGCGAAAAACTGGCTTTTGTAGGAAGAATGTGGTTTTTGCGGTTTTTCTACGAGTGGGCGGCGCCGCTTGGCGCTGGGCTAGGCATTTTTCTGCACGTGATTCAATTGGAGTCCAAATATCCTTTGTAGAAGATTTTTTCGTGTGTGCGCGTTTCTTCTGCCTAAGGCATATTTTCTGCATGCGCCGAGAGGCGTCTTGATCGCCAAAAACACAAATAAACCGAAAGCTACAAACACACACAGAAACGCGGCCGTAGTCTAGCTTGGTCAGGACACCGGCTTCCCAAGCCGAGAACCCGGGTTCAAATCCCGGCGGCCGCATTGTACGGGGATGGTTTGTTAGGGGACATGCAGGGTTAGGAGAGAGTTGCTCTGTGTTTGGTCATTTTTTGGGTTTTATTGCAGAAATTTTGATACTTACAGCGGTTTCTGCGGTTTCCTTGATTTTGTCTTCTGGGATTTTAAGGTTTTGAATGATGGCTTTTGCTGTTGAGTCGTTAGCCATAAGTTCTATCGGAAAGCGTGTTTCTTCATGTATCTTTATTTTTCTGAAGCCCGCTGCTCTTATTATCCGTAGATACTCGTCTTTTTTTATGGCGCCTGAAAGGCAATCCACATATGCTTCGACATTTTTCTTTACGGCGTCGGGGAGTTCTTTGAGCAAGATGATGTCCGAAATCATTAGTCTTCCGTTGGGCTTCAGCACTCTAAATGCTTCTCTGAAAACTTGCGGTTTGTTTGTGGATAGGTTGATGACGCAGTTTGAAATCACCACGTCAACCGTGCTGTCTGCGACTGGAAGGTTCTCGATCTCGCCCAACCGAAACTCCACGTTCTCATATTCGCCTTTTCGAGCATTTTCTCGTGCCTTGTCAATCATCTCAGCCGTCATATCCACGCCGATGACTTTCCCTTTCGCGCCGACTTTATTTGCAGCCAAGAAACAGTCAAACCCCGCACCAGAACCCAAATCCAATACAGTTTCGCCTTCCTTCAAAGACGCCAAAGCAACAGGGTTACCACAACCGAGTCCAAGGTTAGCGCCCTCTGGAACCGATCTCAAGTCAGTATCACTATAGCCTATTTGTTTGCTTATTGTTTCATTTATTGTGGCGCAGCCACAACTCGAAACTGATGGTCCGCAACAAGAACGTTCTCCCTTGGCGATTTTAGCGTAGCTTTCTCTCACAGTTTTCTTAATCCTTCTTTCTTTCACACGCAAGCCTCCATCTAAACATCCACAACCCTACGATTAGTTCTGAATATTTAAACTTATCTGATTTTTCAGATAAATCAGAACAGAGGTTGAAGTTTACGCCGTTCTTTTAGCCCCGCAGTTTGGGCATCTTATCTCTGTTCTGGGCATGAGTGCCTTGCAGTATTCGCACTGTATCATGGGGACTTCGCGTGGAACTAAGGCGACTGCTTGCGCCTTGCTTGGCTCGACAACTTGAAGCTCTATGGTTTTGCTCGTCACGTCTGGTCTTCCGTCTATCGCGATTACGCCTTTGATGAGCCATGTTACCTTATTCTCAACGCTCTTGTAGGTGGGTCTTCCGGCGGCTGGAATGTTTACGCTGAAAGGAAATTTTCCGCTGTAACCGTTATACATGGCCGTCGAACCTTTAATTGTGGGTTTAGCGGAATAGAGAATCGCCGTCTCCCATACCTCTCTTTCTATATCGCGGCGAAGTCTTTCGTCATAAACACGTCGTCGTCTTTTTGCGTCTTCGGCGCAATGGATTTCGCACCTTACCTCGGTAGCGGTAAAATCTTCACGCGAATTTACTGTCAGCGTACCAGTAACTGTTTCGCCTAGAGCAAAAAACTCCTTGTCAAGGTTCACAACGATGCTTGCTTCGGGCGGAGTTAATTTATTTTTGATTCGTTTAAAAAATGACATCTCAACACCAAACTTGCCTTTTATTTTGGAATCATATTTTGTTGTTTTAAAGTTTTGTGATGCAAGGGTATGAATTTATTCGTGATTTTCAACATGGAACTTCGTGGTTAGACAACTTTTGTGTTTATGTTTTAAATATGTCTTATGCAAAGTATCATAAGGATGGTAGTTATGTCCTCAAAAACGCCGCAGAAAGAAGAGCCTAAAGCCGAGGTTCCACCCAGCGCTGGGAGAGATGAAAAACATGAGAAACATGAAAAGCAGGAAAAACACGAGAAAGGCGAAAAACACGAAAAGGGCGAATATGAAAAACACGAGAAGCACGAGAAACGCGAATTTGGCATTTCTGGTTCCATAATCGCTGGAATATTGCTTATTGTCTTTGGCGTGCTTACCTACTTTGTCAGAGTTTATAATTTGGAGATCTTGTGGTGGCCAGTATTCCTCATCATCATAGGACTTGCAATCATAGTGTATGCCCTAATTGTAACCAGTGCTCGGAGACGTAGCCCTCAGCCCTCTTAGAGTAGCCAGCCTAGAAAAAGCCTGTACAGCCTATGCTCGAGAACGGTTAGGGTTTTGTTTCTTCCGAAAACTCGATAATAGGTTTTCCCCATCGACTCAATCAAGTCGCCGATGTCGTAGCGTGGATACTGTTGCGACGAGATTATTATGCGCCCCCATTCGCCGCGTTTAAGTTCGTGGAGCATCTTTACTCCTTTTCCAGTTTCGACCTCGAAAAAGTATGCATCAAAATTTGGCACGACATAGGGCAAGTCGTCGAGCTGCTGAGCAAACACGCCTTCAGTGGCGCTATAAATTTCCACAACAGGCACGTCGCCATAATACGAACGTAGCAAAGGCGCGTAGCGAAACTGTATCTTAGCCACACTGGTGCAAAAAAGTGCACGGAAATTCCACAGATCTCTGGGTTTCTGTCCATGCTTACGCTTCACGTATCGAGCAAAAGACAAAATCACGGGTGAAACTCCCATAGTTGCGACCACGTTCTCGTCTAGAGCCCTTTTATAGACTAATTCAAAACGTGCCTCCCAATCCTTCTTCGTGATTCCTGAACCAAGCGCGTCGATTTCTTCTTGTCTGGGTACGAGGCTTGCTTCATTCAAGGCGGGGTTAAGCCTAGCGTACGTCCCTGAACTATAACCATAGGGCATGTTTAGCCCAGCGACGGTCATGTTAGAGACCACGGAAGGAAAATTGAGGTTCAAGATTCGCCCAGTCAAAAGCGCCCAGTCATTCTTCCGAATGGCATGGTTCAGAAAGGCACGTGCGCCGCATTGGAGAATCTGGTGGAGGTGAGTTTGCGTGGCGGGCAGAATTTTTGCGATGCCAGTGGAGCCCCTTGTCATCACCCAGCAAACAGGTGGCTCTGACAAAATGGCTCGGTGATCTCCTTCCTTGACTTTTTCAAAATATGGTTTCAACTGTTTATAGTTTGTTATGGGGAAATTTTCGCGGTATTCTGCGATTGTTTTGGTTTGGCTGACGTTGTGTTGTTGACCGTAGTCGGTTTTTTCGTAGTTTTCGAGTAGGCTTTGGAGGACCGCTTGCTGGGCAGATTCTGGGTCTTTTACGCTGTTATACCATGGACTGAGAATGGTTTGGAATGGTGCAGGAAACGTGTCGAGCGACGGAAACATGCTTTATCAGATAAAAGAGTGTAGATAATTTAATTTTTAAGGAGTTTGGTGTTTTTTACGTCAAACCTTTTTAACACTATCACGTAAAGTTGTTTTTTGGTGCGGGGAGAATCATGACATGAGTAAGAAACGCCTTTGTACGGCGGGAACGGCGCGATAGTTTCCAATAGGCGTTGCTTCTCCTCCCTCCCTCCTCCCGCACCATGCCAAACAATGAATGTGTAGGCTTGGATTGAAGTAGAAAGTGTTATGCCTTTTTTGGTGACGATGGAGGGTTGATTATTCCGAAGTATCGCCTAACGTTGAACCTTAGCAAGTAGAACATTATAATTTGGCTTATTACGAAGCCTATGAAGAGACTTGTAATCACCAACACCGACACACTAACAAATGAGGGGAAGACGATAACCATCAGCAACGCTGTCAACGAAGCCAAAAAACCAGTGACAGCAGAAATAAAAGCCGGAATCCAACCCCACTTTTTTCCAGAATACAAACCCCACCCTATCAAAATTTGACACCCACCGTTAAACACAACAAAGACTATGAGACCAGCGAAAAGCACAATGTTTCTTTGAAAAAGATCAGCCAAAAGCACATAAATCGATAACAAAGGCGTCAACAAAGCATTAATCCCGCCAAAAAACACGTACAACACCGAAAGCACAACCACAGCGAACGGTCTCTCAATTGGCGTTCGAGCCACAGATATCGCGGCTGACCATCTTTTATTAATGTCGAAAAACGCAAGTACGGCGAAACCTAGAAGCATCTGACCCACAGAAGCGTATGGTAAATGAACCGCCAACTCAACCATAAAACCCGGTATATTTTCCACGAATCTAATGCTGATAAATGCAAGCCCGGTAAGCCCGCCTCCCCAATACCCAAGCATGCCGCCAAGAATCAAAGCCACAAGAATGCTGGCTATCCTATCAAGTAGTTTTCCGCCGCATGTATAATAGAGCACTATAATGAACAAAATCGGGTTGACGACGTAGTAAAAGCCAGACAAGAAAACAGAAAAAACACCATAATCCGTAGGAGCAATACCCAAATCAGAAAGATAAAGGCTAAGAAGCGGCATTAAGGCAGAATAAAAGCCAGACGCAAAATTGAAAATAAACATCACGCCGAAAACCTTAGCCTCGACAAGATGCCCTGCAGACGCCGACTCAATCATGCTATTCACCAAGCATGCACATATAGAATCAAGAAATACAAAAAACTTGCCGTTTTGAATATTAGAAACGTAAATTCAGCGGCTTTATTTTTCACTAACCCAGTAAGCCGAAACCTTACCTTTCTTGTCGGTTACGTGTTCCTTTTTGAAAATTGGTACTTCACGCTTGTAGCGTTCCACGGCTTCTCGCAGAACGGGAAAAACGTCGGTGCGGTGTCCGCCAGCCACAGCCACGTAAACCATCTCTTCGCCTATCTTAAACTCGCCTAGAAGATGATGAATTTGCACATCAACGATTCCTGTTTTTTCCTTCAATTCTTTGCAAATTTTCTCAAGAACTTCATCAGCCTTCTCCTCATACGCCTCTAACTCAAGCCTCTCTACGGGCTGCTTATCTTTTGTTTCGCCACGTGCCACGCCTATAAACAAAGCAACCGCGCCGACTTTATTAAAATCTGGAACAGCCTTAACTGATTCCATCAAGTCGAACAAGCTGAACGTGTCTTTTGCATGAACTCCCGCATGCTTAACCATGTCTTATCATCTAAAACTCAGTAAACCATTATTTCTCAATAAACCTTTATGCCCAACCGCTCTAAAACGGTTGCCCAATCAAGCGTGCAGCAAGTCCGCTCAAGACTCGATTAAACTCCAGAAACTCCGCTCGAGCATGAGTTAAAGAAACCTTAACAAATCGCACGCGGTCACCTGGTCTTGCCTGGGCCAACCGTGAAACTCCTGCTGTTGTTATGGTGGCAATCTTAGGGTAACCTCCACTCGTCTGCGCATCCGCCATCAAAACGATCGGCTTACCACTGCCGAGAACTTGTACTGCGCCGGGGATGAGCGCGTCAGTCACCAACTCTGACATCACCTTGCGCTCAATCACCGCGCCGTCAAGCCTATATCCCATTCTGTCAGATTCAGGCGTCACTGTATATGTGCTAGAGAAAAACGTTTCAATTCCTTCAGCCGTAAACACGTCTTCCTGCGGTCCCATTACGGCGTTAACCGTAAACTCCTTTTCATAAGAAGGAATCAAGTCAGACGGTGTGACGAGATTTGTTTCATGAGGTAAATGTGGCTCGAGGACGCGAATTAAGTCGCCACTCTTTAAGGCTCGTCCTTCAATCCCTCCAAAACCACCCCGCACATAAGTCGAACGGCTCCCTAAGATCACTGGTACGTCAATTCCTCCTTCCACCGCAAGATAGGCTCTGCAACCGTTTCGTGCACTTCCGACGAACGCTATTTTGTCGCCTTTTTTTACGCTCAACGTTTGCCACAAAGGCACAGAATTCTGATTAACTGTAACCGAAAAATCTGCGCCAGTTATCGCTATTTGTGCATCATCAAGTGCTTCAAGTTCTGGGCCGATTAAAGTAACTTCTAAACAAGCGCTATCGGCTTGATTACCAACCAACGCGTTCGCGCACGTAAATGCGTACTTATCCATCGCGCCCGATATAGGTACGCCGAACCGCAGAAAACCGTGCCTGCCCAAATCCTGCACAGTTGTGAAAAATCCAGGCTTGATGACACGAAACAGTTCCATACATTCGTCACTCTTTTAAAAGTGCCTCAAACTCTGCTTTGATAATCGGCTTAAATCTTACTTTGTCGCCGGGCTGAAACAATGTGGGTTGTTGAACATAAGGGTTGAAAAGCTTAACCGGTGTTCTGCCGATTATTCGCCAACCTCCCGGAGATTCGCACGGGTAAATGCCTGTTTGGTTTCCAGCGATGCCCACAGAACCTGCTGGTATTTTTAGGCGTGGCGTCTCCAAACGTGGTGTTGCAATCGAATCTGGAACTTTGCCCATGTAAGGGAAACCTTCGATAAATCCAATCATGTACACCGTATACTCGGTTTCAGAATGGATGCGGATAACTTCTTCAAGAGTAAGACTGTGCAGTTTTGCTACGTCCGCGAGGTCGGGTCCGAATTCTCCGCCATACACAGTCGGCACCACAACTTGACGGGCTTCAGTGCAAGCGTCGAATTCGTCAAGGTTAGGCTCAAAATCCTTAAGCTGGTAAACAAGACGTTCATAGCTGGTTTTTAATGGGTTATAGTAAACGAGAAGCGACGCGTAGGCGGGTACACATTCTTCAACGCCAACAATTTTCGTCTGTTCAATAGCTCGGTTAAGCATGTGCACTTTTCGGTTTATGTCCAAGTCGATGCTTTCGCCGAACTTGACAAGCAACGCTCTGTCGCCCATCGGAGCGTACTTAGGCGAGGAAAACACATGCGTACACCTTAGACAAATTTTCCCACGGCAGTCACCGTGATTCCCGCTTTTTCTAATCCTTTCCGTAGCGCTCTCACAAGAGCCACAGCTTTCAGATTATCGCCATGAACACAAATCGTATCAACCTCGCCCAAGTCTATAGTCTTGCCGTCAACCGCTACAACATGCCTCTCCTTAACCATCTCTATCGCCCGCTTAGTGACTGTTTTTGGGTCTTCAATAACCGAACCAGCCATCGCTCTTGAAACAAGACTTCCATCTGAGTTGTAGGCACGGTCGGCGAAAACCTCGAAAGCCACACGCAAACCAGCTTTGGCGGCGACTTTGGCCATCTCTGACTTGGTTTGGGTAAATACTATTAACTTCGAATCAACTGCTTCGACGCCTCCTACGACGGCCTTTGCAAGCAAAGCATCCTTCATCGCCATGTTATAGAGCGCGCCGTGAGGTTTCACATGTTGAAGTGGCATGCCTGAAGCTTTTGTGAAGGCTTGGAGTGCGCCTATCTGGTAAACAACTAGATTCCGCACTTCTTCGCTGGAAAGTTTCATCTCTCTTCTTCCGAAACCTTGTATGTCCGGAAATCCGGGGTGGGCGCCTATGGCTGTTTTGTATTTTTTTGCTAGCGTTACTGTTTGCGCCATAATGTTTGGGTCGCCCGCGTGGAATCCGCAAGCAATGTTTGCCGATGTGATGTGGGGCATGATTTGTTCGTCATAGCCTATTTTATAGTGCCCGTAACTTTCGCCGAGGTCGCAGTTAATATCTACTTTCTGCCTCAAATCACGTTGTCTCCCTTTCTTTGACGTATTTGCGCATATCCTCAACCGCCGCTGATGGAACTGGCAGGTCTTTCATTGTCTTTAAGCCTGCTTCCGCGTTCAACACTTTGGGGATGGAATTGTATATCATGGCTACGGTGCCGATGTCGCCATGGACGCATGGAGAAATTTTCTGTTTAATCGTGGGCGCGCCTTCGATGGTTACGGCGTCGTATTCCTCTTCAGCACCGATGTAAGCCTGAAACTCCAGCGAGATCACTTTTTTGTCATTTCTAATACCATAGGCGCACTGTTTTAGTCCAGCCGCTCGACCTTTTTCCACGATTATCGCCTCACTTTTCACTGATTTTTTCGCCACAACAGGTTCCACAGTATTAACTTGGATTCTGTCTAACTCCCAAGCTAAAGCGTCTGCAATCATAGCAATCGATTGTTCTAAGCCGATGTGCCCCGAGATAATTTTCTTTTCTATTTTTTCTTTAAACTCCTCGATCGTGAGCCCTGCGCCGATTTTCTTCTGGAAAGGCACTCGTCTGGTAGCGGCGTTCATGATACGCCTAACTTGAATGCTTTCAATCTTTTGGCACGGCGCTGTCAGCGTAATCACGAGGGTGTCCATGAGGAAGCCTGGGTTGATGCCTGTGCCTAAGATTGTGGCGTCGTGTTTCTTTGCGAGGGCGTCGAGTTTTTTCGCCAAATCAGGCGACGACAAGTAGGGGTAGGAGAGTTCTTCGCATGTTGATACTACATTTACGCCGTGTTTTACTATTTCTGCTATTTGTGGGTAGACCTTTTCCATAAACGATGTGGTTGTGTGAATAACTATGTCGGGTTTTGTTTTGGATAACACGGTGGTTGTATTGTCGGAGACTGTTATGCCCAAGTGTTTGTTAACGCCTATAACCTCGCCTAAATCCTTGCCAACCTTGTCTTTTGCAACGTCTATGGCGCCCACTATTTCGATGCCTTCCTTTTCAAGCAAAAACTTGGCAACCATGCTACCGATGACGCCTACACCGTAGAGAACTACTCTAACTTTTCTTTTCATAGTTTGATCTCCGTTCGCTCGTTGTTTAACTAGGATTTACGTTTACTTCAATATGTGGTTTGCTTAGAAGAAGAAAAAAGGTTTATAGGAGTCTTCTTATCTTTACCAAAAATACAACAGAAGGCAAATGAGAACGAAACACAAGCCTATACATAAAATCAATAGAGATCTAATCGAAGCAATGTTTTTGTGGTGAAAAAAGCAATGCAGATACTAGCAATAGTGCCTATAATTTTAATCGTGGCTTTTGCCCTAGGCGAACTGTTTAAGAGAATCGGTCTACCGCCTGTCGTTGGGCAAATAATTGCGGGTATATTATTTGGGATTCCCTTGTTTGAGAATTTTTTGTTCACCGATTCGCCAACCTTGTTGATAATCGATTTTCTAGCAACACTTGGGATATTACTCCTTCTGTTTTTGGCTGGATTGGAGATAGACATCCAAAAGATAAAGGAAACTTCGAGAGATGCGATTCTTATATCCTTCAGTTCCGCGCTTCTTCCGTTTGTACTAGGCTTCATCTTTGTCCAACTGTTTTTTCCGCAATATGGGTTAGTAACGGCTATTGTTTTTGGAGGGGCTTTAATGGTCACAGCTGAAGGTGTCACGGTTAAGGTACTAATGGATTTAAACAGTTTAAACACACGGCTGGGCGCGATTTTGCTTGCTGCCGGCGCGATTGACGACGTATTCGAAGTTTTATTTCTTTCTGTAATCGCCGTAATTGGAAGAGGAGGAAGTTTCACAGAGTTGGCTGCAATCCCTTTAGAAATCGCAGTTTTTATCATAATAGCATATATATCTTTTAGAGTGATCTCTAAACTACTTCGATATTTGGACAAAAACGTCGGTGACGGGGCTGATCTTTTCTCTTTGGTTATGATTTTTATTTTGGTCTTAGCCGCTTTGTCTGAGTCTTTGCAGATAGGTTATTTGATTGGTGCCATTATAGGTGGTTTCCTTTTACAAGCCTCAATGAAAGACATTAGTAAGCATCATAAAACAGAAATGATTAATGTGATCAAGCTCGTTGCTTTGGGTTTTATTGTTCCATTCTTCTTCGTGAATGTTGGTTTGAAGTTCGATTTAAGTACGCTATCGTCTAACATGCCTTTGATAATACTCACTGCGATTGTAGCTTGCATAGGGAAAATCGTTGGTACTTTAATTATTAAACCCTTTTCAACACTAAGTTTGAAACAACTTTACTACGTCGGTTGGGCGATGAATTCCAGAGGCGCGGCAGAATTAGTAATCGCCCTAATTGGCTTGCAATACGGATTAATTCCTACCGAAATTTTTTCAGCATTAGTGGCAATGAGTATAATCACCACTCTTATCTTCCCACCCATTCTCGCAAGGGGGATAAGAGAGAACCCGGGGCTTATGGATGCAAGTTCTGGCAAACCATCGATAGACATCGTCGGAAAAATAAAATGGCTAAAAAGGCAAAAATTATTTGATACTGACAAATAGCATAGTACGTGAAGGAAAATGAAAGACAAAATGAAAATTCTTGTTGGAATCGATGGCTCGGATCATTCTTTGTGGGCTCTTATGGAGGCTGTAAATATCGCAAAAAAAATTTCAGGAGCCATAACAGTCATCACCGTCTATACGCAAGGAAAGGAAGAAGAGGCTGAAAGGATTCGACAAAAAACTCTCAACTATTTGAAAAAAGAAGAAGTTGATAACAGTTTTTACGCAATTCTAGGTGCTAATCCTTCAAGGGCTTTGGTGGACATAGCGAAACGGGAACACTTCGATTTAATAGTGGTCGGAAGTAGAGGGTTAGGTAGCGCAACGGCTTTTTTGGTAGGAAGCGTGTCCAAACAAGTAGTTTCCAAGGCTCCTTGCGACGTTCTTGTGGTAAAAAAATGACCAATGAAAAAACATGCAATTATGCTGAACCAAGTTTTTATTTAGATATGAACCGCCACTACCTTTATGACATGAGAAAAACCTTTACATTTGTAAACTTTTATATCGGTGACCCCACGTATTTCATTGAGGACCCCAGTTGCAAACTCGAAAACCCAAAATCTCCAAGGAACTTAAAGAAAAACTGCTCGACCTTGAAAAACTCAAATACTGCTTCGAATGCGGCATCTGCACCGCTAGCTGTCCAATGATGGAACTGGCGCCTAGCCATTACAACCCGAGAATCCTACTCGAAACAATCGTACTAGATCCGGAAAAAGCCCTCACCAAACCTGACATTTGGCTGTGCGGATGGTGTTATAGGTGCTATGAGCGATGCCCCCAGAAACTCAAGCCACCCGAAATCCTCCTCCTCGTAAAAACCCACGCCGTAGAAGAGGGCATTCTTGAAGGTTTTAATGAAGCAGCCAAAATCATGGGTGAAACCGTAGCCCTCGCCGAAAGCTGCTACTACGTGTGTTTCCATCCAGAACGCACAAAGATGCGCCAAGAAGACTTCGAAAATGTCCTAAAAAAACTGATAAAAAACCGCAACAAGACAAAACGACAGAAAATCAAACCTCAAGGCGAAAAAATTGCAATAATCGGCTCAGGCCCGGCAGGATTGACTGCTGCTTACGAACTTGCCAAAAAAGGTTATCATGTAACGGTTTTTGAGGCTTACCCGGAGATTGGCGGCATGCTTAGGTATGGGATTCCGGAGAAACGATTGCCCCGAAAAGCAGTTGACGACGATGTTGAATACATTAAAGGCTTCGGCGTAGAATTCAAAACCAACACAGCCCTCGGCAAAGACATTACGTTTGACCAGTTAAAAGACGAAGGCTACAAAGCAATATTCATCGCCGTCGGCGCGTTGAAGAGCCGAAAAATAGGCTGTGAAGGCGAAGAACTTGAAGGTGCGGTATGCGCGCTTGATTTCTTGAGAGATGTCAAGTCGAAGAAAACCGTGACGATCGGCGAGAAAGTCGCTGTAATCGGCGGGGGAAACGTGGCCGTAGACGCTGCGAGAACAGCGTTGCATGGAGGCGCAAAAGAAGTCACAATTCTGTATCGTCGAACGCGCGAAGAGATGCCCGCCAACCCATGGGAAGTAAAAGAGGCTGAAGAAGAAGGAATAAAACTCGAATTCCTAGTCGCACCCTCGCGGATCTTAGGGAAAGATGGCAAGGTTGCAGGATTAGAACTTGTAAGGATGGAGTTGGGCGAACCCGACGAAACTGGAAGAAGAACCCCAAAGCCCGTGAAAGATTCCAATTTTACGAGAGAATTTGACATGATTATTTTGGCGGTCGGCGAAGCCGTGGACACGTCATTTTTGCCGAAGGAAATCGAATTAAGCGACATAAACACTATCTGGGCAGACCCGATTACGATGGAAACAACAAAAGAAGGCGTTTTCGCTGGAGGAGACGCCGTAACTGGACCAGCCTCAGTGATGGAGGGCATTGTGGCGGGTAAGAGAGCAGCGGATTCCATCGACCGTTATGTAAAGGGAGGATAAACAAACTATGAGTAATCCCCAAGTCGTCGAAGTAAAACAGTCATCACTGCAGAAGGAAGAACCAAGAATAGGCGTGTACGTGTGCCATTGCGGACTGAACATTGCGGGCTCGGTCGACTGCGAAAACGTGGCAAAATTCGCGGCTACACTCCCAAACGTTGTAATCTCGAGAGACAACAGATACACATGCTCAGACCAAGGACAAGACCTGATTAAAAAGGACATTAAAGAACACAAACTTAATCGTGTAGTCGTCGCATCGTGTTCTCCTAGGCTACATGAACCCACTTTCAGACGTGCATGCGAAGAAGCAGGGCTAAACAAGTATCTTTTCGAAATGGCAAACATTCGAGAACAGTGTAGTTGGGTACACTTATACGACAAACAAGATGCAACGGAAAAAGCGAAAGATTTGGTTAAAGCAGCCGTGGCCAAAGTCGCCCTCCTCGAGCCAGCAACAGAAAGTGAGGTTCCCATAATACCCAAAGCACTAGTAATCGGCGGCGGTGTTGCAGGAATCCAAGCCGCTTTAGACTTGGCTGACACTGGTTACCAAGTCTACTTGGTGGAGAAAGAGCCCAGTATTGGCGGCAAAATGGCACAGATCGACAAAACTTTTCCAACCATGGACTGCAGCATCTGCATTCTTGCGCCGAAGATGTCTGACGCGGGCAGGCATCCAAATATTACGCTTCTTACTAACAGCGAGGTTCAAGATGTTAAGGGATACATTGGCAACTTCAAGGTCAAGGTGCTCAAGAAACCCCGTTACGTGACAAAGGATTGCAGTGCATGTGGCGATTGCAGCAAGGTTTGTCCCGTAATCATGCCCAACGAGTTCGACGTTGGCTTAGCAGTAAGACACGGCATCTACACGCCTTTCGCCCAAGCCGTACCTTCCACATACGTTATAGGCATGGAACACTGCCTTAACAAAGACGGCGTCCTCAAATGCGACAAATGCATTAAAGCATGCGAAAGAAAAGCAATCGATTTTGACATGAAACCAGAAACAGTAGAATTAGAAGTAGGTACTATCATCGTGGCAACAGGCGCGGATGTTTACGACCCCACTTCGTTACGGAATTACGGTTACACAAAATTCCCAAACGTCATAACCTCACTCGAGTTCGAGAGACTTATAAACGCAGGCGGGCCGTCCGGTGGTAAACTGCTCCGACCCAGCGACATGAAAATTCCCGAAACAGTAGCGTTCGTTCAATGCGTGGGTTCCCGCTCGGATCGGGGGCACTTGTACTGTAGCAATATTTGCTGCATGAATACGATAAAAGATGCCTTGCTTATCAAGGAACATTGGCCGGACACAAAAATCTACGTGTTCTACGTGGACATCCGAGCATTCGGCAAGGGTTTCGAAGATCTCTACAAGAGAGCGCGTAAAGAAGGAGTCATATTCATTCGCGGGCTTCCCTCCGACATTTACGAAGAACGTAAAACTCACAACTTGTGGCTAGTTGGAGAGAACACGTTGCAGAATGATGTGTACAAGGTTAACGTGGGCATGGTCATCTTGTCCGTAGGCATCGAACCTCGCCGTGACAGCGACGTTATTCAAAAGTTACTTGTTCTTTCTAGGACTAATGATGGTTTCTTCATGGAAGCCCACCCCAAACTCAGACCCGTTGACACGCCGACAGGCGGTGTTTTCCTCGCCGGATGCGCAGAAGGACCGAAAGACATCAAAGACAGCGTAACCCAAGCCAGTGCAGCAGCAGCCCGCGCCGGAATCTTGATGGCAAAAGGAAAAGTAACGGTGGAAGCCATTACACCCAAGGTTCTGCCTGAAAACTGCAAAGTATGCGGGCTATGCACAAAGGTTTGTCCCTACAACGCAGTTGTTTTGAACAAAGACTTGAAACATGTTGAAGTAATCGAAGCAGCATGCGCAGGATGCGGCACTTGCGGAGCGGAATGCCCCTTCGGGGCGCTTTACATGAGGCATTTTACGGACGACCAAATAATAGCTCAAATTGACGCGTTGACCGAACATGACGCAGACAAGAAAATAATTGCTTTTTGCTGTAACTGGTGCGCTTACGCTGGCGCTGATTTTGCAGGCGTGAGCCGCATGCAGTACCCTACGAACGTACGTATAATTAGAACGATGTGTTCGGGACGCGTTGCCCCTAAGTTTGTGGAAAGAGCGTTTGTGAGGGGAGCCGCTGCGGTTTTGGTTGCAGGTTGCCACATAGGCGACTGCCACTACATCAATGCTAACGTCCAAACCCAGAAACGTGTAGAGCGGTTATGGAAGAAGATGGAACGGTTGGGTTTGAATAAGGAGCGTTTGCAGTTGTTGTGGGCAAGCGCTGCAGAAGGCGAAAGAGTAGCGTCTAAGGTAAGGGAAATGCAGTCAATCGTGCAAAGCGTGACTAAAGAGGAGATTGAAAAATCGAAAAAGATGACGGAAAAGGTGTAGACTTGGAGATGACTGTTTTGTCAACCAAAAAGTTATGGCGCAAACCATTAGACATCGAGAAGTTCAAAGTCCCAAAAGCAGAAATCTGCCTCATAAAAGACAGATGCAAAGGCTGCGGCTACTGCATACAATTCTGTCCAAGACAGGTGCTAGAAGAGTCGGAAGAAATTAACGTCCGCGGAGTGCACCCGCCCAAAGTAGTAAACCCAGAAAAATGCACGATCTGCGGCTTCTGCGAGGCAATTTGCCCCGACTTTGCCATTTTCGTCTTAGAAAAACCAAACGAAAAGAAAGAAACAAAAGAGGCCGAAAAGAATGAGCGAAAAAAATAAAGCCATTTTAACGGGCAGACACTTCTTCAGCGGAGACCTCGCATGCGCAGAAGGAGCCTTAGCCGCAGGTTGCAGATTCTTCGGTGGGTATCCCATTACGCCCGCAACAGAAATCGCTGAACGCATGGCTCGCCGTTTACCACAAGTAGGCGGAACATACATCCAGATGGAAGACGAAATCGCCTCAATCGCAGCAGTCATAGGCGCATCTTACGCAGGGTTGAAGGCAATGACCGCGACTTCTGGACCAGGTTTTAGTCTGATGCAAGAAAACATCGGCTTGGCAGTCATGACCGAGGCACCCTGCGTCATCGTAAACGTCATGCGGGGCGGGCCAAGCACCGGGCAACCAACCATGGCAGGACAACAAGACGTTATGCAGGCAAAATGGGGCTCCCATGGAGACTATGAAATTATCGCCTTAACGCCGTCAACAGTGCAAGAAGCCTTTGACTTGACCATTGAAGCTTTCAACTACGCCGAAGCCTACCGCGTTCCTGTGATGATAATGATGGATGCCATAGTGGGTCACATGTGGGAAAGAGTGACAATCCCACCTGCAGACCAGATAAAGATTGTAAACCGAAAAAAACCCCAAGTTCCGCGAGAAAAATATGCACCCTTCAAACCCGACGAAGATCTTGTTCCACCTATGGCTGTTTTCGGAGACGGCTACCACTTCCACGCGACTGGGTTAACTCACGATGAAGAAGGACGACCTCGCACCGAAAGCATCAAAACCCAACAGACCCTTGTTCAAAGACTTTGTGATAAAATAAGAAAGAACGCAGACAAAATCATACAAATTAGAGAAACAATGCTTGACGACGCAGAAATCGCCGTGGTGGCTTATGGAATTGAAGCAAGAGCAGCATGGAGCGCCGTGAGAAAGGCAAGAAACGCCGGCATAAAAGCCGGATTACTTCGACTGATAACACTGTGGCCTTTTCCAGAAAAGCAAGTTGCAGAAGTGGCTAAGAAGGTTAAGACGATTGTGGTGCCCGAAATGAACTATGGCCAGCTTGTGCGTGAAGTAGAACGTGCAGCAAAGACAACGCCTGTCACGTTTCTTTCAAAACTTGGTGAAGAACCTCACAAACCTGAAGAAATTTTGGAAGCAATAAAAGGAGGAAAACACTAATTGGCCGAGCAAACAACACAAATTGCACATCCGCTTGAACCATTCCTAAGAAAAACAACCATACCTCACATCTGGTGTCCCGGCTGCGGAGACGGCACAATTCTAAACAGTTTTGTAACAGCTTTAAAAGAGCTTGAAGTTAATTTGGACAAGATTGCCGTAATCTCAGGCATCGGCTGCATTGGACGCATCGCAGGTTACACAAACACGGATTCATTCCACACCACTCACGGCCGCCCCATCCCATTCGCAGTCGGTGTGAAGTTGGCTAATCCCGAGCTTAACGTGATCGTCATAAGCGGAGACGGCGACCTTTTCGCAATCGGCGGCAATCACTTTATTCACGCAGCGAGAAGAAACATCGGCATAAAAGTGATTTGCTCTAACAATTTCAATTATGGCATGACCGGCGGTCAACAAGGACCCACAACACCCCTTGCGTCTAGAACCGCTACTACACCCTTCGGTAACATCGAACATCCCTTCAACCTCGTTCACTTGGCAGCCGCTTCAGGCGCGGTCTACGTGGCAAGATGGACGACGCTTCATGTGCGCAGGATGACGGAATCGATAAAGAAGGCTATTCAGAAAGAGGGGTTCTCTTTTATTGAAATCGTTTCTCCGTGTCCTGAAATCTACGGCAAGGCCAGCAAAATTGGAACCGCAATGGACTTCATGAACTGGTTCAAAAAAGCATCGGTGATTCAAAACTTTTCAGATCCTGCACAGGCAGAGATCACGGCGGAAAAGATTCCGGTAGGAGAGTTTGTTGACGTCGAAAAGCCTACGTTCGAAAAGTTGCTGCGCGAAATGACCGCTCAAGCTCAAGGCAAAGTCACAGGAGGCGCATAACCTTATGAGACTCGAAGTTAGGATAGCAGGCTTTGGTGGCCAAGGAATTATTAGGGCTGGCTTGATCGTGGCGATGGCCGCGTCGCTTTATGAGGATAAGAACGCAGTTCAAACGCAGTCCTATGGTCCAGAATCGAGAGGCGGTTCGTGTAGGTCAGAAGTCGTAATCTCAGACGACGAGATCGACTTTCCGAAGGTTACGGATCCAGATATACTTGTTGTCATGTCGCAAGCGGCTTACACTCGCTACGCTGGGACGTTAAAGAGCGGTGGAACACTTATCCTTGACCCAGACATGATTCCGCAACAACAAACCATGCATGACAAGCGGATCTACAAGGTGCCTGCTACAAAAATGGCGGAAGAACTGGGCAAAACTATAATCGCCAACGTTATCATGCTAGGTGCGTTGACGTCTATAACAAGAATAGTCGACGCAGAAGCGATGAAGAAAGCTATTCTCAGTAACATCCCAAAGGGCACCGAAAAGCTCAACTTGGACGCTTTCGAAAAAGGTTATGAATACGGCAAGAAGGTTCTGGAAGAATCAAACGCATGAAAATCGGCATAATCGCAGACACACATGACAACTTGCCAAACATTGACAACGTCGTAAAACGATTAAATGAAGAAAAAGTTCAGCTCGTGCTGCATGCGGGTGACTACGTATCTGGCTTCTCGGTCCTAAGGCTAAAGCCTCTAAAGGCCAAACTAATCGGCATTTTTGGCAACAACGATGGCGACCATCAGCTTTTGACACAACGATTCCAAGAAATAAACGGTGAACTCCGTGGAAAATTTGCAGAAGTTATCGTGGATAATGTCAAGATTGTGATGGTTCACGGTGACGATGTAGGGCTCTTGAATTCGTTAATTGGTACACAAGGCTACGATGTCGTTGTGCATGCCCACACGCACGAGGCGAAAATTCATCGCGAAGGCAAAACAATCCTTATAAATCCAGGTGAAATCTGCGGCTATCTCAGCGGCAAGGCTACCTTCGCCTTGTTAGACACAAAAATCTTGGAAACAAAAATAATGCCGGTATAGTTTCCTATTTTGCTCGAACCCTTCTTCTTTTCTCCATTTTTTCAACGGCATGTTTAACGCCGTCCCAGCCTTTCCACACTTTTGCGTTGACGATTTCGAAAGCTTCTTTGGATGTTAGCTTGGGCAGGTCAATGCCAGTCGCCCGTTGCGAAAGGTAACGCGCTGCTCTTAGAATTTCACCGTTCAACTGCGAATCCGCCGAATCCGCGAGGTGACAAATCAGTGCTTCGACTGTTCGTGGATATATCGGTCCAGCTTCTCCACCATGATGCGCTGCGACTATGTGCACTATGTCGAGAGGAAAACCCCTTCGTATGAGTTCAGAAGTTATTAAAGTTAGATGGTCGATGCGGTCGCCTAAGGGGGTTACAGCGTAACTTCCGTTTTCGCGCATTTCATAAGTTAGCGGTTTGAAAACATCGTGCAAAATCATCCCTGTGAGAACCAAATCTCTGTTTACTTTTCCGTTGTAAACGCTTTCGACAACATCACACAAAGTCAAGGCAATTTTAGTGCTTGCCAAAACATGCTCAACAAAACCTCCCGGATAGCTATGGTGCCGCGATAGGCCTGCTGGTGCGAGGTCAAGTGGTAATCCGGAATATGTTTTGTCCTCGATTTTGACTGTTGGGTTTTCGAGAAATTCTAATGTTTTCTTTTGCAGCGATTTGTTCTTAATTCGGGTTGCAATTTGTTTTAAACGTTTATCCAACACGTTCGTCTCCGGTTATGATTTTTTGTACGAGAACGTATTTTGCGTTTTCCTCTTTTCTTCAGTTGCGATTCTATGCGCTTGTAGTAAAGGTTCAGGGATTCGGTTGGTTTTTGTGCAATGCTTTACTATAGAAATTGCAGTTCTCAAGGAAACCATGTTGCCAACGCTTACATAAAGGGGTTCTCTTCCATTTTGGGTGATCACGGCGGCGCCGATAACTTCGTGTTTATCTATGATTGGCGCCCAACCATCGTTCGTAAACGCTTGGACTTTTCCACAAAGAGGCGATTTTGCGACGCCGATGGTGGGCTGGGCGATTACTAAGCCCAGATGGGCAGCGAATCCGAGCCGGTAAGGGTGCATTACGCCTTGCCCATCGATGAGGAAAACTGCGGGGTTGAGTTTTAACTTTTTAATCGCTGAGACGGCGGGCGGGATTTCTCTGAACGATAGCAAGGTTGGGACGTAGGGAAAACGGGTTTTGCAGACTGTTGTTTTAAACTCTTTTAACAAAAGCGACTTGTAGTCCAAAACTGCCACTGCACCGATAGAGAATTGTTCAGAATAGGCAACGTCTATTCCGGCGATGTAACGGATTTTTTTTGGCAACGTGTCTTTTTGTAGTATTTTTTTGGAGAGTAGTTGCTGTGCGTTGTGGGCTTTTTTTACTGAAAAGTTTGGGGGTATTTTTGTTTTGGGCATGGTCTTACTGTTTCTTTTTTGTTGCGAGTGTTTTTTCTAGTTTTTTTATTGATTGTTCTAGTGCTGTGCGTCGAGTTTCGAGGGTTATGTCGCCTCGGGTGGCTTCGATTAGGGATCGTGCTATGTCGCATTTTCTTCTTAGCCCAGGCACGAGCATGTAGGCGTCGTCCATGGCTGTTAGTTCAGTGTATATTTGTTCCATTGTTTCTAGGCATTTTTCTGCTGTTTTTGTTTTGCCTTTTCTTAGCATGTCTAATGTTCTTCGTCGCAGTTCGCCGATTACGTCTGCTAGGCCGAGTATGTAGTCGATGGATGATATGCAGAGTTGTGTTGGGTTGGGTGGTGGTTTTTCTTGTGTTAGTGCGAGGAAGATGTGTGCTTCGGCGTATTCTTGGAAGGCGGCGTTCACGATTCCTGTGTAGAATAGGTCGGTGTGTTCTTTGGTGAGTTTGGTGAGGGTTGTGAAGAGTTTGTCGGTTTGGTTGAGGAGTTTTTTTGCTTCTTCTTGTCTGTTTTGGTGGGTGAGTAGGATGGCTTGTTTGGAGAGGCGGGTGGCTTTGCGCATGTTTTTTTGGATTTCTTCTTTGATCTGTTCTTTTTGTGTTAGTTCTTTTTGGATTTTGGTGAGTAGTTTGTTGAATGTCACTTTGTTCACTTGTTGGTTGTGTGTTGGTGGATTGTTTGTTGTAGGGTTCCTAAAAGTGTTGTGCAGAGAAATGTTTGGAGGGGAAAATGGTGTTGAAAGCGAATGCTTAGATGCGTGTTTTAGGAGTGGTTATTCTTGGTTTGTCGGTTCTTTCCATTTTTCGATTATGAGTTTTTCGTCGCCGAGTTGGAATGTTACTTTTACGAGTACGGACGTGGCGCCTTTGAATGGAAACATGCTGTCTTCGGCGAGGTCTTTTGGGAGGTATATGAGGAATTTTCCGTCTTTTCTTCTGAATAATCTGCCTCTTCCTTCGTTTACCATGGTTTAATCCTCTTTTGTAGTTGTTGTTAAATCAACAGCATAACCCATGGTGTATATGAGATTTTTTATCATTTAATAAAATATTTTGGTGTAGATGACGAACTTTTGGGGGGTTGTTTGAATTGTTTTAAACAGATGTATAGTTAGTTATGTGAAGGATTGGTTTAGTTTTGGTCGAGTTTTTTTGGTTTTTTTAGTCGGCTGAGCAGGACAACGTGGCTTTCGGGTGCTTCTTGTAGGATGTTGTAGCTTGTTTCTTTTGCGAGTTTTGTGGCGAATTCTTGTATTTCTTTGTGGCTGGGCATGTTTTCGAATTCTAGGCGGAGTCGTGAAAAGCCGACGTGCATGTATGCTTTGGGTTCCACGTAGGTTGGGTTGGCTTTGGTGATTAGTTTGGCGTATTGTTCTGGGTTTTTTAGGTTGAGGTGGCGGGTGAGCGTTAGGCGTAGCACGGTAAGGCAAGTGAAGGTTGAAAGCAACGCGAGGGTTTGGTTTAGTTTTTCCCATGCGTTTGGGGTTTGGGGGCGGCAAGTTTTTTTGAACGTGGTTTCGTCGGGTGCGCAGAGGGAGATGTAAAGCTGTGTAGGTTCCTTGTTTAGTTTGGTTAGTGCTTCTGGTTTTGTTCCGTTTGAGACGAGGAATGTGGTGAAGCGTTTTTGGGTGAATTGTTCGATTAGTTCGCCGAGTTGTGGGTATAGTGTGGGTTCGCCGGCGAGGCTAATGGCGACGTGTTTTGGTTGTGTGGCTTCTCGGTATTTGTTGGGGTTGGTTTTTGGGTTTGCTTTGTATCCGCTTACGAGCCTTTTTTGGGCTTTTACGCATTCTTCGATGATGGTTTCCGGCGTGTCCCATTTTGGCGGGGCCAGTTCGTTCCATGTGGTTTCGTGGAGGTCTTCACTTTGGATGCGCCAGCAGAACATGCACCGTAGATTGCATTGTGCTACGGTAGGTGTCATTTGGATACATCTGTGGCTTTGGATGCCGTAGAATTGTTGTTTGTAGCATGGTCGGTTGTGGACCAGAGATTCGTAAAGCCATCTGCACCGTTTGACGGCGGAATGGGTTCCGACGATATGGTATTTTTGGGTTTTCAGCAGTTGAAACAGTTGTTGAGGAAGGGCGCCGGTCAAGGTTTTTCACTGTTTTTGTTTAGGATGGTAAAATTGATGGTTTGTTGTTAAATAAGTTGTGTTTTGGCGATTGGTTTTCTTCTGTGTGACTCTGTGTGCCGCTCTCTCCTCCCCTCTTCCATATATGATCCTATTAGGCTCCAAATACACCGCAAATATGAACAGAGAACCACGGGTTCACTTTTAGGGTTAGGGCTGGTTATTTTTGTGTGTTGCCGTTTGATAGTTGCGATTATTGTTAGTGTGTGAATATGCCTGCTGGGGGATGATACTATAAAGTCTGAGTCGGAGCGTCTGTGGTGTTTGTTATGATTAGGATAAGGAGGCTTGTGTTTTAGTCAAGTACTCGTCCCAGATTACTGCTCTTTTAAGTTGCTCTTATCCCATATTCTCATAAGTATGCACACGGAACACGATGATCAGAATCATGGGTACAGTCAACACGATCGTTAGGTAAAACGGCAATTGAGGCATTTGATTATACAGGAAATTGCCCAGTAGCATGCCGAAGCCCGTGGCGATGTAACCCGCGAAATTCAGGAACCCTCTTACCTTGCCTCGGTTCTCGGGTTCTACGAGTTGCGCCGTGAGTGTCATTCCCGATGACATTACTAACAAGAACACCAAACTAAGCAGAGCCATCGCGACCATGACCGTGTAGAAATTGCCGTTGACAAAAATCAACAACGCCGACATAAGAGTCAATGGGCCGAGCGTAAGCGGAATCTTTGCGCCGATTCTGTCGATTAGTTTTCCTACAGGAAAGGAGGCAATCATCATAGTCACCAAAAGCGGGATGAATGTTAGCCACCATAATTCTTCGGGGATTCCCAAAACGTCACGGGCATAAATGGCGTTTATTACGTTGATGAGCGCGTTGGAGAACATGAACAGAATCTGAACCGACAACAGCCACAACACCGACCTGGGAACCACCTTCCAAACATTAATGTAGCATTCGCGAATCGCTTGAGGATAAGAAGAAACGAAATGGCTGAAACGAATCGGGTCGCCACTCTTTATCGTCTCCTTCAGCCTAAGCCGCCAAACAGCCGCAGTAAGATAGAGAATAATCACAATAACATACACGATACGCATACTATCAACCAACCCAAACCGCAACAACAAAAGCCCAGCAATAATAGGACCCGGCGTATTAAACGTGCCATGAATCATCTGAACCAACGAGAAACCAACCCCTCGACGCTCGGGTGGTAGCGAATCCTGCACCATCGCAAACAAAGCCGGCTGATAAATTAAGCAAAGTCCTTGAAGAATCGTACCTATGAGAATAAAGTGCCACGACGGCGCCAACGCAAAGAAAACGTAGGAAAACGCCAAGCCAAACGTCATTGTCGTAATCAACCAACGCCTTCCGTACTTATCCGCTAAATAACCACCAGGAAACGCCACGGCCGCCATCGCCAAAAAATTCGCAGCGCCGATGATTCCCAAAGCCATTCCCGTTCCACCCAAAGCCTGCACGTAATACTGAAAGTTCGGCACGGGCATTTCCATGGCAAGGTCCATTATCATCCAACTGATTATGAGGATGCGGTAGTTACCTGAGATGAACGAGAATTCTCGCTTGAGGAAGCCCAGTATATCCATGTTTTGCCTCGCGTAGAGCAAAAAACAAAAGCATCATCAGATATAAGGATTAACTCTTGCTACAGTGAGGGTTCTGCAAGCGCATATGTGTACTTCTCTTTGCCGAGCGCTTTGAAGTGTTAGCGTTGTTTTGTGGTATTGAATCGTAAGACAGAATATTTAAATTCCGATTCCAACATAGAATAAACCGTACAAAATAGGGAGTGTGGGCTATTTGACTCAAACCCAAGAAGAAAACCAACCAGTCGTGACAATGGGCTTCAGTCATCAAGGCCAGAAAAGAAAAGAGCAAATAGCCCTTATGAAAAAACTTCAGATAAGAACCCAACGCGACGACGCCAAATTCAACATCCAACTCGCAAAACAAATAAAACGCCAAACTTCCCCGCTAAAAGCAAAATACAACGTAGAAAGATACGACCTCGTCGGCGACTATGTCTTTCCGGAAAACGTCCAAAACCTAATTCCCAGCAACACTCCTGAGTACGTCGACCGCGGACACAACTATGTCGAACGCATCATCCGTGCGCTTTACTATTTCAAACAATGCGCTCTCATCGGGCCAAGCGGCACCGGAAAAACACACATAGTCTATATCGTCGCTGAAATCTGTGGGCTCCCGATCTGGGAAATTAACTGTGGGCTCCAAACCAGCAGCTACGACCTTTTCGGCAGGTACGTCGGCCTCGGCAAGGAGAATTGGATAGACGGCCAAATCATCCAATGGTGCAAAATCGGCGGCATCCTTTATCTTGACGAGGCGAACATGATGAAACAAGATATCGCCACGAGACTAAACCCCATCCTCGACACTCGTGGGCATGTGGTTCTCACTGAGAAAGACAACGAAGTCGTAAGTCGCCATCCAACGGGCTACCTAATCATCTCCATGAACCCGTTCTCCGCCGAATTCGTCGGCACCAAGCCCCTAAACGCTGCTCTGAGACGACGCATGGCAGTGTGGATAAACTTTGACTACCTCAGCATAGGCGACACTATTTCCCCCGACGAAGTGGCCCTTATTCAGAAACGATGCAAAATAGACGAAGACACCGCCAGAAAAATCGTCAAAGTAGGCGCCGAACTCCGTCGGCAATACCAAAACGGTGATCTTCCATATGGGCCTTCACCCGGCGACCTTATAAACTGGGGCGTGCTCATCGCCGACGGGATGACTCCTCTTGCGGCGGCAGTCGAGACCATTGTTGGCACTACGAGCGACGACATAGAGATTCAAGACATCGTCAAACGCATCGTCAAAGCAACCTTTAACGTGAAAGGCTAAAAAACGTGAAGGCGGCTGGCGTTTGGACTTTTTTGACTATGCTTGGGCGTCTTCTTTTCAGATTACGAAGAAAAAGCATGAAGACGTGAAAATTCTTGTGCGCGACGACGTAACCTTTCCTGTACTGGGCAAGGATGACAAGGGCTATGTTATTTGTTTGCCCGAGCCCAAAACGAAGGGCAGGACTGTTGTCCAATTTCAGGGGCTTCGATTAAACTTGGGCAACGAACTTCACAAACGGATTTTGTGGCAATTGTTCAGAGCCTCAGTTTTTCATCTCAGCGCCCACGTCGCCACAGACGGATTCGAGTCTTATGTTGATTGGGCGAAGGACAAGAATCAGAACCTTGCCATGTACGCCGCAAGCCTGGTCGAAGACGCCATAATCGCTGCTTACGCAAAGAAAGCCTGGTCACCTTTCATTCCCGACATTGCGCTGGCAAACGCGATTTCGTATCTTCGCCTAAAGCCATCCCAAGTTCTGTTCGAGGATCCGCTTCGCATCATGGCGGCGATTATCTCCTATTTTATCGTCGGTAAAGGCAACGGAAGAATACCGAAAGAAATGCTAGAAGACGTGAATGATTGTGTATTGTATCTTCGACAGATCGAGGAACTTGCCTCAAAACAACTTACGGAAAAAGAAGACGCCCAAAACGCGTTGCAGAGAAACAATAGGCTAGATAAGAAAAAGTTGGAATTGGCCGACGAAGTGTATTGGAGGCTTTACGAGTACGGACGACCATCTGAAACGCTTACGTTACCTTACACGGACAGCTACGGTCGTAACTCAGTCTACCACAGCAACATAACCGCAACCGCTGAAGAATTTAATGAAGCCTTGAAACTTGCCTTCGCCAAACTCGACTCGGAGGTGTTTACCGACGAAAGCCTTGAACGCGAAACGACCCAAGCCTTTTCCGTTTGGGAAGCAACAAAAGCCCGAGAACAAAAAATAATAGAAACCTACAAGGAATTCTCAGCCGGCTCCCGTTTTTCGGCGATCGAGTTTCCAAAAGAAGACTATACAGAGTTTTTGCGGTCGAAGCAGCTTCTCTCTAGCCCGATTAGGAGGGTTTTGGAGAAACTTCGGCTCTTGAAAAACATACTCGGCGAAGACTTTAAGCATGAAAGCGGTTTGGTCGATCTGCAGGAAGCCATCCAAGTCATCGCCAGCCAAAGCCAACGCACCGACATTTTCGTCCGTGAAGAACTACAAACACGGGAAGAAGCGTGGGCGATAATCATCGACGCCAGCCACAGTTTAAACTTTTTCACGGGAGAAGTCCGCGGCATAGCCCTATGCTTAGCTGAAACCGCTAAAAACCTTATTCTAAATCGTGCTGCTTGGGGCATGTTCGCCTTTAATGACAAGTTTTACATCGTTAAAGACTTTGAAGAAAACTACACTACACGCGTACGCGCACGCATAGGCGGGCTGATTCACGGCGGCTTAACCTACATGCCCGACGGGATAAATATCGTTACTAACAAGATGCGTCAACACATTGAATCATCAAAAATCATAGTTCTCGTCTCAGACTTTTTCCCTTCGGGATATCCAGAAGCAGAGAACGAACTGCTACAGACTATACGGCAAAAAGAACGTGCCGGCTTCGGAATCATCGGGGTGGGCGTGAAGAGCCGCGCCGCGAAAAATTATCTCCGCAACTACTGCACCGTCGAAACGCCGTATGACCTTATGAAAAAATTCACCAAAGCCTTTCTAGAGTACAGTACCACAGTTTAGTCTTTTTTATGCGGGTTTTGAAACTGAAAATTCCGCGATGTACTTGAATCGTTCGGCCAGTTCTTTGCCTTCCTTGTGCTGTAACACGAGTTTTTCTGGGATTCCGTCGTGTATGAAAGCCACAAAGGTTATGCCCTTGCCCAATCCGGATTTCTCTAATTCTTTAATCGTGTTGCCAATCTTCTCCAATTGTGCAATCTTTTCGTTTATTGTTTCAATCGCTTCAAAAACTATCTCGGCCTGTCCTTGTTCGCTTGCACAAAGCATGATTTCGCGGTAGGGAATCCATTCTGGCGACGAGGCTCCTTTTTTTCCTGGTTTTTTCTCCTTTTTTTGGGGTTTATTCCCGGATTTGAGGGTTTTCTGCATCATGGATAGGTTTTTGAACCATTCTTGGTTTTTAAACGTGGCTTTTGAGTCCCTCAGAAAAAGACCTAACCATTGGCTGTATTCGTCTGCTATTGATTTGTATTGGTCGATTTCTTCTTCTATGGTGTCGTATAATTCTCGGAGCGAGTAGAAGGTGCGGATTTCTGTGCCAATGGTTTCCATCATGGCTTACCCCCGCTTAGGTGCCTTCTGGCGCTGTGTTTTCTTGCTTGCTCTCAGAGATTGGGTTTTTCAGTTCCTCGTTCCCCACAACTATGACGCCGTTTCGTTCACGTTCCGGGGACGAAAAAATCTGGCCTATGTTTTTCAGTTCTTTCTTTATTCTTTCAAAAATGCTAACTCTCTCGCTGATTTTTCTCCGGTAGGCTTTGATGGATTTTTCGAGTTCCGGAACGACGTTCCAAATAACTGCGAGAACTATTTCCGGCGGATAATCCTCCAAAGCCCTCGAGTTAACCTTCTCTTTTTCATACATCACGATGAGGTGGCCTTCCTTGTTCAAAACAATCTTTTTCGCGGTGGACTGAAATTCTGGGATGGCTTTGACTGGAATATTGAAGGTCATGTTGAGGCGTTTGAGGATTTGCCGTAGGAACATGCATAATTCCCGTACTAGTTTCTTTTCTTCAAGCAGGAATTCGCTGAGTTGGATGGTTTCCTCGCTTATGGTCGTGAGGAGTTCGTTGAATCTTTTCTCGATTTCTGCCTTTGTTCTTTCAAATTCCTCGTTGGATTCTTCATTCTGCAGCCTAGAAGGGAAAGAAAGGTAAGAGTCATCGTTTGTAATTTGGGCTTCTGCGTTTTTCGGGCTTTCCATACTACAATTTCTCCAAACAGAGTTAACGCTGCATTCAATCTTTTTCAAGGGTCAAAGAATGAATAATAGGGTTTGTGTATAGCCCTTCACTACGCACTCTAAAGATGATTGATCACGGTTTTTTCAACGAAACAATCAAGATGATCAGCAAATACAAAAACGCTCCAGAAGCCTGTCGCAAAACATCGGGCACAAACCAGAACCAACTCGCCGCGCCGTTAAAATGAAGCCCAGCGATAAACCAAGCAAAAGTCAAATCTACTAGGGATTCTGCGATTCTGGAAAGTCGAGGCGGCAGGTTGATGAAGCGAGAGTTAAGACACAATAGCATGTATATTGGAAAGTTTGCAATGAAATCGAAAAGCGTCAAGCCTAACGGTATGCCATAAACTTCCATAAAACTCCTCGCAAACAAGTTACCCTCTTCCGCGGGCGTCTTGCACAGAGCCAGCGTCACGCCGTAGTCCATGAGAATAAAAGCAAACAGAACGCAGAGTCTTTTCAACCAAAAATTGTTTCTCGGAATCAAAAACCTCATGCTGGCAAATAGTCTGCTGGCTTCTGGTCGCATTCTTTTTCTCCTTTCTCTCGGCTGTGGACGATGTGTGTTTTTGAATGTTGAGATTAAAAAAAGTATCTTTTTGCATGGCAGATTTGGAGTTGTTGATTTTTGATTCAGATTTTGAATTCATAAGTATATAATACGTAAACTGCAGAGACACACGTTCGGCTTCCGAATCTGATATACAGATTGAAAAGCCACGGAGCGAACAAGAAAAATGGCGATAGAAAAAACCGAAGAACTTGTGCGATTGTACGATGAGACGACGGGCACTTGGAAGTTTGTTAAGAAAGACAAGGGGCCTTTAAAGTCTGTAGAAATAATCGAAAGCACTCTGCTGAGATTGGGGTTGTCAAAGAACGAAGTACGCGTTTACCTCTACCTAGCAAGATACGGCGAACGCAAAGCCAGCGAAATCTCAGAAGCCCTCTGCCTGCACCGAACCGAAACCTACCGCATACTCAGAGACTTGGAAAAACGCGGTATGGTCTCGTCAGTTTTTGAGAAACCGTTGAAATTCATTGCCACACCCTTTGAAAGAGCCATCGACCTTCTCATCGAAGCCAAGAAACTCAAAATCAAAATCTTGGAACAAAAGAAAAAGAAACTTGTCGATGTCTGGTTGGCGTTGCCGCATCCGAATGTTGCGCCGGAACGGAAAGAAGTTTTCCAGATTTTAGAAGGCGAAGAACAAATCGACTTGAAAGCCAACGAAATTCTCGAAAAAGCGACAAAAGAAGTGCAGGTGTTTGCGCCGGAAAGCGACTTAGCTAGGCTTTATTACTCGGGTTTTCTCGACAAGCTTGAGAGGATTTCCAAGAAAAGCATGAACGTCATGGTGTTGACGAATCATTCGCCTAAGAGCCGGTTCTTTGTGGAGAAGACCAAACTCAACGTGAAATACTCGAATTCCGACATTGATGATTTGCCGAGTTTCATTATAACCGACAAAGAGCAGATTCTCCTCTCTATACGGAAAAACAATGAAGACACTGAGGATGCCCGTGGAAGACGAGAAAGAATCACTGCCCTGTGGACAAACTACGGCGCCTTCACCAAAGCCCTAGGCAAACTGTTCGGCGAACTGTGGGGAACCGAAGCCTCGTTAGAAGTGGCTACAACATTAAGGTAAAGCCGCAGTTTCGACTTTCATACCTTAGCTGTAACTGTAATCTGAATTCCTAGCATGCGTCTCTTTTTTCACACACAAATGACGATATTTTTGCGTGGCGTTATTTTTTTCAAACGGAGCGAGTTGAAAATATGAAGTGCATTATGAAAAATAAGAAAGCGCTCAGCACAGTAGTAACAACACTGATAATTCTGGTGGTCTCTGTTTTGCTGGCAACAATCGTCACGTTCTACGCTATTAACATCACCACTAACCGTGTCCAGCAAGAATCGCTCTACATGTCAAAACTGCATGTGTGGTTTAACACTACCTCGCCGACGTGGGCGCAAGCCGCGTTCGTGCTGGTAAACACCGGTGGCCGAGACGTAGTCATTGATAAGATTACAGCCAGAAGTCAAACAAGCGACTGGAGCAATGTTTATTATTGGAGAACTAACACGGTCACGGTCACAATAGACCTTACCGTAACGCCTACACAACTTTCTGGCACAACCTACAGTCACACAATTCAGAATGCTTCCCGAACACTGATCCAAGCGACTGACGACATCACCTTAAAATCAGGCTGGACAATAGTCATATACATCAACAACCCTGACAGTGTCGGCCAGAACGACGTTGGCACTCCAGTAGAAGTCACCGTTTATACGGCGAACGCCCACTGGACACAAGAGGCTCACGTCGAAGCTGCACAATAAACGCGCTCTTCTTTTTCTTTTTCAACCCACAACGCTTTGTTTGATTTTTTGGAATAACTCGTTTACCATGTTTTGTGCATGTGTAGTACAGTTCTACGCACAAATTATCATATCTTTTCTGCTTCAAAACCCTCTGGCACGGAGAAAATAGAAATGAAGAACTTGCTAAAGAGTAAGAAAGGGCTTAGCACAGTAGTGACAACGCTGATCATCCTCGTCGTTTCAGTGCTTCTCGCCACAGTCGTCACATTCTACACAATCAACATCACCACCAACCGAACACAGCAAGAATCGCTCTACATGTCAAAACTGCACATATGGTACAACACAACCGGCGGATGGGCTCAAGCTGCTTTTGTGCTGATTAACACTGGCGGCAAAGACGTTGTTATCGACAAAATCACCGCACGCAGCCAAACAGCAAACTGGTCTGACGTCTACTATTGGAGAACCAACACCGTTACAATTACGCAAGATTTGACCGTCACGCCAACACAACTCAATGGCACATCCTACGACCACACAATCCAGGGATCAACAAGAAGTTTGACACAAGCTAGCGATGATGTTACTTTGAAGTCAGGCTGGACAATCGTTATTTATGTTGACAGCCCAGACAGCGTTGGCCAGAACGACGTTGGCACTCCAGTAGAGATCACTGTTTTCACAGCGAACGCCCACTGGACACAAGAAGTCAACGTTGAAGCTGCACAGTAAACGCGCTAGATAGCCCCCACTCCCTTTTTCTTTTTTTCCCTCTATTTTTTTCTGTACTCGTTAATTTCGTGTTTCTCTGTTTTTATCTTGGATTCAGATTCTCAATGTGTAGTGTTCGGTTACACACAAACCAACATATCTTCTGCTGGATGAATGTGGTGTGCATGGAGAACATCGGGAGGCTGGAACTCCTCTCTTTGCATACGCACTCCAGGAGTCCCCTCCCCTCCTTTCATTAACTTGCCCGGGTGTGCCTAGGTGGGTAGAGAAAGCGTGAGGAAAAAGTATTCGCGAGTATGCCGGTCTAGGAGAGCCACGGCGCTGCCCGTGACGTTTCTTATGCTGTTTGTTTCTTTGATGCTCATAATCACCGCCACCTACTATGTCGCCATGACGAGAATCTCGGCGCGGGGGCAACTGCTAAACTTTTCCGCCGCCAAACAATCAATGACTGCGCTAGAAAGCAACATAGAAAACATTCTCTGGTCTCCAGGCGCGTCTAGAGTTTATTATTTCGATGATTTCGGCGGAACCTTCAAAATTCTACCCGTTGCAAAGTCGTTGCTCGTTAATGTGACTGATGATGTTTTTTATGAGGTAGTCTTCAACAGCCCAGTCGGAAAAGCAGTTTATGTGCTTTCGTACGCCGAGCCCGGCGCAAGCGGACTTTTCCTAAAAGGCGACAGCAGAGTCATCGTGAACAGCAGCGCCTCGACGATGACGCAACTTCAAATCATAACGGGCGAGACCGCTCAAGAAATCACGCTTTCTTATCGGCCGTTTGCCTCAGTCGCCCTGACTGGTTCTGACAACGGCAAACCAGTGAACACGGTGCGAATTTACGTTGTCAACATGAACCTTTCTCAAAGCCTCACGTTGTCCGGCGGCTTCTACCTTAAAGTTCGAAGCGTAAACGTAGATTCCATTTCGCGAAGTTATAACCTAACCTACCCGGTTTCGTCTCTCCGAGTGAAAACGGTTTTCGACGACAAAAGCGGCGCTGTTTCTCTCCCGATTTCGAGCGGTCCGGCGGGCGTCGTCATAAACGTGGAAACCGTGGTCTGCAACATTCAACTACAACGCGTGGAGGTCTAAACTTGCCATCAATAATACCCAGCTACGTTTACATGTTCGCCGCGATGACCGCGGTGGGCACGCTCCTAATTTTTTCGTTCAACTCCTACGCCGCGACTTTGCGTTTCATACCTGAAACAGAACAATTGGACAACCTGCTAAGTTGTGTGGCCGCCAAAGCCATGGAACTCCAGTCTCTGACAACAGTGAATACGAGCACGCAGGTTTATTTGAACCTGCCTTCCAAAATTGGCGACAAACCTTATTGGCTTCGCCTCCGCAACGACACTGTTCAATCATGGATAGAGGGCGGCTTAGGCGAAATCATGGAAAACACGATTGCTAACCATCGGGTCTACCTCGCCGGAAAACCCTATGCTTCGGGACAGTACATGAGCGGTTTTGGACCAGCAGTTTTAAAGAGTCACATGAACGGCTCGGCCATCCAAATTTACTTAACCAGCGCAAGGGAGGACGGGAATTGAAAGGACTGAAAAAGGATGACAAGAAAAAAAGCGAGGCTGAACTTCAAAAATTATCCGAAGAAGAGTTAGTGGGATTTCTTGACCTCAAAAAATGGAGCCCACCCGAAGGATATTTTGAAGTCGAAACCTACCCGCTGAAACCACCGTTCTCTTACGCCACAATCGTCCAACACGAGGAAACATTAGACCATCTTTACATAGTTGATGAATTACCCCTGAATAAGGAAGAGAGAGAAGCGTTCGAACGAATGCATAACATTCTAGAATACGAGTTAAAGGCCCCCGAAAGCGACGAAACATTAGCGGAATCGTTCCACAGACAAATGCCCGAAATCATAGAGAACCACAAAAAAGCCCTCGAAGCGATTACGCCTATTGGCATAAGAAAGATTGTTTACTACCTCGAACGAGGCATAGTCGGCTACGGCAAGATTGATCCCGTGATGTTTGACGAATACGTGGAAGACATAAGCTGCAGCGGAGTCAACAAACCCATATTCCTCTGGCACAGAAAATACGAGAACATCAAAACCAACATTATCTTCAAGGAAGAAGAGGAACTTGACGATTTCATCATGCGCGTGGTGCACAAGGCGGGAAAACACGTAAGCCTCGCCTTCCCCATCGTCGACGTCACGCTTCCGGGAAAACACCGCTTGGCAGTTTCGTACGGCAGAGAAACCACGCCTTCGGGCACGAGCTTCACGATACGCAAGTTCCGCAAGGACCCGTTCACGATAATCGACTTGATCGAAAACGAGACTATCAACGAAACCATAGGTGCATATTTGTGGCTTCTCATGGAAAATAAGATGTCCGTCATGATTCTCGGCGCCACGGGAGCGGGCAAAACAACCGCCCTCAACGCCATCGCCTGCCTCATAAGACCAAACTACAAAATCATCTCCGTCGAAGAAGTTGCAGAGATAAACCTGCCCCACGAGAACTGGACCTCTACCATCGCCCGCTCCGGGTTCGGCACGGAAAACGAGGGCGAGATTACGCTTTATGACCTTATCAAGTCCAGCGTCAGACACCGCCCAGACCTCGTTATAGTGGGCGAAGTGAGGGGAGAAGAAGCCTACGTCCTCTTTCAAGCACTCGCAACCGGACACGGTGGACTCTGCACCATGCACGCTGATGATGCTGAAACGGCGATTAAAAGGCTCACACAGCCGCCGATGAACATTCCGCCGTCAATCCTTTCACTTATGAACTGTGTCATCGTCGTCAAGCACGTGAGAACACCCATTTTCCTCGAAACAGGCAAACGATTATCCAGCCGAAAGTTCATCAGCATCAAGGAACTCAAGAGCGCGGACTCGATAAACGAGGTTTTCAGTTGGAACCCGTCTTCCGACATATTCCAAGAAAACGTGGCGAAGAGCTATTTGCTTCAAAAAATCGCCAAAAACCTCGACATCCCCATGGAAAAACTGCTTACTGAGCTCGAGCATCGAGAAAGGGTTCTGCTTGAAATGGTGGAGCACAACATTCGAAACTACCGCGACGTACACAACGTGCTCAACAAGTACTACCACAACCCACAAGTCACGTTTGAAGACTTGGCGAAAAAATTCGGTTGGTGATGGCGAAAACCTTGTCTTTCTCTTTTTTGCTCGGCAAGGTGTTCGGGCGTTTCCTCGGCTCGCTTAAGAAAGGACAAGACACGGGCGAAATAGAACGCGAGCTTCCGTTTGCCGTGATGCTTTTCACGTTGATGGCAGCGAGCGGAGTGACGCTCTACGACGGCTGGAAGAAAATGCGTTCAATCAATCTGCTTCCCACATTCCAAAAAGAAGCAGAGGAAGTGGTTCGCCAAGTGGAAGTTTTGGGGTACGACCCATTGACTGTTATGTATAAACGCGCAGAAAACACAAAATCGAGAATGTACCGTGACTTTTTGGCGGGCTACGTGTCTTCAGTGAAAAGCGGCATCAACGTAGTCAGTTTTCTGAAGAGCAAAATGCGGTCTATGTTCGAAACCCAAAGCGCAGCGTCGAACCGCGCAATTGAAAAACTGGGAACACTCATCGAGGCCTACGCAGTCATGCTCATCGTAACCTTGTGCGCGTACATCTTGTATGTTGTTGTATCGTCGAGTAGTTTTTTCGAGTTAACCGCTGGCGGCGTGACCGGCACTTCTAACTTTCTCCTCTACCTTTTCGTTTTCTTAGCCATGCCTATGCTTTCGGTTTTATTCATCTTTATTGCTCACACTGCGAGAAAGGGGAACATACTCTCCTTAAGGGAGTGTTACCGTAGGGCTTTGTTCACTTCCTTTATAGCAATAGGAGTGATGAGTGTTTTCTTGCTGATGCCTTCGTTGCAGTCGGTAGTTTCGCCCATAGGCATGACCGGCGTAGCGACAATTTGCTTCCTCATAATCTCCGTGCCGCCGTGGCTCAGTTACCGCAAAATCGCAAAGGTCAACTTTACAGCCGAGGAATCCATGCCCAGCTTCCTTAGAGACGTGAGCGAAGCCAGAAAAATCGGCTTGTCTCCCGAAAAAAGCATAATTCACGCCAGCAAACGAGGCGCCTACGGAAACTTCTCAGAAATTCTGGGCTTGGTGAGAAGCCAAATTGAATGGGGTGTCTCGCTTAAGAAAATCTTCGAAAACGTCAAGAAAAAAATCCGAAGCTGGCCTGTTCTTGTTCACTTTTTCATCTTGGTTGAAACCATAGAAATCGGCGGCGGTTCGGCGACGGCATTGGAAATCCTATCAGAGTACAGCGAAAAAGCCAAGGATATAGAATCCAACAAACGAGCCACGCTTAAGCCTTATGTTGTCTTGGCGTTCATTTGGAGTATCCTTATCGCCCTTACAACCACGATCGTCGCCATGACCATATACATCCTCGGAACCGTCTCGTTACCCGGCATGACGGGGCAATCAGGCTTGGCGGGTGCGCAGGAGCAGATGATAATTCTTTCTGTGGGCATAATTCTCCAATGCTGGCTGTCTGGGTTCTTCATCGGCAAAATCAGTGAGGGTGCGTTCGCGGCTGGTTTCAAGTACTCCGCCATATTGGCGGTGACTGCTTATGTGTCACTTTTGCTGTCTCAAAGCTTCTTGATGGGCATGCAGGCGATCGCCCCGACATAATTTGGGAGGTGCCCCTGTGCCGACCACGACCATTGACACGTTTTTCGCGTGCTCGCTCCTCGTAATTCTCGTAGTGGCCGTCATGGCTGGCATGCCAAAAATTTTGTATCCCTTTTTAGACGGGTTAGCCCACAAAAACGATGTTGAAAGGTTTCAACAACTCGCGCAGTACGTCCTTCTTAACCCAGGCGTGCCCTCTGACTGGGGCAGCAACAAAAGCGTTTCGTTAACGGATTTCGGGTTAGCATCAATCTCTGTTCTTCAGCCCTACGGGTTGGACGTGGACAAGGTCACAAGATTAAACAGCCAAAACATTTATGCTATTAACTACGCGCAACTGCTGGATGCTTTGAGGATAAGCAACATCGCCCTTAGAATTCAAGTAGACCCGATCTTTAACACTTCCATCACCCTAGCCGCTAGCATAAACAACGGAAATTCTACAAGTTACTTCTTTGAAATAATCACGCAAAACTCTGGGCTAAGAGTTGTTTCGAACTTAACATGCTATGTTGTCGTGGAGAATTACGTGGACGGCTTGTCTTCTTTCACGAATTCAAACGGAGAAGCAAACGTAACGTTTACCCTTCCAAACACTCTAAACGGTAACGCCCTACTAATCGTTCTCGCAAAGGCACAAGTCAACCCGAGCATGGTTAGTTTCGGCACTTATTCTTTTAGCCACAATTCGTCGTCGCCCAAGCCAAACAGCACGTTCATCAAACTCAGTCCATTGGGCTATAGGCTAAATGCCACTTTCAACTATCCAAACCTGCAGATTCTGGGCAAGTACGCCTTCTCTTACGGTTACTGGAGCAATTTAACCCAACTGACCAACACAACCCAATCAGCCCAATACACGGTTCCACGTTTTCTTGACAAAAGCCCCACAATACTCGTGCTAACGGGCTTAAACGGCACCGAACCGTTTGCCGAATGGGTAGTGTATCCGCAAATTCCATTAAGGATAGGAGTGAACTTTGACGCGTCAAACTTTGCGGGCTCAAACGTCGCTTCGTTCACTTATCTCGTCGCAATAGGTGAGGCGTTATACAAGTTGCAAATAACCTGCCGGGAAGTGGGTTAGCCATGCCGAAGAACAATCGGGGACAGATACGGGTTACAGAGGCATTTTTATCCGCGCTAATAATTTTCTCTGCATTGGCTATTTGTTCTGCTTTTTCACCACATCCCTATAACGGCGACCAAAAAACTTTGACGGCCCAAGGCATGCAAGCGTTACTTCAACTCGACAATGGCGGCATGCTTGCGCGTATGATTGACCAGAACAACTGGACGGCCCTGTCTAACATGCTTCAACTTTCGCTTCCCGTCGGCGTTGCTTACAATTTAACCGTCTACGACGAAGACATGCAGCAAATTAACAACGCGCCAATTTCTAACGGCAACTTGGCGGGCAATGTTGTTGTGGTCGAATACCTCTGTGCCAGTCAAGGTCTTCGGTACCGTTCTTACATGTTGCGGTTGCAGTTGTCGGTGGTGAAATGATGCCTAGACACAACAAACGCGGGCGTTCGGGTCAAATCATTGCCATAAGCGCGCTTGTTATCGCCCTCATCATGAGCTCGACTACGATGTACATCTACGAACTCAGCGGAAACATCAGCGACGCAGACGCGTACATGTTGAACGATTACGTTGGTTTGATAAAGTCAGGGTCAAGGCACGTCGTGATCGGTGCGCTCGCCAACATAACAAACAGCGGGCAAAACCAAACGCTCGTGGCCAACTTGAACAGGTGGAAAGCCGCGGTTGAACAGTTGTACTCGCTCGGAACGTTCGCTTTGGATTTTACGCTTTTGGAGGCTGCGCCTTATTCCGACGGGCTTTATGTAAGCTGGAGCGCCGAGGGAAGCGGCATCTCCGAAGCGTACACAAACCTTCAACTCAACATAACCGGGAAAGAAGTGAGAGTGCAGTATCCCTTTTACGTTAATGTTTCCACGCGGCTCTACATGGAAGGATTCCTAACGCAACTTACGCCTCTCACCAAGCAAGCCACGGTGATATTCCGTCTTTTCAACGAGGAACAACCAGCACTCGCAAAGAACGTAACCATCTGCTACCGAGAACTGGTTTTATGGGTCAAGCCAGACGCCGCCAGCGATTACGTGCTTACTGATTATGGAAACGGCACTTACCGGGCAACTTTCACCTTGATAACCGTCGCAGATTCTGTAGATGTCTCTGCAAGAGTTTTCGACACACGGAACATCCTTGTACAAGCCAACGCCACCATCAGCCAACAATAGCCTAAACGATGGCGACGTACATTTTTCTTAAAGCAGCAGAAGAACGATAACACCTAATCCTAAAACCCAACAGTAATAGGCAAAATAATGAAACCGCCGTTGCAAAACAATCTTCATCAAAGCCTTCAACGCAAAATAGCCAACCACTATAGAAACAATCATGCCCAGAAACATTGCAGCAAAATCCGCTTCTTGCACTGCGATATTCTTCGCCTCGAACGCCGTCGCGCCCAATATGACTGGCACTGAAAGAAGAAACGAAAACCTAAACACTCTTTCTTTTTCCACTCCCCGCAGTAACCCAGCGCTTATTGTGGCACCGCTTCGTGAAATACCGGGGATGATAGAAACCGCTTGCGCCACTCCTATGAGCACCGAGTCAACAAAACCAAGCGGTCTGTTGCCCAGTCGACGCTCTGAGACGAAAAGCAAGCAACCAGTGAAAAGCAAGGCGACGCTTACGGCTAACGCGTTTTGGAACAACGATTGGAAAAAATCGTGGAAAAGATAGCCGATTATGACGGCGGGTATGGTTCCTATGATTACGTAACCTGCGAGTTTTCCGTCTTCGCTGGCAAAATCCCGCCTCGTCAACGCCTTGAGAATTCTTTCAATGTCTCTTCTGAAAACCACCAGAATAACAATTAAGGTTCCAAAATGTAGCATAACGTCAAAAACTAGAGGCTGCTTGATTTGAAAGAACTCTTGTACAAGGACGAGGTGACCCGAACTGGAGACTGGTAGCCATTCGGTTATGCCTTGGATTATGCCGAGGATTATGATTTCTGGTATTGTTGCCATGTGATTGACGTCCGCTTAGTGTGTTTTAGGTTGAGTTGCGATTATAGAGTTTATGCCTTGACAGAAGCACAGATATAAGACACACTCGAGAAAAAGAAAGATGTTTGTCACAAAAAAGGAGCGGTTGCGCATGACCGAACAACAAATGCGGCTAGTCGAATTGAAAAAAATTCGCCCTAACCGACTAAACCCACGTCTAGGCATTAACATCGAACGTTTGAACGAACTCGCGGAAAGCATCAAACAAATCGGCGTGCTGGAACCTTTAATTCTCCGTCCAGCGGGCGACGGGTTCGAAGTCGTCGTGGGTGAGCGTCGTTACCGTGCGGCTCAGCAAGCTGGGCTCGAAACCGTGCCCGCCATAGTACGCGAGTATACAGACGAGCAAGTCATCGAGTTGAACCTCATCGAAAACATTCAACGCGAAGAGCTCACAGCCGTGGAAAAAGGCAACTGCGTAAAACAACTCCTCACAAAATATCAACATAAATACCCCTCACGCCAAGTCATCAGCACACGCATCGGCATAAGCCCAGAAACCCTCAGCACGTGGCTAAAGCTAACTGAAGCGCCCGAAGAACTTCAAAAACTCGTCGCGCCACAAGAAAAAGCAGGCGTGGCTCGAGAAATGGGCAAAATCGACTATAGCACAGCCGCCACCATCGTCCGCCAAATCGAAACCCCCGAGAAACAGGTTGAAGTTGCCAAAGAAATCGCGGCAAAACCCTTGCCTAGTAAAAAGGCGCGCGAAATCGTCAAAAAAATCGCGAAAGAACCAGAGAAAACCGTCGAAGAGGCGATAAAAGAGGTTATCGAAGCACCGCCCAAACTCGCGTTTGATTTTTCGCAAGTGGAGCCGATATTGGTAGGCGCTAAAACGCAGAACACTACACGGACGGCGCCGCCGCAACAGATTAAGCAGGGTGTGACTGTCGTCGCTACGATAGAAAAGCCCGACTTTGCGGAATTGCGCATCACGACGGTCGAACGCAAGCGTCTGAAATACTTTACGGAAGACGACGCTAGGGCAGAAGGCTATTCTACACTAGAAAAATTCAAGAAACATTGGCGCCAAAAACATGGCGAATGGAACGATAACGAACTAGTTTACATAGTGCGTTTTGAAAAACTAAAACCATAGTTATTTGCATGGTTTTTCTGACTCTACCCACGAGAATTTGCGTTGTAGGGTTTTGGGGTAGTAGAGTTTCCAGTCGAAGTCGACTTTTTTGCCCCAGCGGTAGTAAACCCGCGGGTCAATGTAACTCTTAAGCGAGGTTCTTAAGTTGTATTCCTTGGTTTCCTCGGTCTCCTTAACCTTCAACTCGAGTTTTTGTATCGCCTTCTTCCTCGACTCGGTTTCTTTTTCTGTTTTAAGTTTTTCTAGTCGTTCCTTCTTTTTTGTCAGCGATTGTTCCCATGTCTTGGGGATTTTTCGTTTATGGTTGCAGACTATGGCGGCTTGTAGGTTCGCCTTTGTGGCAACGTATTTTTTCACGAAATCTGGTTCGGAGCGAGAAATTTTTGCTTCTTTTAAGTAGTCACTGACGACGTTTGTGGCGTGGTAGGTTCTGAAAACTTTGGCGGTTAAACCCGGCATGGCTTCGTTTAAGAAGGCGTTCACGTGGTTTGAGCGGACGCCGTCGAAGATTACTGATTTCGATTCTCCGATGAATTCTTTCAGGTTTTTAATCACGATTTCGGGTAGTTTGATCTGTTTTTGCCAATGCACGGCGTCTTTGCCGAGAAAATCGAACGTTGTCAAACCGTTTGGCTCAAAACGGATGTGTTCAGGTCTGAGTGTGGTGGCGCCCACGGTGTCGGCTTCGTCTTCGTTTTTCTCGTCGCCCACACGCAATTTCAAAGCGTCGATTAAATAGCAGACTGTGGCGATTTTTCGTTTCTGGGCGTCTGGAGATGTCAGATTTTTCTCGATGTGTCTGCGTACGTTTTCAATTCGGCTGTTCAACTCTGCCGCTTTGTCAAATTTTTGGATGTCGCTTTGTTGTTTTAAAGAACACGTGTCTGCCAGCCAAACGTATTTCTCCTTGCCACGAAGTTTGTCGTCCCATCTGGCTATCCACATGAAATCGGGATACCAAACAATTTCTTTCCAGTTACCCGGCGGTCGAGGCGCGTCGGGTGAAAGGTTGAGGGTGATGTCGTTTTCTTTTGGTCCCTTTTTCCATTTTCCTCGAAGCGGATGCTGTCCTCGACCCATGAAGATACTTGAAGGTTCCGCCATGTAAGCGCCGATTTCCACCTTTTCGCCGTCAATAATCGCGTAACCGTACTTTTCCTTGTTTGCCTCGCGAATTTTCTTTCGTTCCTCTGCTAACCGCTTCTTTTCTTCCTTCGACATGCTGGCTTTCAGCGCTTTCTCTTTTTGCACATAGTCGATTATTTCTTTAAAGTCAAACTGTTCCGGCGGAATTTTCTCGTTTAAACCCAAGGCGGCGCGGAAGTCTTCGAAGAAGTTGTTGACGAAAACAGGGTCTTTAACATAGTCGGTCTCCAGTTTTTTAACCCAAGCCACCGCCATTTCCTCTTGCTCGGGCGTGAGGGCTACGGTTTCGCCTTTGATTTTTATGTGGAAGCCTTTTGGCTCGTATTTTGGAATGAGTATACCGTTGTGGATGAGTTGTTTCATTTTGTTCGCAACATTGTTTTTCGTCATCATAATTAAACTTTGTTTTTGGAAAGTCATTTTTGAAATCAAGAGAGGTTAGGTTAATTAGCCGAAACATTGAAAGTTCTTTTTCAGTGACTCGATGATGCTGGCTGAGGTAGGAGAAAGGATAAAAGAGACAAAGAAGACTCTCAGACAGTTTGGCTACTCGTTAAGAGAGGTTTCAGCCAAGGAATTCTGCGACTACATGACGGGAGAGATTTTTTCTAAAAACACGACTACCCTGCGCGATGTCCTAGATAGTGAGTATTTGATGGTTCATGAATTGATAGAGATAAGTGAACTTAAGAAGATGGGAAGAACAATCGACAAACACGTGATCGTGAACTCGCCGAAAACCGTAATCTATACTGCCCACTTCAACGCCATGGAAAAAGAACTGGACTATGCTCTGCTCAGAAAGGATTATTCTTGGATAAAAACAAGACTAAAACATCATAACCTCGTCATGACAGACGACCCAAACCTGCCTGAAGAAATGATGCCGCGAGCGAAAGTTCTGATGGAAAAATTCAGAAAAGCTTTAGGCAACACTGTCGACCGTGAAAATGGGCATAAATAAATATTAAAATCTCAATATACTACTCAAAACAATCAAGATTGGAGGACTTGTAATTTCTGGCGTTGTAGAGATGCCATTTCAAGAGTTCGAGAAATGGTTTGAAAAGGAAACCGCCAACCTTGTAAAACCCCTAGACAACGAAGCAAACAAGCTGATCGACGACGTAAGAAAAAGAATAAACCAAGTCAAAGAAGACTGCGAAAGCCTGATCAAAGAGTGCGAAAGAGAGATTGAAAAGGGCAAGGCATACCACCGAGCACGCGTGACGAGGCGATTGGCAACATTCTTCATCGACACGTTAGGCAAGATTAATTTTCCACAGCAAGTTTCACTCGAAACCACTGAAACATTTGTTAAAGATTTGAAAAAAACCTTCTCCGTGATTGGACGTGAGCGGAACATTTGGTTCCCCAGAATCTCGCCCCTTTTCATAATCGCCCGCAGAAAGATAGACGTGAGCCTAAGCAGGCTTTTTGATTTAATCGAAAAACTGGACGCTTTCACGAAAGAAAAATATTCTAAAGCGAAAAGCGTGGCCGACGGCTTCACAACAGCCCGTAACATAGCCCAACTACGAGGCGAATTGGAGAAGTTAGAAAAGGAAACCCACGACACAAGAACAGCGATTTCATCAGTAACCAAGGAGATGCAAGAAAAGCAGCAAAGAATACTCTCCATCGAGCAGCACGCAGAAATGCGGGAGCTGCTGCAAACTAACAGTCAAGCGCATGAACTTAACCGTAAAGCTAAATACGAGTTGCGTTACGTACAGAAGCCCTTTGTCAAAATGCAGAACCTTTACCACAGCGGCGACATAGCCATACCCTCCGAAGAACACCAAAAACTTGCCGAATACCTGCGCCGACCATTCTTTGCGTTGGCTAAAGAAGAGGATGGATATCCGTTGTTGAAGAAGATTCTGCAGAGAACCAGCGAAAACATGGAAAACAACAAAATAAAACTCAAGACTAGCCGTCAAAAAAAGGCGCAAGACCGGATAGAATCCATACTGCGGAATGATGCTTTAATCCAGCTTCAGCAGCAATGTAAACAAGTCTATCGGCGAAGAAAACAACTCCTAACCTCAAGTAACATCATGAACCTTCAAAACGAAGCCACCACGCTTAAAGCGACGTTAAAAGAACAAGAAAGAATGCTGAATCATCTAAACTCCAAACAATCTGCCCTCGAAAACAACAAAAAAGAAAAAAAGGATAAACTAGAAGCGTACAAAAAAGAACTGGAAAAAACGGTTTACGAAGTCACCAAGAAAACTGTGCGCTTAAAGGTTTAGCCACTAAAGCCCTCTTTTCTTTTGTAAACGTTCCGTCAGCAATTTCGCAACATCCCCCGGTCGCTCGGCAACATCCACACCCACAGCCTTAAAAGCCTCAATTTTGCTCTGCGCCGTTCCTGCCTTGCCCATGACAATCGCACCCGCGTGACCCATGCGTTTGCCCGGCGGTGCGGTTCTGCCTGCTACAAAGGCCACTACGGGTTTTGGATAATCTACTTCTTGGATGTACGTCGCAGCTAACTCTTCCGCGTTGCCGCCGATTTCGCCGATTAAGGCGACTGCTCGTGTCTGTTTGTCTTTTTCGAACATTCTTAACACGTCCACAAAGCTCAAACCGACAATCGGGTCTCCACCCAAACCCACGCACGTGGACTGCCCCAAGCCCATCGCTGTGAGTCCTGCGGCAATTTCATAAGTCAAAGTGCCGCTTCTGGACGCTATGCCTACGACGCCTTTTTTGAAGATGTGAGCGGGCATTATTCCCAATTTGCACATGCTTGGTGTGATGATTCCAGGTGTGTTGGGGCCGATTATGGTGATTTTGTCGTTTTTTGCTTTCCACATGACTTGGATTGAGTCTTTTACCGGCACGTGCTCTGTTATTATGACAACGGTTTTTAGCCCGTTTTCCATGGCTTCGAACGCTGCGTCCGCTGCGAAAGGCGCGGGCACGAAGATTATGGACGCGTTGGCTTCGTGGTTTTTGAGTGCCTCTTTAACTGTATCGTAAACAGGGACGCCCTCGACTGAGGTGCCGCCTTTGCCTGGAGTTGTGCCTGCTACGATTTTTGTGCCGTATTCAAGCATTAGGTGCGTGTGAAATTTTCCTTGTGAGCCCGTTATACCTAGTACTATGGCTTTGGTCGAATTGTTGACGATTATGCCCATTTTGTTATGGCTCCTTTGTCTTTGTGATTTCTACGGCTTTCTTCGCCGCGTTCTCCATACTGTCTAACACGTGGATTCCTTCAGCAGTGAGCAATCTTCGTCCTTCTTCCTCGTTCGTGCCCACTAGCCTGATGACGATGGGTTTCGTAAAGCCCACGCGTTTCTTTGCCTCCAAAATTCCCCGAGCCACATCATCACAACGAGTTATGCCGCCTAAGATGTTGATGAAAACCACGCTGACGTTCGGGTCGGACAAAACAATGTCCAAGGCAGTCGCCATCTGCTCGGGTGAGGCTCCGCCGCCTGCGTCGAGGAAGTTTGCTGGTCGCCCACCGTAAAGTTGAATCGCGTCTAGTGTTGCCATGACCAAGCCTGCGCCGTTTCCGATTATACCTATGTTGCCGTCCAGTTTTACGTAGGCAAGGTCGGCTTTTTGGGCTTTGATTTCTTGCGGTGTGAGTTCGGTTTCGCCTTCGCCGGCTACTCGAGTTTTGTAGTCGGGATGTCTAAACAACGCGTTGTCGTCGATTATGAGCCTCGCATCCGCGGCGACGAATTTGCCCTCTGTAGTTTCGACGAGCGGGTTCATCTCCATCAATTCCGCGTCATAATCCATAGCTGCTATGTAAAATCGCATGAAAATCTCTGTCAGTTCCTGCATCTGACCCGAGGTGTAGCCGATTTTTTTAGCTAAATCTCTGGCGTTATAAGTGCGAAAGCCCAGAGCCGGGTCGATGAAGTGTTTGGCGATTTTTTCCGGCGTTTTTGTAGCGACTTCTTCGATGTCCATTCCGCCGGCGGAGGTGGCGATGGCGACGTAGCAGCGTTGTGAGCGGTCGGTAGTGATGCCGAAATACAGTTCCTTCTTGACGTTAATTTTCTCTTCAACCCAAACGCTTCGCACCTTTATCCCCTTAATAGTCATTCCCAAAATCTTGCTGGCGACGATTTCTGCTTCCTCGGGCGTGCTTGCAAATTGTATTCCACCTGCTTTTCCTCTGCCTGCCACGAGAACTTGGGCTTTCACAGCGTATGGAGGCTTCAGTCTAAGAGCGATTTCTTTGGCTTGTGCCGGGGTTGTTGCCAACCCGCCTTGTGGAATTGGAATCTTGTATTTAGCGAGTATGTTTTTCGCTTCGTGCTCGAACAGTTTCATCGGTTACCGTTCCTCTTCGTGGGAGCCTATTTTAGAGATTGGATGGTAATATAAGATTTCGTGTCTTGGATGCCCTCGATTTCGCCGAGACGTTGAAGTGCCTCGTCAAGTTTGTCACTTTGAACAACAAGAATCGCATCCATGTCACCAGCCACGCGAAATATTCGTTGCGCTTGGGTTTGGATGATTTTTTCGTAGACTTCAGTGCGTTTCAACGGCGAGACTTTAAGGAAGACGAACGCGGGGTTCGTGGAAACGCCCAATAATTCTAAACCTTCTTCGGTGACATCGATGAAGCCTCTACCAGTGCGGATGTAGCCCAAATCCCTCAACTTCCGCAAGTGCACGTTTAAGGCTTGGCGACTGATTTGAAGCTGCTTGGCTAATTCGCCCTGTTTAACATGTAAAGTGTAAAAAGTCACGGGCTTGCCCGTTTCGAAAAGCATTCGCAACAACCTAAGCGGACGACCAGATAAAACATTTTTAGCCAAAACTCACACACCACTACATATGATATGTATTACCTTTACATAGTAAATTATTATTTAAGCATTACCTTTACCATTATCTAGAATTTACGTTTTTTGCATTCAACATCCATACGCAAATCCAATACGCATAACAATCCATCATAGATAAACAGCACCCTCAACAGCGAGAAAACACCACGCCACACACCACAGCCTAAAAACAACGTCACACTCCTTCTAACCCCAGAGAACCCGTAGTTCTCTGTTCATATTTGCGGTGTATTTGGAGCCTAATAGGATCATATATGGAAGAGGGGCCTAGCCCAGCGCCGAGCAACCACCAAAAACGGGGCTTATTCTAGCTTAAAACTCCCAGTTTTTCCAGAAATTCGCAAACCATGCATGTGTTCTTACCCTCGGTGCACGGTTCACCGCATCCTCTACAAACGTTAAACCGTTTCTTGTCCCACGGCATCATGGTCCCGATTTTTTCAAAACTCCTAAAAACAGTAAACAAACTCCCAGCATGCCTTTGCTCCAACTTGTTTAGCCAAACCCTCACGTCATTCCTTAACGCATCGCTCGCATACGGGCAAACTACGCTCTGAAACCGTATACCCCTCAAATAAGCATAAAACGCCGTTTCCCTTTCCGGAACAAGGCAAAAAGGCCGCACCCGACGCACAAACATGCCGCCTTTATTTACACTCACTGCACCAAAGCGTGCCAAACGGTCAACATCACCATGTGCAACATTCAGCAAAAAAGTCTGAACCACATCGTCCAAATTGTGACCTAAAGCCAAAACATCCGCCTTTAACTGTTTTGCTGCCAAATCCAAAGCACGACGCCGCAGAACCCCACAATAAGCACATGCGCTTAAACGTTCGCCGCTGAGAATTTTTTCTGCTTTTTGCACAATTTCGTCCAGCTGCAAACCAAATAACTCTTTAAAACTTAAAACATGATGCTCAACGCCCAGCAACGAACAGTTTTCCGCTGCAATCTGCAACGCTTCATCACGGTAGCCTTTTATTCCCTCGTCAATTGAAACCGCAAGCAATGTAGCCTTCGGAAAATTTTTCTCTATCCTAGCCAAAACATGAAGAAGCCCTACACTATCTTTTCCACCCGAAACCGCCACTAAAAGCTTATCATCAAACTTTAGCATGTCATACTCGGCAATAGTGGCGCGAACACGATTCTCAATAGAGGTACAGAAACATTTCTTACACAATTTCTCGCCACTGTAAGCACGAATAAAAACCGCCTCACGCCGTCCACAAAAACTACACATAACCATTCTACCACATCCATCATGCTCAAGCGCTGGGCAAACCGAACAAAAGAAAACTCAAAATCATATTCGCAAAAAGCAATCCCGAAAAAACCACATTAATTAAAACACGTAACCGTAGACGCTTCTTTTCTCCAACATAATCCCTAACCGAATAATAAAGAAACTTTTCTCCATCAAAAGGATAAACTGGCAACATGTTAAACACCGCAACACTAAAGGCCACAACAAACACCCAATCCAAAAACAAATAAAAATTCACACCCACCACACGATCAAAACCTAAACGAAAAGGATGATAATTGAAACCAAAAAGCCCAATCACTGCCTTCCCATCAGAATTTTGAGGAATGACAACGACAGGCACATCATTTATTCTGAAAACCAAAACATCACCCGGCGTAACATTCGCCAGATACTCTGCAAGATTCTGCAACGAATAGATTTCAGTATTATTCACAGCAGTAATCACATCGAACCGTCTCACACCAGCAACCGCCAAAGGACCATTTTCCGCAACACCGTTGACCACGACGCCCGCTGAAGGCGCAAATAAACCAGACAACAATAAAACAACAAGAAAACCCACAGCCAAATTCACTGCAGACCCAGCAGCCAACATTCGAAGCTTCGAAGCCCTCGAAGCCTTTTCGAAGCTCTTTTCTTCAGGCTCCACAAAGCCTCCGAAAAAGGCAAACATTAAGGCCAAACCAGCAGATTTCACGGCGACTTTTTCTGAAACCGCTATGACACCGTGAGCCAATTCGTGCAAAAAGACGACAAGGGCTACCGCAGTGAAGAAAAAGGGCAACGAATCCAAGCGTATGGTGATGGCTGGAATAACTGGCACTATTGGTACGCTCTCTACGATAGGAGAGAAGAATTTGAGCAAATTACCTAAGAGAAAGTACGTGGCGAAGATTGTTAATCCGAAAGCCAAAGCCGATCCAACGGTGGCCAGCGTTTTCCAGAACAACGTGTATTTTTTGCCCAGTGTTTGTATGGCATTTTTGAATTTTTTGGAGCGGTAGGATAAGAAGAAGAGGAAAATTTTGAACCCATGTTTGTCTGCGTGAATTATTTGGCCGATGACGTAGATGATGCTCCAAAATAGAAACAAGCCCAACAGAAAAATGGTTTCGGGTGTTAGTTGCATGCGTGTGCTCCTCACGGAATCTTCTAAAGCAACGGTTTAGTATAGTTTTTGTAAGTCGTGACGAGAATGGCGAAGAAACCGTTGAGACATGCGGAGCAGATTGAAGTTATTTATGACAATAAACGTTGGCGATTGTTAAAAATGCTACGTTGCCAAGCGTTAAATATTATGGAGGCCTTGGCACGTGCGCGTGTTTATTCTGTTGTGCATGGTAGTATTGCGCGGGGAGATGTTTCTGAGAAAAGTGATGTTGACGTGTTTTTACCCGAACCACCTTCGTCTTTTATTATAGAGTGCGCTTTGGAAAATGCTGGTTTTTCCATTAATCGACGGGTTTTGGTGCAAGCGACGCCGGTTTATGCTGCGAAGGGGTATATAGAGTTGAATGAAAAACAGTGTGTGTCTTTTCCGCTTGTGAAAATGCGGAGAGTAGAACGGGATTTTTACAGGTACAGTGGCGAAATAAACTTGGAAATGCTAAGAAACAATTTACGGGTCGCCGGCGTTGATAAACGGCTTATGTTGATTAAGCCCACGGAAAAAGGACACGTTGAAAGTAGCATAGTGGGGCGTGAGGAAGAGGTGGCGAAAATTTTAGGCGTTTCTCTCGAAACAGTACTGGACCGTGTGCATGCGCTTTTGCGTCGCGACGACGTGGGCAGAACAGGAGTATTTGTGGAAAAAGAACTCGCGTCAGATGAAACGTTTGAAATGGTGCTCCAGTTGCTTGCAAAGAAAAATCCTGCTGTAAGAAGGCGTTTAAGCATCAAGGCGTAACTTTGAAGATTGCCGCTGTGAACACGGATAAGATTAGACGGTCAGATTTCTGCAACCAGTTCTTGGACTTTTGCTTCTATTTGGTCTCGTATTTTTCGGACGACTTCTATGGGTTTGTCTTTTGGATCTTCTAGTTGCCAGTCTATTACGTTTTTGAGGAGTGGTGCTGGACAAAATTTTTCGACGCTGCAGCCCATGGAGATGACTAGGTCTGCTTCTTCGACCATTTTTACGGTTAGGAGTTTAGGTTTGTGGTTTGAAATGTCGATTCCCTTCTCTTTCATGACTTCAACCACGACTGGGTTAACTCTGTCCGCCAACTTTACCCCAGCGCTTTGAGCAATCAGTTTTCCCTTTCCGTAATGATTCGCGAAGGCTTCGGCCATCTGGCTTCTGCCTGCGTTTTCAACACAAACAAACAACACGCGTTTCAACATGCTTACCTTACACCTTCATCTTGTCAAGCTCAACCAACAAATCTGCCAGTCTCTCGGTAGCCATTTTCCAAGCGATTGCGCCTTTCTTTTTAGACGCTTTCGTGGGGTCGCCTATTACGCCTGTGTCGCTAATTTCCTTCGTTCTGAAGCCCCAGAATACTTTTGGACCCGTTTCTTTTAGTCCGATTTTTGTGTATTTGGAACTTGGAAGTTTTAGGGCGGGTTTTTTTATTCTGTCTTTTTTGACCTTTTCTTCTCGGTTTGCCAGAGAAGTAGATGTTTCGAATTCACCTGCATGTGCATCGTGCGGTGATGTGACAAATTTTTCGATGTAGTCTGGTATGAGGCTAACCGTGTCAACAACCACGAACGCGCCTGTATCCATCTTTACTCTCTGCGCTGCAGACTCCAAAGCCTGCGTATTCCCGCCATGCCCGTTCTCAAAAACAATTTTTCTAAAGCCGTGTCTCACTAAACTCGTAGCAACCTCGTATGCCAACTTCTCCAATGTGTGTGGATTAAGCGTTACCGTACCTGGAAAGTCCATGTGGTGCATTGAAACGCCATAATAAATCGGAGGAGCCACGAGGGCGCAGCCTGCTTTTTCGGCTGCTTTTAACGAGAGCCAAAACGCGTCATACGCGTCTGTATCGAGAGGCAAGTGTGGACCGTGTTGTTCGTTGCTTCCGACGGGTATGATGGCGACGTTATGGTTAGCCAAGAATTCTTGCACGTCTAGCCACGCCATTTCGCCCAGATAATAGCCCATTGTTAATCACTATCAATCGAATATTATCAAGCGACGGCTAAAATGCTTTGCTGAGGGTTTACGGGAAACTTCAAATAATCCATACGTGCTTCTTTAAGTGTCCGAGGGGAAAAAATGAACTATAAAATAGTGACCACAATTTTATTAATCGTTCTCTTAACAAACACAACCATAACCTTTCTAAATTTGACACAAGTTTTCGCCAGTGTCTCCCGAAATGCTGACAGCATAAGTGAAGAATTGCTGAAGGGAGTAGATTTTAGCAAAAATCCACTTGTGAACACTGACGCTTCACAGAACAAACCAATAGACCTTTTAAACTTCAGCCACGCAAATCAGAACGCCAACTTTTTCACTTACGGAAGTGATTCTGCAGAATTAATCGTCGGGCTTTCGGACGCTTGGGGTTCTTATGAGAAAGTGGAACAATTAGTCCTTGCTAAGAACGGAAGAATCGTAAACAAAATTTTCTTAGGAAACAAGGTTGGCGCTGTCGTTGTGGATGTGCCGCAAGAATTTCGCGTTGCTTTTATGACTGAAGTAAAGGAAAGCGGAGTCGGCCGGTATGTTGAGCCCAATTTGCAGTATCAAGCGTTTATGGTTCCAAACGACACTTTTTGGAATCGACAGTGGGGACCAGTGAAAATTCAAGCAGATTATGCGTGGAACATCACTGTAGGCAACAGTGCAGTTCTCGTAGCAGTCGTTGACACGGGAGTGGATTACAATCACCCCGACCTCGCCGCGAACTATGTTCCATTAGGCTACGACTGGGTAAACGGCGACTCAGACCCGATGGACGACCACGGTCACGGCACTCATGTTGCAGGCATAATCAGTGCAGTAATAAACAACGCTCAAGGCATCGCCGGCCTCGCACAAGTGAGAATTATGGCTGAAAAAGGCTTAGACTCTGGGGGAGGATACTACGATGACCTTGCAAACGCCATTATCCACGCCACTGACCAAGGCGCAAACATCATCAGCATGAGTTGGGGCGGTTCATCTGCAAGTTCGGTTCTTCATGACGCTTTGAAGTACGCCTACGACCATAACGTGTTACTCGTAGCGGCCGCTGGAAACGCTGGGTCTTCAACAAGGCTATATCCAGCCGCTTTCGACGAAGTAATCGCGGTGACGGCGACAGACCAAAATGACAAACCGGCTTCATTTACCTCATATGGCGATTGGGTCGAACTTGGCGCACCAGGGGTACAGATTTTTTCGACAATTTCTTACACGCATTATCCAGGGTTGAACTACCCCTATGATCAACTAAGTGGAACTTCGATGGCTTGCCCGCACGTGTCAGGCGTGGCTGCGTTGGTGTGGAGCAAGTTTCCGAACATGTCACGAGATGTTTTGAGGTTTCATCTGAGGGACACAGCGGACGATTTGGGAGCCGCTGGTTTTGATGTCTATTATGGTTACGGCAGATTGAACGCTTACAAAGCCATCACACAGCCTCTTCCGCCGCATGATTTGGTCGTCACGAGTTGGAAGAGACCGCCTTATGTTGAACCGAACAGTACGGGAACAATCAACGCAACGATAGTGAATTACGGACGCTCTAACGAAACTGCAACTGTCCAACTGCTTGTGAATGGCACGCTCGAAGAATCACTAACCATCGATAACCTTGTAAGCGGCACTTCCACCAGAGTCAGCATGTCTTGGAGCCCCACGATTATTGGAAACTATAACGTGACAGTGTATGTTCTGCCGGTGACTAATGAGACCAGCACGGCAAACAACGTGGTTCAGGGCTTTGTGTACGTGGATTTCCCCTTGAAAGTTTTCGTGTTGCGTTCCGCTGGGACTCGACTCGTTACAGACGCATGGGAATCGTTGAACTACAACTGGAAACAATTCGGCGACCGACTAATCAACATCGACTACACCACCCTCGACAAAGACAACATAACATACAACGACCTTAACGCAACAGGCGCCGATGTGCTAATCATCAGTTGCGCCTACGCATGGGAATACTCAGACAAAGAAATAGAAGCGATTAAACGCTACGTGCATGAGGGGCACGGGTTTATCATCACAGCAGGCACGTTCTACTATCAAGTTCCCAACAACAACAAGTTCGGCTCAATAATCGGAATAAATCAGTCTATATCTTGGGGCGTCACTGCTACTGATCTTTTGGAACTTCAAAACTCTTCGCATCCAGTTTTCGCTGGTGTTCCGAGCCCCTACACGATGCCCCTCATTCAAACATCAGTTCCCTTCGACGGAGAATGGTCGTCTAACGAACTCGCGGGCGGCACGTACATAGCACTTGGGCACTATAAGGAGAGCGCTATCATCGTTTACCGTGGGCTCGTGTTTATTTCTCCGTGGCTGGAAATAATCCCGGAACACTACTATTACAATTATCAAATTCTCTACAACGCCATGGTATGGTCACAGTACCAAAAACCCGAGCATGAATTGTCGGTTTCGCTCGAAGCGCCCAATGTTCTGTTTCCAGGCGGCACCATCTGGTTGAACGCCACAGTTCGGAACGACGGCTTGCAAAATGAAAGCGACATAGACCTTTACCTGTCAGTTTATGACATGACGCGCAATGAAACCAAATTATTCATCTCTAAGCACATCTCCTCGCTTCCCGCTGGCAGTTCCTCCACGTTAAGCAACCCGTGGAACCCAACTCAAGAAGGCTTGTACAACGTGACGGCTTATTCGCCTCCAATCATAGGGGAAGAATTCACGGTTAACAACAAAGCCGCGGTACTCGTCACTGTCGCGGCTCCTTTGATAACGCCTCAAGAAGGACAGTGGGCAAACTACTCCGCATACACTGTGGACAGTTTTGGCCAACAAGTCTCAATGGGAAAAATGCAACTCAACTACTCCAAATACATCTCTTCATACCAAATTAACGTCACTTTGCTGAGCATGCTTTATGGGGCGGGCTACTCAGTCGACTGGACGGTTGTTAACATCGTGAGCCGTCTCTGCGAAAGCGGAGTTTGGCAGAGTTTGTGGTTCCCGGGGATGATAGAGACCAACGTAACATTAGGCTCGACGGTAAACGTTCTTCTCGGTCCAGCGACGGTGATAGGGAGCGAGACGTTAATGGTCGGCAGAAAAGCAATGGACACGTGGAAACTCTACCAAAACTACACAACAATCGAATACATGTGGTGGTTCGAGAAAGCAACGGGGCTCTGGGTGCGTTACGAGGGTTTTGGCGGCTCATTTCATCAAATCATCATGCTTGACGAAACAAACATTCCGGCGGGCTATGTGCCTGAGCACGAGTTGAACGTGGCGTTAGAGGCGCCGACGTTTGTCCCGATTAATGGTTCTACTCTGTTGAGTGCTACGGTGTCCAATTTTGGTTTAAGCAACGAAACCGATGTTCTGTTGACGTTAGAGATTAACGAAACCGTCGTGGCTTCAATACCAATAGCCGAGTTGGCAGTTAACGCGTCTCATTCAATAAGCCTCATGTGGACGCCCTCCGTCGAGGCAACCTACAACGTGACTGCGTATGCGCCGCCTGTTGCTGGTGAAACCATCACCTCAGACAACTTGGTGACTGTTATGGTGAAAGTTTTCGCAGTGAAGGGTTACGTGCTCTTCGACCAAACCCACGGCACGGATTCAGTCTATAGTTACAGTCAATGGGTTAGCACTATCCAAACGATGGGATACATAGTAGACCTTCACGTGGCCGGCTCTATAACCTCGAGTGTTCTTGCGGGTTATGACGCCTTTGTTATACTCCAATCGCGCACGGACTATACTGGTGCCGAATTAGACGCGATACGAGCGTTTGTCGCAAACGGCGGTGGTCTCTTGGTGATCGGCGACGACTATCCATCCTTATACACTAATCTCACTTATTTCGGAGGCATCGCTTGGGCAGGCGGCGGCATGCCTGGCTTCACTTCGTACATAGTCGCTCATGAAGTGACCCAGGGGGTCAGTCAAGTCTATTTAGGCGATCCAGAGGCATTGCTTTCATTGTCTGGCAGTGCTTCTGCGATTGTTAGGGACGAGTACATGGAAATTATGCTTGGAGTAAATTGGGTTGAGAAAGGCAGGGTTTTGGGCTTTGTGGATGACGACGCTTTACGTGATTACGGTATCGGCATGGCAGACAATCTCCGTCTCGCAACCAACATGATAGTCTGGATTTGCAAAGAAGACGTTACTTCGCCCCAGATTACTTCAGTTTCGCCGTCAAACGGAACCGTCATAGGAACAACCAGCGTGCAAATGCAATGGGTTGCAACAGATTCTCAAAGTGGAGTCATCAAGTACTCTGTTTATCTCAATAACCAATTTGTGGCAAACACTACTCTCGCATCATACGTGCTTTCCAACCTTATCCAAGGACCAAACAATGTAACAATTGTTGCCTACGACAAGGCGGGAAATTATGCAAATCGCCAAACCACCATAATCGTCGACCTTGCTTCGCCTACTGTGGAAATACTTTCGCCAGCAAACAACAGTTACGTCAGGCAAGTTGTGCCCATTAACATTTCAGGGGCAGACGACCATTTTGATTATATGGACTTATTCATTGACGAAAATAAAGTGGCAACCTTCCCCGCCGGCGTCCACACGTACCTTTGGAACACCACCATGGAACTCTACGCCACCCACCAAATAACGCTGATTGGATATGACACGGTTGGAAACAACGCGAGTGTGACGATTACGGTTGTGGTGGACAACATCCTGCCGACCGTCAACATAGCATCACCCGCAAACAACCCATACGTGGCTGGAAACATTACCTTCGTTTTCGTGGCTCAGGATTTCGTACTAAAAAATGCCTCTATAAAAATTATAAAAATAGGCGACAGCGTCACTTTTGATGTCACAGGAAAAACCTCCCATCCATTCAACACAGCCACACTCACAGACGGGAACTACATAGTTAAACTGATAGCCTACGACTTGGCAGAAAACCGAGCTGAAACCCAAATCGCAGTGACAATCGACAACACGTTACCTACCGCCCAAATCACTTTGCCAACAGCCAACGCCTACGTTAAGGGCTTGGTGAACGCGACTTTTACGTTTGAGGACTCGAACCTTGAAAAAGCTTCTTTGACGGTCGCTGGGGAAACTTTCGACGTGACGGCGACCACGTTCCACCCGTGGAACACCACGAGCCTCAGTGATGGGCAATACACAATCACGCTAACAGTGTTGGATAAGGCTGGAAACAAAAAAACTCACGAAATCTCCGTAACAGTTGATAACACGCCTCCGGTCGGAGAAATTCGGGCACCATTAAACGGAGCCTACGTTAAGGGCTTGGTCAACATAACCTTCTACGTATACGACGCCAACCTAAACGTCACAAAACTCTACATAGACAGTGCTGCCGTACCACCCTACACTTGGTACACTTCGGGAACACACAGTCGCTTATGGAACACCACAAGTGCAGACGCAACTTACACGCTCAGACTAGAAATTTACGACAAAGCAGGGAACCAGCTAATCACCACCGCCACGGTGCACACGGACAACACTTTGCCCACCGTCACGATAAATTCGCCACAAAGCAACGCTTCACTTTCGGGAGTAATAATCATAAACTTCAGCGTTACAGACGCCAACTTGGCAGACGTCATCCTATTCATCGATGATGCACCGTACACAGTCGGAGGCCAAACCTTCTATCAGTGGGACACCACAAAACTCGTAGACGGCGACCACACGATAAGAATCGTAGCAACCGACTGGGCAGGAAACACCAAAGAAGCCGCCATAAAAGTGAAAACCTCAAACGCCCTTCCACCCTACGTCTGGCCCACCGTAACGGCCGTTTTAGGTTTGGCAGTCGGCGCATTGCTTGTTTGGTTGTTGCTAAAGAAAAAACTGGCATCCACGGCCTATTCGACCGCTACTTCGTCTGCCACTTCCGCCTAGCGTTTTCTTTTTTTTCCCATTGTTTCCTCAGAATTTTTCATAATGCACCACGTCACTCAATGGCCTTCTAGGCGGTCGTACAGGCTTGGCCGTCGAATGCCCAACGGGGATTATCGCAACCGGCCTAACATTGTCTGGAATGCCTAACGCTTTCTTTACGCCTTCTTCTCGAAAAGCCCCAACCCAACACGTTCCAAGTCCCATGGCGTGAGCAGTTAGGAGAATATTCTGGGTAGCCGCCGCGGTGTCTTGGATACAGTATAACGTAGCGCCGCGAGATCCGTAGCCGCGTCTAGACCGCGCCATATCGGCGCAGACAACAATCACCACTGGCGCGTCCTCGATAAACTTTTGATTCAACGCTGCAGCGGCGATTTCCCGCTTGACCTCGGCGCTTCTAACGATTATGAATTCCCACGGTTGAATGTTGCCCGCAGAAGGCGCATGACAAGCAGCGTCAATTAAGGCGTTCACTTCGTCTTCAGAAACAGGCTGGTCAGTAAAAGCACGAATACTTCTTCTTCCTTTAACTGCATCTAACACGTCCAACCTCGTTTTTCTCTCCGTTCTTCGCGCTGAAGAAGACACATAGTCAACAAACGATTTTAGCGTTTACTTTTTCGGCTTAAAGGCTTTGCCAACCAGCTTGGCCTGCCTTCATAATACCTCGTGAGAAATTCTGCGAAGGCCTTGTTAACTCGGTAGAGGCTTAGGATAACGTCGTCTGTGAGTATCTCAAAATTCTCCTTGATCGCCTTGGCGATTTCTTCGGCGACGCCTACTTGCCTCCCACCGTCTATCTTTAGCTTTTGTTCCAAAAGTTCATCCGCCTCCAACACCTTCCGCCGTGTTTCCACGACCCACCTTCCATCCTCAAGCATTGGCCCAGAGAATGTCTCGGCAGAGTTAAGGTGTTTTTGCAGAAAGTTTTCGCATTCTCTCTGCCGGTCCAAGGGAGGCCCAAGATGCTTCTTCACGGCGGGCAATTGCAGTTGCTCAAGCTCGAATATGAACATGTTAATGTCGTTTTCGTTGCTCCAAACCGCGTCGCGAATTATCCTAAAATCATTCTGCCAAAGCAGGTTCCTCAGTGCTCTTTGTGACCTGTAGAGTTGTCCCCACAAAACATCTGGCACGGCGTTGACTCGGCCGAATTTCACGAAAACAATACTCGAATCACGATTCATCATTCGCTCGGCGACTTCTCGAGGCTGGTAAGGCTTTGTTTTGGGTGGATTAAAGAACCGTGTGTTTGGCAATTGGAGGAATGCGCGGGATGCGGCTACAAACTCGTCTAACCGTTCTTTTCTCACCGCAGACGCGGCGTTTCTTCCCTTGTCCACCGGGTCGATTATTATGAGGGGGTCTTTGAAAAGCAGTTGTAGTTCTCTTTCTTTTTTCTTGTAGAAGCCGCCGTAATCAACCACTTGGCCGTCTTTCCAGATTGCCGCCGCATTTAACACGTTTGTGAATGATTGATAGTTTAAGATGAGTAGTTCGCAAAGATAGCCGCTGAAACCGCCCACCTTAATCTCAGCCCCATAGACGCCCACGCCCTTCATGAACTGTTTAAGCAGTCGAACCTCGTCCCTTAGGCGAGGTGTGAGCAAGGTTTTCACGTAGTCGGTGTGGAACGGTGTGCGGTCAGTGGCGCTTCTCCATTGTCCTCTTTTTACTTTGTAGCAGGGCACGATGTTAACCCTGACACCGTCGACGAACGCTTCCAAGTAAGGGTGCTCTGCAAATCGTTCAACCTGCTTACATCCCGCGGTTGCTTCTATCGCAATCTTCAATGCGGTTTTCTCAAATTCTTCTCGAGACATACTGGAGGGCAATTGCATGAAAATGTCGATGTCGGGCTCTCGGCTCAGCCACGTATCCTTTGCAACCGAGCCTTCCACGCGGACCACTGCCTTAATTCTGGCTTTTTCAGCGCTGGCTTCGACTTTTTTTCTCAGTTTTTCAGCCAACGAGCGGATTTGTCTTTTTCTTTTCGCGTCTGGGGCGATTTGGTTCAGGATTTTTTCGCATACTTTCTGCAAAGGCGTTGTCATAGCAATCACTGCGTGGCGTGGGCTTCTTTAAGTGTCGAGTAAATGGGACCTTGCGGCGTTAAAACGCTTTTTTTAAGTTTTAAGCAGTCTGCTCGAACCTTTCCGAACTCGAAGCCTATCATGCTGTTAATGCTTTCAGCAAGTTGTGCTTTGTTTCTTCCACTTTTTACTCGTGCGATTGTGAGGTGTGCGCTGAAACCTTTCGGGTCGGGTCTCAAGCCGAGTGAGCGGAGGCGTGGTTCTAGTTGGTTAAAAATCTTCTTCAATTCTTCTTCGCCTTGCTGGATTCCCGCCCAAATCACGCGGGCGTATTTAAGGTTTGGGAAAGCCCCGATGCCTTTTATTTCAACATCAAATGGTTTGAAAGCGACGTTTTGCATTTCTTTGTCTATTTTTTCTATCATGCTCGGTGTGATGTCGCCGAGGAAGCGTATTGTTATGTGAATGTTCTGCGGCTTTACCAGTGTCAAGTCGGCGCCAGTTTTTGCGAGGGCTTCTTGGGCGTCGGCTAATTTTTTCAGCACTTGTGGGTTATCGATGTCGAAGGCTATGAAACTTCTGATAGTTTCAGGCATGACTTTTCTCCCGCATACTCCTTACACGTGTACGATAATAAGTTTAACCAAAAACGCGGTGAATTTAAATCTGCAATCGCTGTAACATGCGAGTGGTTAAGGGAGAAATGAAAACAAAAATAGTCATAGGCGTGGCCGGCATGCCGGGCGCGGGCAAATCGCTAGTTGTTAAAATCGCGAAGAAGATGGGGTATTCTGTTGTTGTGATGGGCGATATAGTGCGAGAAGAGACTAAAAAAAGAGGTCTCGAACCCACGCCGGAAAACGTGGGCGCCGTGATGCTGAAACTACGAGAAGAAGAAGGCCCCGCCGTCGTGGCTAAACGATGCATCCCAAAGATTGAAAGAGCCCCATCTGACGTGGTGGTTGTTGATGGTTTGCGGAGCCTGCATGAGGTTGAAGAATACAAGCGGCACTTTGAAGGCTTCGTCTCAATCGCTATTCACTCCACGCCTGAAACGCGCTTTCAACGGCTTTTCAGGAGAAAACGAAGTGACGACCCAAAAGGCTGGGAAACCTTTCATATACGCGATATGCGTGAACTTTCTGTGGGTTTGGGCAAAGTAATCGCAACCGCTGATTATCTAATCGTAAACGAAGATGGAAAAATTCAAACCGAAAACAAAATTCGGAGTATTCTGAGGAAGGTTGTGGAAAAATGAATGAAATAATGATAGTTATAGAAACAGAAATCAACCCAACCGAAAACCCTGAAAAAGTAAAACGGGCAGTCGAGAACATTTTTGGCGCTGTAAAATTTGAAGTTCAGCCGGGAAAACAAGGTGCACAACTTGTAGCGCGAACCCAAGGCAAGGAAGGTTTGACGAAACTTTACAATCTCCTCCGAAGAGAACGTATCCGAGATGCTACGCGTAGGGTTCTTTTCGAGGGACTTGAAAACGATTCTATCACTTTTTATTTGAACAAACAAGTAGCCTACGCAGGGCATGTGTCTTTCTCAGAACCCACGGGCGAATCACCTCTAGGTCCGATAAAAGTCAGAATAACATGCGAAAACCCAAAAGAAATTATCGATTGGTTGGCGCCACGAACAACATAAAATACTCGAAACACAATAATACTGAAACTTCTAACAAAACACGTGAAAGGACGGTTGAAAACATGAAAGTTCTCGTCATAGGCGGCGCTGGCGCAATGGGAATGGTTACCGTAAGAGACTTGGCGGAAAGCCCAGAGGTCTCAGAAGTAATTATCGCCGACGCCAACCTTGAAAAAGCAAAAACAGTACAAAAATGGACTGGAAGCAAAAAGGTTTCCATAACAAAACTAGACGTTTCCGACAGTAAAGGCATGATTGAAGCCATGCAAAAAGCAGACGCCGTAGCCAACGCTGCACCCTACCACCTAAACTTAACAATAACCCGAGCGGCAATCGAAGCAAAACGAAACCTAACCGACCTCGGCGGTGTCTATTACATGACACTGAAACAGTTGAACCTAAACAAAGAAGCAGAAAAAGCAGGCATAACCGTTGCACTCGGCTGTGGCGTCGCACCGGGCATCGCAGATGTTCTCGCCAAATTAGGCGCGGACAAGCTTGACCATGTAGATGAAGTGCATATTCGTTATGGCGAAGTCAATTTTGACCCTGCAAAGTACAAATGGACTTTCCGCACGGTCTTAGAAGAATACACTACAGGACCAGTTATCTACGAAAACGGCAAATTCAAAGAACTAGCACCTTTCTCGGGTAAGCATGTCTTCGAATTTCCCGAGCCCGTGGGCAAACGCCAATGCTGTTTCGCCTTGTACTCTGGACTTGCGACCTTGCCCACTAGCGTTGGAAAAGGTGTGCGTTTAGTCGACTGTGCCATGTCTTACGTGGATGAGGACGAAGTTAGGATTAAGGTGCTGAACGAGATGGGAATGACCAGTACGCAGCCGATTACTGTTGACGGCGTTTCTATCTCACCCAGAGAGTTTCTCTTGCGAGTTGCCCCTCCGCCTGACGTTAACGTTAGAGACGCCGCCAGCATAGTAGTAACAGTTACGGGCAAAAAAGAAGGCGAGTCCCTTAAATGTTTTTACAGTCTAGTTTACCGCCATCACGAAAAATACGGCGTAAGCGCCTTGGCTTACCTGACGGGTATGCCCTTGTCCGTGGCGAGCCAGATGCTGGCAAAAGGCGAAATCAAACAAACAGGCGTCTTACCGCCCGAAATTGCCCTCAAACCCGAACCGTTCATGAAGGAATTGGCTAAAAGAGGCGTCAAAATCACCGAAACCATCCAAAGAACACGGATTCTCTAAGCAAACAAGAAAAGGCATGGGCACGGATGACGCAAACAAAAATCGGATTATCAATGCTTCACTGTCTCAACGAAGGCTTCCCACCGATGCTGAAACGGTTAGAAACACTCGATGTGCATTATATAGAATTCGTGGACGACGGTTTACACATACTCGACGAAAAACGAGTCGAAACCATAAACCACATCGCCGGCACTTTCAACTTCGAATGCACCGTCCACGCACCGTTCGCCGACATCAACATCGCAGCCTCCGACCACAAACTAAGACGCTTCATCCTGAAACGACTCGAACGGTCAATCCAGCACGCTCACCAACTCGACAGCCTCTACTGGATATTCCACCCAGGGCTGCATTCTGGCATCAGTAGTTTCTATCCTGGCTGGGATTGGCAGATAAACTTGGAATCTGTGAGATCTCTCTTGGAACTTGGACGAAAACATGAGGTAAAGATTATCATCGAAAACGTGCCCGAACCTTTCCCGTTCTTGATGAAGAGCGTCGATGATTTCTCCAAGTTTTTCGAAGAATTAGGCGAAGACATTAAAATGGTGCTGGATGTCGGACATGCGAACCTGAATGGGCAAATCTGCGAATTTATGGAGAAGTTTAAAGACCGAATCGTTCACATGCACGTCAGTGACAACGACGGCAAACAAGACATGCACTTGGGTGTGGGCAAAGGAACCGTAAACTGGCAAGAATTCGCGAAGACAATGAAAAAAACACAGTTCCACGGCGTGGTCATGATTGAATCGGTGCAAGACGCAAAAGAAAGCCTATCTTTTCTAAGAGAACTTCTCGGCTAAACAGGATCATTCAACGGCAGATCTATCCGCATAAAATCCTCGGCGACATCCACGTTCTTGAATATTTTTCGCGCTTGGCTAAGCAAAAGATCGGGTGTTTTGTACCTAGCGCTGATATGGGTTAAAACGAGCCTCTTCACTCGAGACTGTTTCGCGATTTTCGCCGCATCCTTTGGCGTGGAATGCCCGTCTTCTCTTGCCCTTTCAGCCAACTCATCGTCAAACGTGGAGTCATGAATCAATAAATCCGCATTGCGGGCAAGCTTAACCAAAGCTTTCGTGGGTCTTGTGTCGCCAGTGTAAACGATTTTTCTGCCTTGTCGCGGTTTGCCTAAAACGTCGCGGGGTTTGACTGTTTTGCCGTTTGTCAACCTCACGTTTTCGCCATGTTGCAGCTTCGACCATAATGGACCTTCAGGGACGCCTAACCTTTGGGCTTTTTCTATGCTGAACCTGCCGGGTCTCGGTTTTCCCACAAACGCGTAAGCCAAGCTGGGAATTGCATGGTTTGCGTGTGCTGCTTCGACGGTGTATTCTTTTTCTTCACGAACTATGCCTTCTTCAGAAATTTCTTGAACCAAAATCGGGAAAGTTTGCGTGAATTGAACCGTCTGTCTAACAGCGTCGAGGAAGGCTTTAACACCGACAGGACCGAACACTTCCAATTCTTTTCTTCTGTCAAGAAGTGACATCGTCTGAATGAGCCCTGGCAAACCCAAAACATGATCCCCGTGCATGTGGGTGATGAAGATTTTTGTCTTTTTGTGGAACCCCACTCTGGCTCTGACCATCTGACGTTGGACGCCTTCGCCGCAGTCAAAGATTAAGAGTTCGCCCTCTCTTTTCACAACAACCGCTGGCAAAGCCCGTTGCGTCGTGGGCACGCTTCCTGCAGTTCCGAGGAAAATCACTTGTAAGTCCATTTTAGTTTTTCTCCAGCACCGCGACCTCTCGCGTCAACGTGCGATGCACATAAACATAATGGGACTCTAAATGTTTTAAGCCAACCTCTTTTGCCATTTTTCCGATGTTCATCGTTTTAGGTGCTGCGATGCAGATTTTGCCTTTTTTCCGTAGTAAGTTTTGGAATTCTGGCAGTACTTTTCTGACAATTTGTTCTGTGCTTTCACCTAGGGTTGACGCTGTTCTTCCGTAGGGCGGGTCTGTGACTATGCAGTTGGTTCTAGTAATCGGTGGGTGAGCCGCGTCCGCAACAATCATTGCTTCTGGCTCAACGCCAAAGAAACGAAGGTTACGAAGGCTGCCTTCTACCATGTGCCTCTGGGCGTCGCTTCCGAACACCTTGCAACCAATTAGTCCCGCTTCGATGAGGAAGGTTCCTGTCCCGCAGAAGGGGTCAAAAATCACGTCACCCGCTTTTGTTCGGGTCAAGTTAACCATGCACCTCGCAAGCTTAGCAGGCATTGCGGAGGGCTGAAAAAATGGGCGTTTTCGTGGGCGTCGTTCGCTGAAGGGTTTTGGCAAGATTTCCCCGAGTTTCAAGCCGAAAACAAATTTATTTTCAGTTAAAACTCCGAAGAACGTGTGTTCTGGCGTTTTAAGTCTTACTTTTGCGCCTTCGACCTTTTCCAGAATCGTTTTGCCCAGTTTTCTTTCTAACTCCATGCCCGTGATCGTGGATGCTTCGCCGATTCTTCGTACACGCACGACGAAGCTTTCGTCTTTTTTTATGAACGTGTCTATGGATGTACGTCGCAATGTGTCGGTAATTTTCTGCATCGTGGCTTGGCTGGTGAAGAGTTCTTGGCAGCACACTCGTGTCATGGCGGCTCTTGAGATAATCGACTTGACGGCGTCTTTGTCGGCTTCGATTCGGAAAACCTGTCGCAGTCTTTCTATAACGCTGTGTTTGAAGCCTTCTGCTTCCAGAATAGATGTGACTTCGAAAAACGGCAGTGTTTGGTGTTCGCCTGAGAGTAGGAGGAAAAGCCTTGTCACGTTAGGCTTCCTTCTTGCCCAAAGCGTCCGCGATGAGTGGCGCAACAGAAACCTTACTCACGTGGCTGGGAACACAATCCGTGCCCACGATTGCTTCGGCGCCGTTTTCTAAAATTCTTTTTTCTGCATCGCCGATAAGTAGCGGATGCACGCATGCGGAGTAAACGCGTTTTGCACCTTGGTTTTTTAGCATTTTCACTGCTGCTGCAGTGGTGCCTCCTGTGCTGATGATGTCGTCGAAAATTATGGCGTCTTTGCCTTTAACGTCGAACTTGTCGTTTCTGAAACCAATCTCGCCCGTGTAACGGTCCCTCATCTTGTGGCGCCATCCATAACCACCATGCAGAATCCTGTCAGCAACGATGGCGTATTCTTTCGCTCCTTCGTCGGGCGCCAAGGCAAACGCGCCTTCCAACCCCATTTTCTTAAAGTATTCTGCTAAGAGTGGCATGGCCGAGATGCTTTTAGCCGGGAAAGGAAATTTTTTCAATATTTCGTTTGCGTGTACGTTTATGGTTACTAGTTGGTCTACGCCTGCTGTTTTCATGAGTTTGGCTATGGTTTCGATGCTCCAAGCTTCGCCGGGTAGGAATCGTTTGTCTTGTCTCGAGTAGGCTAGGTATGGAACAACAGCGGTGACTTTTTTTGCGCCCAAATCCTTCGCCAAGTCGGCAAGCAAAAAAAGTTGCAGCAGATGAGTGTCTTGAGGGGGGCTGGTTGTCTGAACGATTGCCACTTCTTCATTCTTAACCGAGCCTTCTAGTCTGACATAGTTTTCGCCGTCCGGAAACCTCTTGAAGACGACGTTAACCGTGTTCGTCTTTAGCAGCTCAGCTACGTTTTTGCCCAATTCTTGCAACGCTGGACCGGAAATAAGTAGCATTTTGTTGTTTACGCCTCGCATGTAAGGGTTGAGAGTTTCTCGTGTTAAAGTTTTCCAGTTTTCTTGTATTGCTCTATGAGTTCTTTCGCATGATCCATTCTTATTTTGCGTTCTGCGACCATTTTCTCCACGATCTTGTCGACAAGTTCGCTTGTGGCGCCCGCTGCGATGGCTATGTTTCTTGCGTGAAGTCGCATGTGTCCTCTTTGTATGCCTTCAGCAGCCAACGCCCTCAATGCGCCTAGATTTTGCGCCAAACCAACCGCGGCCAAGACTTCGCCAAGTTCGTTGGCTGTTTTTACGCCTAAGATTTTCAAGGCAATTTTTGCGATGGGGTGCGTGCGGACTGCGCCGCCGATTATGCCCACCGCCATGGGTAACTCAATCGAGCCTACCAAGTCGCCGTTCTGGTTTTTCTCCCAAACCGAGAGCGACCCATAATGCCCATTCCTCGCCGCGTACGCATGCGCGCCTGCTTCCACGGCTCGGTGGTCGTTGCACGTGGCGATTACGACGCCGATAATGCCGTTCAAAATACCCTTGTTGTGGGTTGCTGCGCGGTAGGGGTCTGCGTCTGCGAAGGCGTAGGCTTGGACGATGCCGTCGACGACTTCTTCTCCGCCAACTGCTTCCTTCGGCACGACGCACCACGCTCTGGCGAGTCTTTTGACCGCCAAGTTTGAGATTATCCGAAGATAGACGCGTCCGCCCGTGATTTTTTCGATCAAAGGCGCCACGGCTTCCAGCATCGTGTTCACGGCGTTCGGTCCCATAGCGTCTCTGCAGTCAACGTGCAACTCGGTTATCACCATCTGCCCCGCGATTGTGTTGATGACCTTGGCGTCCAAGTCTTTGGCGCCCCCGCCCACTGAGACCAGCAGCGGATCTTGGTCGTTGGCTTTCTTCAGAATCTCCTCTTTCGCGTCTAGGATTCGCATCCGCGCCGCGTGGGGATCTTTTATGCCTACTGCTTGGATCTGCCCGATCATTATTGGTCCCGTGCTGCTGGTGTGGAATCCGCCGCCGTCTCTTGCCATTTTTGCCGCGTTGCTCGCTGCTGCAACGACTGAGGGTTCTTCTATCGCCATGGGGATAAGGTAGTCTCTGCCGTTGATTAGGAAATTAACTGCGATGCCCAACGGGACGGGAAACGCGCCGACCACGTTCTCTATCATTCTGTCAGCAAGTTCCAAGGGTAGCGAGCCTGTTTGTTGGAGAAGCGTGACTTCTTCGTCGGTTAGGCCGGCAAATTCCTTCACAACGGCTAGGCGTTCTTTTGGGCTGAGTTTGTAAAAGCCCGAAATCATGGATGATCTAGTCATGTTTTGATTTCTCCTTTCTGAACCAGACTACATACATTACGTCAGCACATAAGAATTTAACCCCAACCGAAAAGTTATTGCCTACAAGAAAGAAACAATAATGAGGTGGCTCTATTGTCCATGGATGAAGATGACTACTCCGATTATCTCAAGCATCTGTCAAACCTCATTCATGTTATGTCGTTGTGTTCTGGTTTCTTGTTTACCGCTTACACCGTACTAATCACAAGACTCCCAGATCCCGGTTCCATCACGGCGCAGTTAACGCTGTTAGTTATATCAATCTACTTGAGCATCTGCCTGTATTGTTTGGGATATTTTTTGAATGCGGTACTTCATTGTTGCAGAAATTTTCCCCCAATGACAAAAACTACTGCGATCACAAATTTACTCTTCCTTTTTGTTTCTACTACTGCCATGAGCATCGCAACCACGTTGATGTCGTTTCTTTGGAATCTCACGTATCTTGCCGTCGTACAGACTGTTCAATGGATATTTTATCTAGTGATAACCTGTCTCTTCGTGATAAAACCTGCTTGGACATATCGGAAAGCAAAATCGTCAGAAATTGCTATTCGTACCAGTTAGAGAACTATGCAATTCTTTGGGTTTAGGTTTGGAAAGGAATTTAACCACTAAATTTTAGCGAAAACTGGTTAAAGTTTAAAATCCACCATGCTCAATACAAAAGCAGAGGAGTCAACGTTGTCTGCTGGTTTGCATGAAGCGATGTTGTATGAAAAGTTGTCCGAGAATAAGGTTCACTGTTTCCTCTGCGCCAGGCACTGTCACATCAACGACGGCGGAGTCGGTTTTTGCCTCGTAAGAAAGAATCAAGGCGGAACGCTTTATTCACTCAACTATGCCAAGGCTTGTTCTGCTTGCGTCGACCCGATTGCCAAAAAACCCTTATTCCATTTTCACCCGGGCGCCATCGTCATGTCAATCGCGACGATGGGCTGTAATTTTCGTTGTCAATTTTGCGACAATTGGATGATAAGTCAAAGCAAAGAGGTAGAAGGACAAGTTTTTCCACCTGCAGAGGTCGTGAAGGCGACGCGGGAGAACGAATGCCAAGGTATCAGTTACACTTATACGGAACCGACGATTTTTATGGAGTACGCTTACGACACGGCGAGTTTGGCGAAGCAGGTAGGCTACTTCAACACGTTTGTCACGAACGGCTACATGACGCCCGACGCCGTCAAAACAATAGCCCCCTTACTGGACGCGGCGACCGTGGACTTTAAAGGCGCGGCTGACCCAGATTTTTACAAGAAATTTTCCAGCGTGCCGTCGGTTGAGCCGATTTTCGAATGCTTGAAAGAAATGAAACGGCAAGGAATTCACGTTGAAATCACCAACCTCATTGTGCCTAAAACGGGTGATTCTCTGGAAAGATTGAAGCAATTGGCAACGTGGATAAAAGAAGCATTGGGCGAGGATACGCCGTTTCATTTGTTGCGTTTTCATCCAGACTATAAAATGACGGGTTATGCGACCACTACCGTAAGCGCGTTGGAGGAAGCATACGTAGTGGTCAAGAAGGAGGTGGAAATGAACTACGTTTACATCGGCAACGTGCCAGGGCACAGGTTCGAAAACACCTACTGCCCAAACTGTAACGAGTTGTTGATTAAACGTTTCAGCTTTGAAATCGTGAAGTGGAATTTAACCAAGGACATGCGTTGTCCAGCATGTGGACGGGACATTCCGATTAAGGGCGAGTTGCACACGGCGGGACGTTCTTATCCCTACGCAGTTTTGTAACGGCTTTTTTCGCCGTTTTTTGTGTGGTTAACGTATAAATCATCGTGTCTTCTTTTATCAGTGTTTGACGTGGTATGTGGACTGTTTGGCGACCCGACTCGGTTGCGGTGCTCGAGGATGAACGGGCACGCAAGAGTTTAGCCAGATACTTCGACGTCATGGAAGACAAGAAAACAGCCAAGTTCATACTCGCCAAACGACTACCTGCCCACTTCGATAAAGAAGACTCAGACAAAGAACTGTGGCGGCTCCACGAGAAGCTTACGGAAGAATACGCGTCTTTCGAGAAGAAAACAGACTTGAAACAAGAAACTCTCGAAAACAAAGAAACACCAAACCAGTCTTTTTTGGATCTAAAGATCGAGTTGGCGAGACGCATTTTAACAAACTGCCACTTTTGCAATCGCCGTTGCGGCGCCGACCGTTCAAAAAACAAGTTGGGCTACTGCAAATGCGGCATTGAGGTTTTGGTTTCGAGCATGTTTCAGCACATGGGCGAAGAGCCTGAACTGGTTCCTTCGGGCACAATTTTCACGATGGGTTGCACGATGCGGTGTTTGCATTGTCAGAATTGGACTATTTCTCAGTGGTTCGAGAACGGCGAGGTTTACACGCCCCAGCAACTCGCAACAGCGGCGGAACATCTACGGAACAGTGGCTGCCGGAACATTAACCTAGTGGGCGGCGAACCTACGCCTTGGTTGGCTTTGTGGCTGGAAACGTTCAAGCATGTGAACGTGAACGTGCCTGTTGTGTGGAATAGCAACTCCTATTATAGCGAAGAAACTGCCAAGCTACTTGCGGGTTTCGTGGATGTTTACCTTTTGGACTTCAAGTACGGCAACAACGACTGCGCCAAGCGGATTTCAGACGCGCCCGACTACTGGGAAGCCTGCACGAGAAACCACTTGTACGGCAAAAAATACGGCGAACTCCTTATCCGAGTGCTTGTGTTGCCCGAGCATTTGGACTGTTGCACACGGCCGATTTTAGAATGGATAGCGAAAAATCTCGGAACCAACACGCGCACAAACATTATGTTCCAGTACCGTCCGGAATGGCGGGCTTACGAAATCCCAGAGCTAAAACGAAGACTGATGAAAGAAGAGATGGCGAAAGCAGTCAAACTTGCCAAAGAAACAGGGCTCACCAACTTCATCACGTAATACGTGCAATAATAATTCTAACACGCCGATTTGACGCTTAAACCAAAAGGTATTTTTTGCTGGTTTGCCTTTGCATTCTCTTCAAGAAGGAACACAGCAATATGCCCTATTGTCCAGAATGCGGAGGCGAAATGCAGTACACGGCTACTACGAAATGCTACGTTTGCAAGAGCTGCGGGCTTTCAGTCACCCATCAGGAACTGATTGAGCTTCGCGAAAAATTGCGCCCGAACTTTGAAACCGAAGAGGACGAGAAGAAGAAGGAACAACGGGAATACTTGAAGTGGTGGCTGGGCAAGAAAAAATAGCCTGTTGTGACGCGGCAAGCGTTAACGTAGCCTTAGGCGACTTGCTTTATTTTTAAATACAACACCTCAACTAGTCTATGAAAGGAGTTTTCAAAAAATTGACCGTGACCGTTGAAATCCTAAGCGTCGGCAACGAGCTTCTCATAGGCAAGGTTCTCAACACAAACGCTCAGTGGCTTGCCAAGCGTCTCACAGTGATGGGGCTTAATGTACGTCGCATAACAGTCGCCCCCGATGACGTAGAAGAAATAAGCAATGTGGTGAAAGAAATTATCAATCGCAAACCAGACATCCTCATAACTACCGGTGGGTTAGGACCCACATTCGACGACAAAACCCTCGAAGGCATCGCAAAAGCGCTTGACACCACGCTGGAAACAAACCCAAAGGCATTCCACATGATTAAAGAAAAATACCAAAACTACGCCAAAGAACGCGGACTCGAAAAAATCGAATTAACCCCAGCCCGCGTCAAAATGGCAAACCTTCCAAAAAACGCCGCCCCATTACCCAATCCTTTAGGAACAGCACCTGGCATGATAATTGAATGCAAAAACGTGAAGATAGTGGCTTTGCCCGGCGTTCCACCCGAGATGAAAGCAATATTTGACGAGTCTTTGGAGCCGATGCTGAAGAGGTTAACTGGCGATGTTACGTTTTATGAAACCAGTCTCGGCGTATCGGGAATCATGGAGTCCGAATTAGCACCGATCATCGACAAAGTTATGCACGACAACCCATATGTTTACATCAAATCTCATCCCAGAGGCGCAGAAAAAACCCCCCACATAGAACTACACATATCCACTACAGCGAAAAACCCAGCAACCGCACGAAACCATGTCACGAGAGCACTGATTCAAATAAACGATATAATCCAAACCAAAGGCGGCAAAACCAAACCATTCAAAACAAAACCTGAGTAAAAATAGACCCTCTACCGAAAAAATTCACAACCAATACGAGCAACCCAGCCAACACAAAAACAAGCCCATCACCACGAGAAACATGTTAGAAACCGCATTCAGAAAAGTAATATCCATCATTCCATAAACAAAAAGAACCACCCCTACAAAACACAAAACACTCCCCACAATCACACCCCTAACTTCCAACCCGACCACCAGTAAAACTTACCATCAAAGCAAAAAAATTAAGCACCCAAAATCCACTCTAACCAGCCCCAACGCTCAAAGTGAACCACGGGTTCTCTGTTCATATTTGCGGTATATTTGGATCCTAATAGGATCATATATGGAAGAGGGGGGAGAGAAACGCGACACGCACAGAAAATCAGAAAAACGCTCTAGGGCATGCCTGCGACAGCCGGCCCGAAGACACGCCTTACAAAGTCAGCAATCAGCCCCAACTGGCCACTATACCACCCAACAACGAAAAAACTCAAACCCAGCAAAAGCAGAAGCGAACCAACCACGCGTTTCTCAGCAATCTCCAACCAACACACACACCCTACAGTAAGCAAAGGCAATACAAACCATGTATTAAAGAATTGCTGTGTTAAAGGTGCCGTGCAAGTTTCGCCTTAATAGCATCCTTCGGCACAGCACCCACAATCCTATCAACCTCTACCCCACCCTTCAAAACAACAAGCGTCGGTATTCCCACAACCCCAAACTGTGCAGGTGTATCAGGATTTTCGTCCACATTCAGTTTCCCAAAAACCACTCTTCCCCCGTACTCCTTCGCAAGCTCCTCCACCACCGGCGCAATCATTCTACAAGGGTCACACCAAGCGGCCCAAAAATCAACCACGACCAAAGGATACTGCTTCACGAATTCCTCAAAAGTCGAATCTTCAACAACAACAGGCGCATCTTTTTTAGTTTCCTTCATTACCTTTGTCATCATCTCCTGCATTTTCCTTGACCGAATTGTTTCGAGTTCTTCGTCTTTTGTTTCTTTTGCTCTTGCTTTAAGATTCTTGTGCTGCATCATCATGCACGCATTCATAATTACCTTCAACCCTGCCTTCCTCGCCTTAGCTGCTGAGGCTTCGTTCGTTATTCCCAACTGCATCCAAACTGCCTCTAACGTGTTAAAACGTTTCTTCAACTCAATCGCTTGCTCCACAATAGGCGGCACATCTTCAGGAGGCCTAAAAATATCCACAACCTCAATCGTCTTCTGCACGTCTTCAGGCATATCAAGCAAAGACTTGAAACATTTTTCTCCCAGAATCTCGTCAGCGAAAGGATTAACAGGAACCACGCGGTACCCCTGACTTTTCAAATACTCCGCAACACGGTAGCTATCCTTCTGAGAATCCTTTGACAGCCCCACAATGGCAACCGTCTTGCACTGCTCTAATATCGAACGAATTAAATTCTCTTCCATAACTCATTCTTCCTTTGGCCTAAGTAAGAAAATACACGGTTATTTAAACCCATACAGAAAAGCCTCGTTCAACGCTGAACATGCGCAACACTTAACGCATCCAGCCTTATTCTTCAACGGGTTTAACCCGTATTTCCGAAGAATCTCACATACTCCCTCATAAAGCTTCAGCATTCTTTTAGGGCTCGGCGGCCGTGCATATTCGAGAGCAGAACCAGCGATTGGATGTAACGGCAACAAAAAAGGTACCACGCCCAATCCTGCTAATTTCTCAGCCCCTTTTAAGATGCTCTCATCGGATTCACCCAAACCAACTATTACAAAAGAACTAACTTGTGCATCGCCAAAAAGTTCAACACAATACTTCCACGCCTCAAAGTAAACGCCCAAATTTTTCTTCATGGGACAAACGTGTGAACGAACCTTGCCATCAAAACATTCCGCGTGAACACCTACCGTATCAACGCCTGTAGCATATAATTCATCTAGAAAAACCTTGTCATCAGGCGGTTCAAGTTGAACATGCACTGGCAAGGCTACCTGTTTTTTTATGGCTTTCGTTGCTTCCGCCAATAAAACTGCTCCTTTATCCGGCGAAGAGGGAGTGCCGGTTGTTAATGTTACATGTTTTGCTATGCCTTCTCTGAACGCTTCTTCTGCCACTTCGCTCAATTCTTGAGGGTTCTTAATGTCTAAACGTCCAGGTTTTTCCAAGCCGATTCCGCAAAACTTGCACTGTTTTGAGCCAATCCAATACACGCACTTTGAATACACCGTTGAAGCCAAACAATCTTTTCCATGTAAAATAGCGAGCTTCCGCATAGGTGTGCCTTTGGAGGTTTGTTTTTCATAGAAACATGGGTTTGGAACAATTTTGGCATTCACAAAACGCTTATTATTTTTCCGTATTGCCCAATCGTTTCCCTTTCTAACAAGCGTGAATGGTGATTTTTCGACAAAATTACCTTGGAGAGGTATTTCGACGCATGTTCCATCTTCTAGAAGAAAAAATCTTCCGCCAGCAGGACCCGCGCCCGTTTTGCGGCCTTTATCCAAAAGGTGCGCCACCCGAGCGCCGTAGCAGAGAAGTTCAATCTTGGTTCTTACAGGGTTAAACTTGCTTTTCATACGTTTGCACTAGCATTCCTTTGCTTTGTCCATAGGGATTTCCTGTTTTGTGGAACCCCATTTTTTCCACGATTTTTCTGCTTGCTGTGTGGTTTAATAGGATGTTTACGTAGACTTTTTCGATTTTGTGTGTTCTTGCATAATTGATGAAGTGCTTGTACATTGCCGTTGCCAATCCCCTCTTTCGAAAATCCGGATGCACTGATTGATGTTCTCCAAACAAGCCTTTACTCGTGATTAGGGCTTTGTAAACGCCCACGAGTTTGCATCTTATTCTTATCCCGAAGAAACGGTAGCCCTTTCCCATCTCCTCCAAAATTTGAACTTGGCTTAACGCTCTCGATTTTCTCCATTTCTCTGGGTATTCTTGGGCATTTTCAAGCCAAACCTTACGCAGCAGAAGCGCAATCTCTGGAGCATCGGCTTCTGTCAATTCTTCCACTTTTATCTGTAGTAATGTTTTCATAAGTGCTCACGTGGTTCCTTGAGAAGTTTTATTGCCGAAGATAGAGTGTTTATTCAAATCCATGAAAATCTCAGTAGAACAATGATGGAAAATGTAAATCTTGGGTTCCTTTATGATCTTCCCTATTAAGTCAACTGTGAACCCGTATCCCTCAAGAAAGGCTCTGCATTTCTCTGCTTTGTCTGTGGCGAAAACGAAACCAAGCGACGGATAAGTGGTTAGCCAATCCTCGAGGGTAACATTTCTTGGCACGGATATGTTTCCCAAATCTATTGTCGCACCAACTTTGCTCGATTCACAAAGCATGGCGACCGTACCAATTATCCCCGGGCCGCTGATGTCCCTAGAAGCATTCGCAAACCCTTTTTCAGCGATACCAACCACGGCATTCAAGCGTTCCAAAAGTTCTTCGCTTGATTTTGACCTTGCAGAGTCAAAAATTTTGACCCACCCTTTTAAGCCGCGTTCGCCATTCAGATCTATTGCAAGCACAAGGTCATCGCTTGGTTTAGCAGTGTTGCTTGGGAGAAAACTTTTTTCTGCTATGCCAATAACTGAGGCTTCTATGCTGTTGAATGATGTGTCTGGATGAGTGTGCCCCTTTAAGAATTGTAGGCGGTATTTGTCCAAGCCGTGCTTGATTCCCCTTGTCATTTTTTTAAGCGTGTCTATAGAATTTGAAGAAATTACACAAGCGTACCCTAAGGGGTGCGCACCTTTGGCAACCACGTCGTTGACGTTCACTACAACAGAGTAGAAACCTGCAAGCCATGGGTCGTCATTAACGAGTTCTTCCACTATCCCGTCGGTTGAAACAACGATGCGTGCGTTCTTTACTTCGAGTAATCCGGCATCGTCGAAGGAATTTTCTCCTAGAATAGGAAAAACTTCGTGAAGGACGGATTTACGTTGAATTCCTTTAAACTCTCTAAGGACTTTCAAAACGTGCGCCAGTGATTGTTGCGAGGTTTTTTTATTCAATAATTCACCAAAACCAATCGTTGAGCGAAGATTTATAACTGTTCTGACACATTTTAGTTTCAAAGTGGTTCGGTTTGAGTTCGCAAAAAAATGAGAAAAGCATCGCGTTTACCATTCGTTTGCCTAAAAGATGCGTAGAAATAATTGATCAACTCATAAATGCGGGCGTTTACTCCAGCAGGGGGGAATGCATCCGGGATATCGTGCGGTCAGCGCTTAGAGAAGGGTTTCACAAAAAAATGTTGCCCGAACAAACAACCAACGAGAAATGCTTTCAAAAGAAATAGTTGCATAACATAAAGCTTATTATGGCATGCCCGCCTCAACTATAAAGCCGTGAGCACACATGGAAATTTTGCTCTGGATTTTGGTTTCCACGTTTCTTGTAAGTTTAGTCTCATTCGTTGGGGTTTTCTTTCTCGCTTTGAATGAAAAGTTTTTCAAGAAGTTGATGTTAATATTGGTAAGTTTTGCTTCTGGTACATTGCTTGGCGGTGCCTTTTTTCATTTAATTCCGGAGTCACTAAGCCCCGTAGAAGAGAACGTATTATTAGTCTTGGTTTCTGGGATAGTTGTGTTCTTCCTGCTTGAGAAATTTCTATGGAGACACTGCCACGAAAGAGAATGCCCTATTCATCCTTTTGCATATCTTAATCTTGTTGGTGATGGCATTCATAATTTTATTGATGGTCTAATAATCGCAGCGGGTTTCCTTGCTCCACCGAGTCCTAACTTCTCCTTGGGGTTCATCACCACGCTTCTCGTCATATCGCATGAAATTCCGCAGGAAATCGGTGACTTTGGGTTACTTGTTTTCGGTGGGTTCACGAAAAAGAAAGCATTGTTTTACAATTTCTTAAGCGCTCTTGTTGCTCTACTCGGCGCATTGATTACGTATTTTTTCTTTCCGTACATTCCAAATACAGCGTACCTTTTAGCCTTTGCTGCGGGTGGTTTTATTTACATTGCTACTACTGATTTGATTCCGGAACTTCATAAAGAAAGAGGATTTGTAAATTCTGCTCTTCAATTCGTTTTGCTCTTGGCGGGGTTGGGGCTAATGTTTTTCTTGAAAGAATAATGGGCTTTTTCTGCTTGTATCTTTTCCCTAACGCAAGATTTGAGTTTTTCATAAGCCTTTTCTGGTTTGGATATGTTTGCTACTGCCTTTTCAAAAGGGCACACGTCGGTTTTTTGCTTGTTTAAAACATTAGGCACAAGGTCTTCAAACTCAAAAGCCACGCCATTATTTTCCAACACGTCTTTTCCGCCTCGGCTAAGGACAACCGCATAAACAGCGCTCACTTCACAATATACACAAAGCAGCGCCGCTGCACGACCAACAACCCTGTCAGCAACAAAAGAGCCGCTTAAGCCCTCTTTGTCAAACTTTTCAATTGCTTCCAGGATGCCGCCTATACCGGGTGATTTTGTTTCAAAAATAGCCACGCCCTTCTTAACGATAACCAAGTTAAGGTCTTTCTTTAGTAATTCGTATTTTGCAATATCCAAATCGTACATTTATGGCCTCGTTATTAAGAAAAAAGTGTTATGCATGATAAAAAGTTTTTTTGGAACTTTGAACAACATTCCGTCAATGTTTTTTGGATGCCTTGACTTTGTTAATAACCTAAAACTTCTAACGAGTAAACATTTAGGTCTTTTCTTCTAAGCTGGTCATGGAGGAAATTTCTGATTGTTTCTTCATCTATGAAAGCTTCGCCTGCTTTGTTTCTCTGCACTGGGATTTTTGTGCGTCTTAACGCGTCGCCTTTAGCAAAGTCCAAGAAAACATATTGGGTATTTTTTGATGCAAAAATGAGCCTCAATCCTATGGGCGGTTTGCAGAGGGGGGCTCTTTGGATAGTATACGCGATGCTGGCGGGTTTTAGATTGTTGGCTAGATGTAGGAATTCATTCCATGTTTTGATGTGAACTATTTTTGCGGTGTTGCTCAAAGTTTTTCCTTATAATCTGTTTAAGAAGTGAGTTTATACATTTTTTCTAAGGCATCTTTAGCTTTTTTTGCCACGGCTGCGGGTACTGTTATTCGTGTTTGTTCGGTTTTTAGGGCGAGGTAGATTCTTTCCAGAGTGTTTAGTTTCATGTTTGGGCAAACACCGCCCTCGTATGCTGAGTAGAATTCCTTGTTTGGGTTTTCCTTTTTAAGACGGTGTAGTAGCCCTGTTTCGGTGGCGACAACAAACCTTTGTGAAGAGGAGTTTTTGGCGTATTTGCACATTTGTGAAGTGCTTCCGATGAAGTCTGCGATTTCTTGTACGTCTGGGCTGCATTCTGGATGCACCATTATTACGGCGTTCGAGTGTTCTTGTTTACGCAAAAGTGCGTCCTCTTTCATGAAAAGTAAATGCGTTGGGCAGAATCCGCCGGGAGGTATGGGAATTATTTTTTTTCCAGTTTTTTGTTGGACGTACCATGCTAAGTTGGTGTCGGGTCCGAAAAGGAGGGTATCGGCATCAATGGCTTTTATGACTTCCACTGCGTTTGCGGATGTGCAGCATACTTCGCATTCTGTTTTGGCTTCGGCGAGAGTGTTGACGTAGAGCACGAGGGGAATTTTTGGGTATTTTTTCTTCCACATTTTGACTTGCGTCAATGGAAGCATTTGTGCCATTGGGCATCTGGCGCCGCTGCTTGGCAAGAGTACTGTTTTTTCGGGGTTTAGGATGGCGGCTGATTCAGCCATGAAATCTACTGCAGAAAATACGAGGATTTTGGCGTTTTTTTCTTCTGCTGCTTGTCGGCTTAGTTCTATGCTGTCGCCTGTATAGTCGGCGATGTCTTGGATTTCGGGTCTCTGGTAATTGTGGGCTAGGATTACGGCTTTCTTTTCTTTTTTTAGTTGTTCTATTTTTTCGGTTAGATTCATGAAGTGTGCCTTCGGTTTGAGAGGGGTTTAAAGATTTGCGAAGTTTATATCTTTATCGAAAAATCATGAAATTCAAAATCTGTATTTTCAGTTAGCAAATCACATATATCTGGTGAAATTATTGTTGTGAATTGGTGATGGAATTTGGAGCAAGAAACACTTGCAGACGCTGAACTAATTACCCAAGCAATCAATTCGCCAGTGGATCCAGATGCTAAAATAGTGGAGTTTATCAAGAAACACAGGTTTTCGGCACTTGTGGATGGGGTTTGTATGGGCGTCGGTTTTGTTTTTCTCATACTGGGGTTAGCGATGCCTATGTTGATGGCCCAACAGCTCATTCCTGGGTTGTTGCTGATTATCGGTGCTATTTTATGTCTTGCTGCTGGAGCAATCCTTGAGGTTTATCAGTGGGCGAAACTTGATTAGTTAATATTGTGCTTTTTTCTGATTTTCTGTGCGTGTCGCGCTTCTCTCCCCCCTCTTCCATATATGATCCTATTAGGATCCAAATATACCGCAAATATGACGAGTCGACTTGTGGTTCTCTTTTTCGGAATGGTTTTGGCGTTGTGAGTGTTGATTTTAGATGTTTGGTGACCTATGCCTTTATAAGAGCGCAAGTGCATGTATGTGTGAAAGGCTTTCTTTTATCCTTTGGCTTTGCCTTTGGAATAATTGAATCTTTTCGAACTATATTAAGGAAGGAATCATTGTTGTGTAGTTTGAGAGTAGGTATGGTAACTAACTGTAGAAAATGCAAGTCGTTCACGCGGGTTCATTGTGCGCTTAGAAAGAAGACCAGAAGAAAAACGTTCGTGGACACCAAAAAACGAGGGGGCATGTAGGTTAATCTATATTACTAATGTGCTTCCGCAGGGCTCCAACGTGTGGCGGTGTCTATTTTAAAGGGGAGTGAAAAAGTTGGGCAAAAGAAAAGTATTGAATGAAGACGATTTAAGCGATGTGAAACTTCCGGTTGCAAATGATGTATTAGGTGTCGCTATAAAACTTCTAGGGTTTGACCGAATTATGGTCAAATGCCAAGACGGTCATGACCGTTTGTGTCGTGTTAGGGGAAAGTTGAAGAGAAGAGTCTGGATTCGTTTGGGCGACATCGTTCTTGTTTCTCCGTGGGATTTTCAATCTGACACGCGAGGCGACATTTACTGGCGTTACAGAAAAAATCAAACTGAATGGCTGCGAAGCAAAGGATACTTAAAAATTTAAAGTGAAGGTGAACAGACATGAGTATGAAAACAGACAAGAAACCATCGCGACAATCAAGTTCAAAACATTATGCGTCACGCATGCCAAACATGCGTCCGACTAGTTTGATCGATTACTATTCTATCGAGCTTGAAAACTGGGTGCAGTATGTGATCGATAAATCGGAAAAGAACGGTGATGTTTGCAAGAGAAATCGATTTGTTGCTTTGAGAACAGAGCTCAGTTGTTGAGAGTAGAAACATATAGAGATTGGTTGTATGAAGCAGAACAAGATATCAACGGGCGAATATCTCTTTTTTCTTTCAGCCAAATATGAAGTGAGTTTTGATGGTCTACTGAAAGGGTTGGTTTTGGCACGGCAGAATTCTGAAGTTACTTGTGGAAAACTTTCGATACAGTGCCGACGTAGAACAGCGGAGTATGACGTTTTTCTAATAACAACCGGTTATCAAGTGGTTGCGCAGTTTCCGGTTTCTAAGTATTATTTGGATCAGCCTGACCAGATTAGGGTGCCAACTGAAGGTCGTTTGTTTAGACATTTTGCAAAACGTGCCATTCCAGACGGTCCCAAGCATGTAGGGGATTTACGGTGCGGGATGAAGCAGGTCAACGTTACAGCGCGTGTCCTCAACGTTCCAAAATCTACCTTCGTCTTTACTCGGTTCGGCGGATATGCCCGCGTGTCGGCTGCGCTGATTGCTGACGAAACAGGTACGATTAAACTGTGTTTGTGGAACGAGAAGATCGACGAGGTTTCGGTGGATTCGGTTATCGAGATCAGAGGCGCAAGCGTGGTTAGGTTTCGAGGTGAAAACCAGTTGAAACTAGGAAGAAACGGACAGTTAAACGTGGTCGCAAAACCCTTGCCTACCTGTACAAATGCAACTAGGGCTTAAACAAAAACAAAGTTTTGTGTATGATTGGGATGATTGATTAGGCGTCATCCATGAGTGTTGCAAATTTTGTGTGATTATAGTCCCGTTTTCAGTTTTCTATACGTGTTGTAGTCGACGTATTCGAGGAACGGGTTTTCTGCTTGATAACGAATCGTAAACTTTTGTCTCTCCCTTTTCTCTGGTAATTGGTTGGTTGCGATGAATGAGTAGGCGTCGCTTCCTGCGCCCGAGCCGTAACTAGCGACGACTATTCTCTCGTTTGGCTTGGCTATGTCCAAGGTTGCCGCAAGTCCGAAGGGTGAAGCGCCGGAATACGTGTTGCCGAATTTTGCTACCTGCAAGCCTGGAAGGTACTGGTCTTCTTTGAAGCCTAGTTGTTTGGCTACTTTTGTTGGGAAATTGATGTTGGGTTGATGTGAAACGAAATAATTTATGTCGCTTGGTTTTAGTCTCATTTTTTCCATGAGTTTTGTCGCTGCTTTTGCGACGTGCTTGAAGTAGGCAGGGTCGCCCGTGAAGCGGCCTCCATGACTCGGGTAGGGTTCTCGGTCTCTCCTCCAAAAGTCAGGCGTGTCAGACGTGCAGGAGTACCAGCCTTCAATCTCTGCGATTACGTCATGCATGCCAAACAAGAAGCAGCAGGCGCCATAACCAACAAAGAAGTCGAGTTCGCCACCTGGTTCGCCGCGGGGCGCGGCTTGAGAGTTATCCGTGCCTATTACCATTGCATAGGCGTCCTTATTCTCTGGATAATAGACCAGAGAGGCGGCGTCTTTGAACACGCTTGTGGCGGCTTTGCAGGCAAATTCTGTGTCGATAGCGTCGACGCATTGCACGCCGTCGGTTTTGTCTTCTTGACCAAGCTTAAGCACTTGCGAGACTTTTGAGGCTATAGGCTTGACGGCGTAGGGATTTGACTCGGAACCCACGTAAACTTTGCTTACACGCGAATGGTCAATTCCTGATTGAATGAGTGCCATCTTTCCCGCTTCGACTGCTGCTGTTATGGAGTCTTCATCTAAGAACGGCACGGCTCGCTCCATGTTGGGTTCTTTGTACCGAAAACGTGACGTGTAGGCTCCGTAGCCTACGATTCCTGGTTTTTCATATTCCTTTTTTGGTTCTGTTATGGTATATTTTTGATGTGGATAGTATTCGTCTGTGAAAGTGAAGGCCAGCGAGATTGTCGGAATGATTTCACTCGTATCCACAGCGTGTCTTCGCCTAAAACGGGGAACAACCGTGCGGCCTTCGAATTTTGAAAGGTCGATTTGTTCACCTTCCCGTATCAAACGGTCAGTCAATCTGCCCGGCACGCGAACCTTGCCGTTATGGAAGGAAACGATGCCGTAGACAAAAGTGCCCAGTTTCGTGAACTTGTTTGTAGGTTCATTAACAAGAGTGCAAACTTCTAACTCGCCCTTTTCAAAGAAAAAGTCGATGTCCTGCATCAAGCCGAAACTTCTTCTTCCACAGTTACCGCAATAGTCTTTCTTTCTGAAGTATTCTTTGCCACAAACACTGCAACGTGAGCCGCGTAGTCTGTCACAGATGTAGGAGACTCGTCTCTCTATGGGTTCACTGCTCATTTACTAATCCCTCCCGAAAATGTAGACGTACGATTTTGTTCCAAAGCCTTCCAGCTCCAATGAGCAACCGTACTGGAGCCCTCCCTCGACGCTTACTTGCCGTTCTCCTGCGTCGCCGCTTAACTGCTTAACAATCTCGAAAACTTGTGCTCCTCCAGTCGCACCTAAAGGGTTACCGTCAGCCTTCAAACCGCCGTTCAAATTAACAAAAAGTTCCTTGCCGTTAACCATGTAGCAGCCTTTATAATCCAAGCAACTATCGTAAATGTTTATCCAAGCCGTTCCAGGTTTGCAGAAGCCTAAATCCTCCAGTGCCACCAACTCCAACATGCTGGACTGGTCGTACAATTCGACGATTTGAATGTTGCTTAACTGAACGTTTGCCATTTTTAACGCATTTTGCATAGCAAGCGAAGTCGCGATAAAACTGGTGCGGTTTTCTCTAGCGGGGAAAGTGACATAATCCGTCGCTGAAGCCGAGCCGAGAATGTAAATAGGCATATCAGTGTATGTTTTTGCTGCCTCTGGGCTCGCCAGAATCAAAGCCGCTGCACCGTCTGAAATCGGTGCGTAATCATACAACCCTAAAGGCTTTCGTGCTTGTGCTCTTTCCTTCAAAACTTGTTCAACCGTGATCTCTCGGCGGTACTGGGCGTATTCGTTTTTTATGGCGTGTTTATGATTTTTCACAGGAATCTGCGCAAGGGCTGTGTTGAATTTTGTCAAGTCCTCATCTTTAATCCCGTATTTTTTAATGTACGCTCTTACCATGAGTTCGTGGTTTGCTTCGGGTGTGCAGCCAGCATAATAGCTTAAGGGATCTTCCAAGAGCATGAGGTCGTCGCGGATTTTGTCCCACCTGTCTGTCATTTTTTCCATGCCTCCGACAAGCACAAGTTGATAACGACCTGATTGTATCGCGTTGGTGGCGCTTAACAGTGCGGAACTGAAGGAACGTGTGATTTCCATGGGAACATGAAGTTCCAGAAGTTCTGAGAAGAAGCCTTCTTCAAGCCCGATTTTGTTGGTGAACGGTAAGAAATAGTCGGCTAAGAAGCAAGCGTCCAAGTCGCGTCGTTCTATGCCTGCAGCGTCAAAGGCTTTAAGTCCTGCCTCTTCGATAAGCGCCTCTGGTTCTCTTTCGTAATGTTCTCCGAATTGGGTTCGGCCGGCTCCAATTATTGCTGGATGACGAAGTTGCATATGTTTTTCTCCTTTCACGGTTTATGACCTTTATTTTTTGGTATAAACAAGGTTCAGTTTTCTTGACCCATTCAAAATTCGGGTAAGTGTTCATAAAGTTATCGGAAAAATGCTTCACGTGAAGGCGCTAGGCTCCTTACGGATATGCGACGTTGTGTAAGGTGTTGTGTTGGTTTATGCCTCAAGAAACGCATCAAAAAAACGGCTAAATCCTTCTGGTTGTCGAGCAATTTTTTTATGCTAACTTGGCATACTATGGTTGCATTGTGTTGGTGAAAAGTTTTTGAACGACAGGGCGAGAACGGCTTTGCTGGGTCTGTTGGTCTTGGGGTTTTTGGGGCTTGCTTTTGTGGAAAACACGGCTTTCTTTAGTTATGCGGGTAACTTTTTTTCTAACCCTCCACTCGCGGTTGGAGTTGTCTTTGTTCATAATGTGCTGGTGATTTCGCTTATTCTTCTAAGCATGACGTTCTACGTGGGGTTAGTTTTGAACTTCTTTCCAAAACGCAAATATGAATATGTGGTGCTTGAGCATCCTCGTGTTTTTGCGCTCGTGTTTACGCTGGTGATTATTTTTGTGAGTATTTTTAGGGCAAGTATGTTGATTTATGACGAAGTCAGAGTGGACACTCTAGTGTTTGTTGTGTTAATGAGTCTGCCCAACGGAATTATCGAAGCCTACGCCATTTTTCAAACTCTACAAAAAACCTTCAAACGTACCATGCAAACTAATGATTTAATTTTGATTTATGGATTGTTTTTTGTCGCGGCAGTCGTCGAGGTGGGATTCATGACTGTTCTGCGTTTGGTGATAGTGGCCTAATCGATTTCTTAAAATAATCAGAACAGCCATAGAGAAAATTGGTGATAAGACTGTATGAAAACCGCAATTATCGTGGTCGACATAATAAACGATTTCGTTACTGGCGTTCTGGGAAACAAGCGCGCAGAAAAAATTATCCCCAACGTCAAACGGTTGCTGGATTTTGCGCGGACAAAAAAAATTCCAGTGATTTACACTTGTGATACTCATTTGCCAGAACTTGACGATGAATTTGAAGTTTGGCCTCCTCATGCAGTGAAGGGAACAAGGGGCGCTGAAGTGGTTGACGAACTCAAGCCGAAAAAAACTGATTTTGTCATTCACAAGCGCCGTTATAGTAGTTTCTTCGGCACAGACTTGGACACACTTCTTCGAGAGTTACAGATAGATCAAGTGGTGATTGTCGGCTTGGTGACGGACATTTGCGTGCAGCACACGGCTGGCGATGCGTTTTTCCGAGGATATCATATTGTAATACCCAAAGATGGTGTGGAAACGGTTTCTCCAGAAGCCCAAAAGACAAGCCTCGAATACATGAAAAAAGTCTACAACGCGAAAATCACCACGATAGAAAAATTGTTAAAAGAACTCGCTGCATAAGAGTAGGAATCATGTCAACGTTTCATATAGCCTCGGACGCAGAGATAAAACGCGGCGAAACAACCGACATCTACTTCGTCCGTACGGAAAAAATCCTTAAAGCCAAAAAACTCGGCAGCGTCTCTGTAGTTGCAGACGTGACAACAAGCGGGCTCCCCGAAAACTGGCCATGGGCGGTTCTATGCGGAATTGAAGAAGAAGCAAGGCTCTTTGAAGGCATACCAGTCAACATATACTCGATGTCAGAAGGCACGATTTTCGCCCCGGAAGATTACTATGGCTTTCGTGTTCCAGCCATGTTCATAGAGGGTCAATATGGCCGATTCTGCATCTACGAAACGCCTATGCTGGGGCTTATTTGCCAAGCCTCTGGAGCGGCAACTCAAGCGGCAAGGATTAGAAAAGTCGCCGGCAACAAGACGCTTCTTTCGTTTGGAATTCGCAGGATGCACCCAGCTATTTCGCCCATGCTTGACCGTGCAGCGTATATTGGAGGGTTCGACGCTGTCTCCAGCCTTAGTGGCGCTAAGATAATAGGCACAAAACCCACGGGCACGATGCCTCATGCCTTAATAATCATGCTCGGCGACCAAGTTAAAGCATGGAAAGCCTTCGACGAAATCATCGAAAAAGATGCTCCCCGCGTGGCTCTGGTTGACACTTATTTTGACGAAAAGATTGAGGCAATTATGGCTGCGGAGGCTCTTGGAAAACGTTTAGCTGGCGTGAGACTTGACACTCCTGGTTCAAGGAAGGGCAACTTTGCAGAGATTGTGAAAGAAGTCCGCTGGGAACTTAACCTTAGAGGCTACAACCACGTTAAAATTTTCGTCTCAGGCGGATTAAACGAGAAATCCGTTAAAACACTAAGCGAAGCAGGCGCAGATGGGTTCGGAGTAGGCACCTGCATCAGCAACGCACCCACCGTAGACTTCGCCATGGACATAATCGAAAAACAAGGCAAACCGTGCGCCAAAAGGGGAAAAATTGGCGGCAAAAAACAAGTCTGGAGATGCTACGAGTGTATGGTAGACATTTTACAGCCCTACACGCAACCTCAGCCAAAATGTCCAAAATGCGGCGGCAAAACTGCTCCCATGCTGCAACCACTGATTAAAAACGGGAAAATCGTGGCAAAATTGCCTAAACCTAAAGAAATTCGCGACTACGTATTGAAACAACTAGAAAAAGTCGGTTTAGAAAAAGAAGACTAGGGCAGAAATCCTAAAGCCTTCAAATCCTTTCTCAGTTGCGCTTCCCATACTTTCATTTCTTTCGGCGGAAACTTTCTCTGCCAATGTTCCGCCCAATTATGGACACTCTTCGGAAAATACCTCATTTTAACAAGTTGCTCGTTTGCTTTTTCATAGTAATCTTTCATCAACGTTTTCGACGGCATCTTGTACTTGTTTTCATGCAGCACCGCTTCTCGAGGCCAACGTGGACGGGTCGGCGGCGACTCATCCGGATAGCCAATACACACGAGCACTATTGGGCACACGTTTTTAGGAAGCCCAAAAACATCTGCAACCCTTTTCATCTCGGCCCACACCGACCCAATAAACACGGAGCCCAACCCAAACATTTCAGCAGCGATGACCATGTTTTCAGCCACCAGAGCCGCATCAACCACGGCGGGAATAAACTTGCTTAATGGTTCTATCTTAGTCTTAACGCCTAGGGTTTCGAAAAGCCTCAGTTGCCGCGCCATGTCTGCGCAGACGAGAATCCATGTTGGGGCTTCTTCCATGCACTTCTGTTTTCCGATGGCTTTGTAGACTTCTTCTCGAAGTTTTCGGTCAGTGACGAGGATGAGACTGTAGCCTTGCATCCCACAAGCCGTCGGTGCTCGTTGACCAGCATCTACAATTCTATTTATCAATCTTCGGGGAACTGTTTTCTGTTTGAATCTGCGTATGCTCCGCCGCTCGAAAACAAACTTCAACGCTGGATTTTCCATGTTGCCTGCACCTTTAAATGGTATGATTTTATTAATAGAAACAAAAATATGTGTTTCCCAAGCGGGGAGCAAGATTGGAAGAACCGAAACTCTCAATCAACGCGGTAAAGGTTCTCGAAAGACGCTATTTGCTGAAGAATTTGAAGGGCGAAATAATAGAAACCCCGGCGCAATTGTTTCGTCGTGTCGCGAAAGCCGTGGCAGCGGTTGACCGAAAATATGGCGTGAGTGACGCGGAAGTCGCTGACACCGAGGAACAATTTTATCGGCTAATGTTTAACTTGGAATTTTTGCCCAACACACCCACGCTTATGAACGCAGGCACAGACATCGGGCAACTTTCCGCCTGCTTCGTACTACCCGTCGAGGACAGCATTCCAGGCATCTTCAACGCAGTGAAAAACATGGCTTTGATTCACAAGTCCGGCGGCGGCACGGGTTTCTCTTTTTCTCATCTGCGCCCGCGAGGCGACATAGTGAAAACCACAGAGGGTATGGCGTCTGGGCCGATTTCTTTTATGCGGGTTTTCGACGTTTCTACGGATGTCATAAAACAGGGAGGAAAACGCCGAGGCGCTAACATGGGTATACTTCACATCACGCATCCCGACGTCATTGATTTTATTAAAGCCAAACTGCACGAGGGTTTCTTGACCAACTTCAACATTTCCGTCGCCGTCACAGACGAGTTTATCAACGCAGTGAAAAACGACGGCACACTGAAACTCGTGAACCCCCGCACAAAAAAAGTCGTAAACGAGGTCAAGGCAAGAGGAGTTTGGAACCTCATCGTGGAAATGGCTTGGAAAACCGGCGATCCAGGAATGATTTTCATCGACGAGGTGAACAGGCACAACCCGACGCCTCACGTGGGCAAAATCGAGGCGACTAACCCGTGCGGGGAACAACCACTTTTGCCTTATGAATCTTGCAATTTAGGCTCGATTAACCTGGCGAAGATGGTGAAAGACAACCAAATCGACTGGGAAAAACTGCGTAGAACCATACGTTTGGCTGTGCATTTTCTCGATAACACCATAGACGCAAACAAATACCCGCTTCCACAAATCAAAAAACTCACGCATGCGAACAGGAAAATCGGGCTCGGCGTCATGGGCTTCGCCGACCTGTTACTGCAACTTGGAATTCCTTATGATTCCGAGGGAGCGTTGGCGGTTGGCGAGGAGATTATGCAGTTCGTTGAACAAGAGGGCCACAAAGCCTCCATCACCATTGCAGAAGAACGTGGCTCTTTCCCGAATTTCAAAGGAAGCGTCTGGGAACAAAAAGGCTACAAAGCCATGCGTAACGCCACCGTGACCACAGTCGCACCCACGGGCACGATAAGCGTCATCGCTGGATGTAGCAGCGGCATCGAACCTCTATTCGCCATCGCTTTCATTCGCAACGTTATGGAAGGCACACAACTGTTAGAGGTCAACCAATACTTCGAAAAAGCCGCCAAGGAAAGAGGCTTTTACAGCGAGGAACTGATGAAAAAGGTCTCGCAGCACGGCTCGATTAAGGATTTTCAGGAAATCCCAGACGACGTGAAACGAGTTTTCGTAACTGCACACGACATAGCCCCGGAATGGCATGTTCGAATGCAGGCGGTCTTCCAAAAATACACGGACAACGCAGTTTCCAAAACAGTGAACTTGCCTAACAACGCGTCCATCAAAAACGTGGAAGACATTTTCTGGCTGGCTTACGAACTAAAATGCAAAGGCATCACCGTGTATCGTTATGGAAGCAAGAGCGAACAAGTCTTGTACATTGGCACGATGGAACTGAACAAAACCGCGCCGAAAATAGTCAAAGCCGACTCGGAATACGCGGGCGGATGCCCCACACCGTACTGTCCGTGGAGCTAAAATTCTTTTTAATGAGAAAAAAGGGGAATTGAAGTGAAACTTTGTTGCCGACGTCTAACGCCAGCTACCGCTGGGGCTTACAGTAAACTTTATTGTTAGCACGTATGGCTCATTTCGCGCGTATATGGAATAGCCATCTATCAGTATGTACAGTAGTGTTGGGGTCTCGAGTATTACTCGCTCTGGTGAGTTTAACGTGGCGCCGTAGAGGTTGTAGCCTTCGTCCCAATAAATTATCATGTCCAAATCCGAGGTTGGGTAGACGCTCCAGTCGCGAAGCCAATACAACGTGATCTCTGCCTTTATGGTGTTCTTTGGTATTTTGATTGACATCCAACCGGTGTTTTGTCCTTCAGCGAGGCTTCCGGCTTTTATGAAGTACTTGTAGTATCCGGGTTGGCAAGTTTCTGGTTTTGCTTTTATTTTTATGTGCGCGGATATGTTGTCGAAGCTGGTCCAGTCGTTTTCGATGACTATCTTTACGTATCCTGCTTCTATCGGTGCCAAGCGTGTGAACTCGTCATAGACGACTCCTGTGACTTCTCCTGTCCATGTGGTTTCGTAGTCGGTTATTTTGAATGACGCGTCTCCCCAAACGTTTGCGCTGTCTATGAAGTAGGCGTAGGTTGTTCTTTTGGCGCTTTGGATGTAGACTTCAAAACTGTTCAAGCCCAAGTCGAAGCCTAATTCTACGTTGGTAATCTCCAGTTCTATCGAGCCCGTGAACTGCGTGACTCTAAAGACGAAGTCTTTCTTGTGGCCAGGCGCCAAATCAACAATGTCAGTTTCGTAAGTGCCGACGCTCCAGATGGGAATGTTGCTTATGTCCTCAAGCCAAGCGAAACGGGGCAGAGGGGTTGCTACATCGCCTATTGAAGGATCGTTTGCAAGTGCCACCAAAGAGTTATAGGCGTTTAGGAAACCTGCGCCTTGATCATATTCGGTATAGCCGTCGAGCCAAACAGCACCGTTTTGAAGTGCTTGTTTGTAATCTTCTGGCGTAGCTCCCGGAATGAAGTATTCTGCATAAGTATTCAAGAGAGCAACAGCGCCCGAAACTGCAGGTGTAGCCATCGAAGTTCCCGATGCCCATGCTATTTCTTGAGGATAATCTGCTTCGTGATAAGCAGACATCACCATGATGCCTGTGGCTGCTAAGGTTGGTTTCAGGCGACCATCAGATGTTGGTCCTCGGCTGCTGAAGGCGTAAATTTGGGGTGTTTCGCTTGTGTAGAGGTAGTAGCCTATTCCAAGCATCTCATACATGTAATCCCAGTACACCCTTGTTTGAACTGGCGTCGCGGCTGCTCCTACGGTGATGGCTGTATTTGCAGAACCTGGGCTGCTCACGGTCATGGATGCGGGGCCTTCGTTCCCAGCAGCGACGACCACGGTTATTCCGTAGGATGTTATATAGTCAACCAGTTGGTCTTCTACGTCTCTGCCGTCGTAATTGTTTGCGCCGCCGATGCTCATGCTTATGACGTCAACATCATATCCTTCCACAAGTTTCAAGTTCAAAGCGTATTCCATTCCGGCAAGGATGTAAGATGTCGCGACAGCGCCACCCGTGTAGTCGAAGACTTTGACGGCGTAAAGATCCGCAAACGGAGCCATGCCTAAGAGCCAGATTATCTTGTAGCCTGGTGGGAAACCATAGGGCTCAGCCGAAGGCAGGGTCATTCCTGTGTATAACTCGATGCTTTGAACAAGCAAGTCGTCTTCGGGCACGATAATTCCACCCGTACTCGCGATTATTCCAGCAACATGAGTGCCGTGCCAATGGTTAGCTGGGCTACTCCATCCCTCGTACGGCGTTCCTACATCGGGGCTCAAGTCAACTCCTCCGATTATGGAAGTGCCACCGAATAAGAAGTGTCCTGCCCAAATGCCCGTGTCAATGACTACAACCATTGAACCTTGGCCGAGGTCGCCGAGGTTCCAAACGGGTTCAGCGCCCATGGCTGTTGGGTTCCAGTAGTTGTTTGGTTCGATGCTTGAGATCATGTCTGGACGAAGGGTGACTGTTTCGTAATCTTTAAGGATGGCTGATACGGCTTCGGCTTTCGGGTCTAGTTCTGGGATGTATGGGATGTCGCTGGCTATTGAGCGGGGTTCGTCGTAGTAGATTTTTACGACGTTTTCGTTCTGGGCTAATGCTTGGATTTTGTTTGCGGGGATGGATGCTGCCAAGGCGTTTACGTATTGGAACTCATTTTTAACTTGTCCGCCTAGTCTTTGAATGTCAGCTATTACCGCTGAATAATCGCCCGTGGCTGTAGTTACTATAACGTTTAACGGAAGACCATTTTGGGTTTCAATCAAGCCGCTGAGCGTCGGAGAGATTTTTACTACGTTTGGTACGCTGGTGGATAAGGGCGTGTTGAAGCCGAGAGGTAGACTCATGGCAATCATAGATACTGCCAGAAGAGAAATCAACATCGTAGGCTTAAAGTTCCACTTAACTGAACTTAAAGAGACAGTGTACAATTTTTCCTTTCTCCCCTTAATTTTTCGAGCACATAATAATTGGCAATATTCGAATTTGAGTTTTGTGGAATCTTCTTCTATAGTCAAACGTAAATCTTTATGGCGCGTGTTGTTGTGATGTAAGTCTTATATATCTGCCTTGGTGTTTATTGTGTGAGTGCGAATGGCGGAAATTTGTCCAACATGCGGGCTTCCTCGTGAAATTTGTGTGTGCAGCGAAATCGGCAAGGAACAGCAGCGCATCCGTGTTCGGTTGGAGACAAGAAAATTCGGCAGACCAATGACCGTGATAGACGGCATAAACGACAAAGACCAAGACCTTGGCAGACTTGCACAGAAAATGAAGACATTCTGTGCGTGTGGCGGTACGGCGAAGAATGGACAGATCATGTTGCAAGGCGACCAACGGGAAAAATCGCTGAAGTTTCTTTTGCAGTTGGGATACCCGCAGGAGAACATTGAGGTTCAGTAATCGCTACGGAGCGGAAAAACGTGGGCATACTACAAGACCTGCGTGAGGTAGTTAAAAATCTGAAGCATAGAAAAGCATCGGCAAAATACTGTCCCCGTTGTGGAAGTGCAAGGTTGAAGTTGTCGAGCGGTTTTGATTTTTGGCTTACGCCATCGAAGTACGTGTGTCTCGACTGCGGCTACCGAGGGCCGATCGCCATGGAAAAAGACGAGGCTTCTGTGAAGAAAGAAGAAGGATTAGAATAATGAATCCAAAAAATCTTTAAGTTTTGAGCGTTTAAGCATAGGCTATTCCGAAAACAAAACATTAGGACGATGATGACGATTGAAGGAAAAGGATGCTTTAAGGCTTCTGCTTGAAATGATGAAAAACAGCCGCCGAAGTGACCGTGATTTGGCAAAGGTGCTACATGTTTCTCAACCCACGGTTACGAGGACACGCCAAAGATTGGAAAAGGACTACATCCAAACTTATACATTGGTTCCACGATTCGACAAGATCGGTTACGAAATTCTGGCCTTTACGTTTTGCAAGTCGAAGACCTATGAGAAAGCCACCACGGACAAGATGATAAATCATGCGCGTGAATGGTACTTGAAGCATCCGTGTGTCATTTTTGCGAGTGATGGTGAAGGTTTGGGGAAGGACGCGGTTGTTGTTTCGTTTCATAGAAGTTATAGCGATTATGCCGATTTTATGCGGGAGTTCACCGTGGATTGGGCAGATTTTGTGATAGATTTGCAGTCTTTTCTGGTGAGCGTTAAGAAAGGAGTGATTATGAAGCCTTTTGATCTAAAATATTTTGCTGATGACAAAGGGACAAAAGAGTAGCCTCTCTAAAAGTACACGGCACCAGTTTTTTAATTAGAGGCGTGATGAAGTTCTATTTTTCTAGAACTGTTGCTTCGTCATGTTCGAGTTTTATCGAAACGATTTGCTTAAGAGAGCCCGTTTCTAAGTTATTTTCGGTGAAAAAGCGTGAAAACAAGAGAAAAACTAATTGCGACCGTTCTTCTAGGACTTTTGCTGATGACTTTGGCGCTTCCGCTAACGACCGCAACCGTGCAAGCAGAACAGCAACAGAATCAAGAAGCAACTTGGCGTATAGAAGGAAACTGGACCTATATCCAAAATGACGTCATAACCATCGCGTTTCCAGCCGGCGGCAAAAAACCCATTTTTCTATGGTGGTACACGAAGAACCCAGACAACATTAACGTCGTAAAATACAAGGGCTTAATCGAATACGTAAGCTACGATCAACCATACTTCTTGCTTAAAGCCCAAGCCGAACCTTGGCGAATCAGACAACGCATACAAACCCTCTTCTATGAACCCAGACGCCACATGATACAAGATATGTTACGCTTGAGAGCCGCATGGCAACTCTTATCATACATAGGAAATTTGACAGGTCTTCATGCGCCCTACTTGCCCTTTAGCGGTGCCAGATGGGAACTTAGCACTCATGGGGACGTGACTAGGGGCGACGTGAAGTATCTTGCTTTCAACTTCACTCTCGTCGACGTTCCCGACAATCGGCCAGACTTGCAGTTCGCTGAGGGCAACATCATCATAAGATGCAGGTTTTACTACACACCGGCAACCGAGGATGTGGAAGGACAGTACAGCTACAGTGTTGAAGCTGGCGAGTTCAAGATGGACTTGGTGATAAAACACTGGGAATGGAACATAGACAACCAGTATCTGAGAAATTATCTGCAACTGCTCGAGCAATACTTGGGCATAACCATACCTGAAGGCAAGTCAGGCTTGGCGTTGTGGGTTAACATGGCGTCGATTAACATGACGCAGTTGCCAATTTTAGAGGCTGACGCGCAAGGTTTAAGCGACGAGGGACTCGAGACGGCGGCGATGACCCGCAACATGTACGTGGAAGGCGAAAGAGTGCAAGTAACGCAGAACATGACTTTGCAAGATTGTCAACCGTTGCCGAACCGTTTGAGGGAACGCTTCAGGTTCCGTTACGAAAAGGGTAACGCAACACTAGCTGGTTTCTTCAAGTTTGTGCCGAAGGCTCTGCTTAGAGATCCGACTAACAATACCGTAATGGACGTGGTGGACGTTACTGCGTCTTACGTTGCTGCTGGTGGGCACTTGCGGGCGTACATTTGTTATCCGTACTTCGGAAACTACGTCCTTGAACATGATCCTTCCATAGGGTTAGAAACGCTGCCAGCGCTTGCTACGTATGAACTTGTGATCGCACTCTTAGGCATAGCAACTATCATCGCCATCGGCATACTCGCAATCCGTTGGAAGAAAGGTCCAGTCAACGTGCTAAAACCAAACTAAACCCCCAAATTTTTTCTCTTTTTTTAAAAAAAAAGTTCGAGGGGACGCGAAAAAGATGGAAATGTTTTGGCGGTTTATGGTGTTTTTTTGACCCAGTATATGGTGGGTCCACCCTTGATGTTTGGCTTGCCGTTATCGTTGTTGTTTTTTAGTAGTTCAATTATTTCCTTATAGTTCTGCAAGTATTGTAGCCCTTTTGGGGTAGTTTTGTAAATTATTTTTTCTCCGCTTTCTTGTAGTCCGACTAACTTCATGTTTACAAGCAGATCCAAATACTCGTTCAACTGTGTAAAACTAAGGTTGGCTCGGTACATGATTTGGGTTTTTAAGGTTCCTTCCTTGGCGATGTCGAGAATTTCTGCGATGATATACAGTCGGTCGCGCCTTTTTTGCGGGTTGTCCCAGTTTATCAATCTATAAACCTCGTCTATAACACTTGTCTATAACAAACCAAAGAATGGAAAGCCTAAAAAGGAAAATTCCCCAAGCAAGCATATTACGACTTGCATAATATTCTAGAAGATTACTCCATGTGTTTGATTATAGAAAATTCTTCCTCAAGAAAACTTCAGAAATCTTAAGAACCAGCATGCCTAACTGGAGAACCAACAAGAAAGGATGCTCGTTGACCGATCAAAGTATCGAGCGAATACTGAGAATACTTCAAGATGGTCGATGGCACGACATAAACGAACTAGCCGAAAAAACTCATCTAACTCCTTTAAAGATTCGGGTTGTCACGGATTTTCTTGCAAAATACACCTTCGTCAAGCTCGACCCGGAAAACAAAAAAATGAAGATGTCTCGATCGTTTTCACGATTCTTCGAGAGAACCTCGCTTGAAACTGAAACCGTCGGTTAAGCCGTTAAAAGTGCGTTTAAAGTGCGGTAGGCTTTAAGAAAAGAAAGCCCCTTTTCGGTGGTTATGTACAAGATGGATTCTCGGCTTTGTCGTGAAAGTTTTCCGTTGAGAAGTTTCTTGTCAAGGAGAAAGCTCAAGTAGGTTCCCAACTGCTTAAAACTCAAATTGCATTTATACATTAACTGCGTCTTTTTCGCGCCGTTCAACGAAGAATTCAAAATGTTCGCTATAATGTCAAAACGTCCACGATGACCAACAGTGACCTCCTTCTCCTTTTGAACCAACAACTTCACCTAAACTATGCGCATTCAAAAGTATCTCTATTTCGCGGTTTATTTAAACATTGTTTCTTCAAGAAGACAGCCGTTAAAAACGGCTACTTGGATGATAAAAAAATAAAAATCGGTACTATCTCCAATGGGATGAGGCTGAGAAGGAAAGGGGGAGGGGATTGAGAATAATGTTAATTTCCTTTTTTCTCAGCGCTCATCTTCCCGGAGATTTGGATTAGAATATGGAAAGAAAGGCGCTTTAGACGGTGTGGATTAGAGTTTTGTAGATTTGGTTGTGGTCGACGTTTTTGTCCATGAAGACGCTGATGTTGTTTTCGCCGATTGTTACGGAGAGTAGTTTTGCTGTTTTTCCTTCAACGATTACATGTTTGATTTCGCCCAAGTCGAAAGTTCGTGAGAGTTCGTCTCCGGTGTCTATGGCGGAAGAAGATAGCACTGCATAGTCGATGATTTTTGTCGGGTCGTTTAGGTCTATTGATGCTGATCTGGTGTTTCTCAGGATGTATCCGATGATGCCTTCTTTTGATTTTAGTTCACTTAGCATCGTGTTGATGGTGGGAGCAGGTGGTTCTTTGACTCTTGTTTTTAGTTGAGTTTGTGGATGTGGTTCTTTCGGTTTGATTTCGTCTAGGCCTATTTCGATGTTTTCTTGATTGATTTTTTCAAGTTTGCTTTTTGTTTTTGGCATTTTTATTCCTCTTCTTCTATTAATGGGCTGACCTTGACGAGTTCTCCTTTTCTTACCTCGAGCGCTTGGCAGACTTTTTCTGGGATTCGGATTAGCCCTTTGCCTTCTAGTTTTGAGTCTTTTATTGGTTTGACTTTGCATTGGGTTGAGTTGCCGTTGAAGGTTTCTATTTCGACTTCTCGGATCTCCGTATCGCTATAGGTTTGCGTCCATTCCTCGAGAACATGTGGGTCGACCTCTACTGTGTCTCCGCGTACTAGCAGTCCGCCCAAGGTGTCGACGATGAGTTGGTTTGAAACTTCGTCTAATGTTTCTTTTTCTATTGGTTCGGGTTCTTCTGGCTTCGTTATTGGCTTCGTCATATCTTCTTCTTCATCAACAAACGCGTCTTCCTCTACTTTCATTTCCGGTTCCTTTTTCAGCGGAAACGGAGACAATTCTGGCGGTTTTGGAGGTGCAGGTTTGAATGGGGTGGAGGTGATGCTGTCCAAAAGTTTTATTACTGTTGGGATTAGTACCCGAGAGATCGTTTGAATGTAGGTCATGTCTGCTTTTTCCGATGCCACCAGCGCGAGGTACATGTCGTTGACGCAAGAGATGTGGACTTTGCCCCTGTTTCCGTAAATGACTAGGGCGTCTAGTCCGCCGATGGTTTCGGCTTTTTCGAAGATGCCTTCCATCGAGTTTACGGTTTTTTCTAGGTTATACTCTTGTGTTCCGTTGTCTCCTGCGATTATTGAACCGTCCTTGTCGAAGAGGAAGGACGTGTGCACGTCTGGGCAAATGTTTCGGATTTCCGTTAGTGCATTCTGTAATGCGGCTGAGTATGCTTCATCGTACATTTTTACTCACTCCATCATTTTTATGAAACTTTAAACAGAATCCTCTCCGGGACTCCGTCGTTTTCGAGAACAAGGTACTTGAGGCCTTCAGTGTCGCCTATTTGATCCACCCATTTTAGGGCTTCCCGTGCCTTTTGCAGAACCAGCAGGCGTTCTTGTTGGCTGCGGACGACTTCTTCGATGGCGGTCAACTCGTGAAATGGATTCGCGTCAAGTACAACGCTGAGCCCGCCCACCGAGATTTCGCCGAGGTTTTCTTGGCCGGCTTTTTTGCCTGCGAGTTTGAAGACTACTTCTCGGATTTTCTTTGAGCGTTCTGCTAGGTTTCGGATTTCGTCTAGGCGACGCAGGTATTCTCCTAGCATGCTTTTCGTTTGGGTTATTTCTGTTTCTATGTTTTTGGCTATTTCTGAGGCTGAATCATATTCTTTTAGTTCTATGACCATTTTGTTTTTTACACCTCCACGGATAATGGGAAAGAAAAAGGCATTTCTCTGCCCCCATTCAAACTAAACGAATTTTTCGTTTTAAGCTGGTGCAATTCCTGATCTTAGGAACGTGTTGCCCTTTGAGGAAACTAGTTTCACTTCGTAGTTGTCGCCGGCAGTCCACCCGTACGTGATGTTTAAGTATGCTACGCTGTTTGCAGCAAGAGTTGTCGGTAAAATCGGGGTGGTAGTACTTTGCTGAACGTTGTTAACCCACGCTTCGTTAATTGTTACTGGTGTTGTGCCCGAGTTTCGCATCGTTACACGGATGATATTGTTGCTAGCGCCAATGAATTGTAGGTTTGTGATTGAAACTTGTTCTGTTGATGTGAAGCTGAAGGTTAGTGCTCCCATCCATGCGGCTACGGCGATGGATACGGCGACTGTTACGGCGATGAGTATAATGGCTGCAACGACAGGGCTGAGCGCCTTTCTACTCTTAAAGAGTTTTCTCATTTTGGTATGTATCCCTCCTTGCTTGAGTTCACAAGAATGTAAACGATAACTCGACATTTAAATCTTACGAATTACGACATCATATTAATAAGGACGAACCTCAAAAATTGTCTATTCCACATTGTGAAGGCATATTGCGGTGTTGCGGGTGTGTTTGTTAGAGTTTTTCGAACATGTCTAGGAGTAGTTTTGTGATGTTTTCGCCTTTTCGGGTGATGGTCCAGAATTTTTTGAGTGGGTCGATTGGTGTGGATTTTGCCATGCCTAGGGATTCGATTTCCATCATTCGCATGCGGAATGTGCCGTCGCTGAGGGTTAAGCCGTGTTTTCGCATGTAGTCCTTGGCGTCTTTCCATTTGCCTTTTCCCATGTAAAGCAGGAACAAGCAGTCGATGGCGTGGTCTTTTTCGAGCATCCGTTTTATCGGTGAAAGTTGTGGGTTGGTGAGGATTTTCGTTACTCTTTCTTCCGACAATTACTGCACCTACATTGTTCTCTGATATTTGTTCTTGGCGCTTTTAAAATTTAACCTCTATTACGATACGTGACATATATCTGGAGACGTCAACCACAAGATTTTGAACATTCCTTGTTTTTTATCATTTAAGCGTTAAATATTTCGTTTTACATTTATTTGTTTGGTTGAAGTTGTTATGATTGGGTTGGGAATTCGCCTAGTTGCTTTGTTGGTTTTGGGTTTTGTGATGGTTGTTGCGTTTCAGGTTGGGCCTGCCTTTGCTGATGTGCCCAATGTGCTGGGTATAGTGCCTTGGACGAACGGGTCTGATACTGTTCTTAACATCACGGTGAGGCATGCTCTGCCGACGTCCATTCATTTTGTGAACAGGGTTGAAGTTGAGATTAATGGAACCGTCCAAACGATTAATTTATCATGGCCGCCAGTTCAGACCGACCCTTTCGTCGTGCAACATAATCTAGGCCAAGTCATCGGCGTAGTTAATGTGCGCGCAAGGCCGAACTGCAACGTTCACGGGAATGGCGGCGACACGAACTGGTTTGGTCCGGTAGAAGTTCCAGAATTCTCGGTTGTTCAATTGCTTGCCATCATAGCCATTGTTTCAGCCCTCATCTTGCTTATGCGCCAAAGATACGGGGCACACGGAAATTGTCTACACCGAGCGCATGTTTTTCTTTTCAATGTCTCTTTACAGCAAGGCTTTTAGACGAACCCATAGAAAGATATTTGGCAAGTGAGAATATGGGTCTTTTCAATCCGAATGCCCCGTTTTTTGCTGACGTGAGTTTGATCTTACAAATTGTGGTCTTGGTTTTCATCTCTCTTGCCATGCGAGTAAAAATAAAACGAAACTACAAAGCGCATGGTTGGCTGATGACTGTGGCCGTGGTTTTGCACACGATTACGATTCTTGCGGTGATGTTGCCCTCTTTGCGGAGCATGGGAGGCATTTTCGAGAACGTGTATGACCGATTTGCGATGGTTACGATTATTCATTCCATCGCAGGAAGCATCGCAGAAATTCTTGGGGTATTCCTTGTCGGTGCTTGGGCTTTTTCCCGAAACATCAACGATTGTTTTAAGAAGAAGCAGGTTATGCGGGTTACCGTTGTCTTGTGGTTACTCGGGCTGGTTTTGGGCATATACGTTTACGTCATGCTCTATGTGCCTATATAGCAAATGATTCCAAAAAGGGGACGACTAACTGGTTTGCGCCGATTTTTTGATTTTCCAGTTGACGGTTTATTGGCGAATGTTAAGGATTCTGGGTGAACACACGCCTCTATCCTCTAGTATCGTTTTTGCATAGCACCATGGAAACGGTTCTTCTAGTCTCATTTAGCGATGTTTCATCGTATGCAGTGTTTTTTCTTCTTCTAGTTCCTTAGCCCGTGTTTCGATGAATTCTGTGACTTTTTCCTCGCTGTATTTTTTCTCTTCTCGCTGTTTCCTCAAGTGCTTCTCAATCATGTCGAGCACGTTGCTCATCTTGAAAGGCTTCAAAATATACGCGTCTGCACCTTTGTTGACGGCTTCCACGGCAGTCTGCAAGGACGGGTAGCCTGTTATGATGATTTTAACCATTTTAGGCGTCGTTTCTTTCATTGAAGTCAAAAGTTCGGTGCCCGTCATGTCGGGAAGTCGGATGTCTATCAACGCTAAGTTGTAGAATCTTCGATTGGATTTCTTAATGGCGTCTTTTCCATTTTCCGCAGTATCAACGACATAGCCTTTATCTTCAAGTATCGTCGCAAGGGTTTTCCTTATGCTTTCATCATCATCGACAACCAAGATTCTCGCGGGGTCACCCATACTTTTTCACCTCCTTCACTTATGGATTGCGGGGGCTCGAGGGGAATAGTTACCGTGAAAATCGTGCCCTTTCCCGTGGCGCTTTTTGCCGATATGCTGCCGCCGTGTGCGTCTATGATGCGTTTGCAGATGGGCAGGCCCAAGCCCATGCCCTTCGCCTTCGTCGTGAAGAACGGCGTCCAGATTTTCTCCAAAACATCCCTAGGCATGCCCACACCCGTATCTGCAAAGGTGATTTCTACGTTACCGTTTTTTCTCATACTTTTAATTGTGAGACTGCCGCCGTGGGGCATGGCGTCGACCGCGTTTTTGACGATGTTGACGAATACTCTTTTAATTTTCTCAACATCCACCTTCATCGCAGGCTGGTCTTGAGTTTCGATTGTTAACTTAATATTATCAGGAATATTCACCATCGACAAGGCTTCTTCAAGAATCAGCTTTGGATTCGTCTCGTTAACTTCTAAACGTATCTCTCTTGAATAGTCCAAAAGATCACTTATTATCTTGTTCGAGTACTCAACGTCCCTCTCAATCAACTCCATCATTTCCTTAGATTTTTCATCCATTTTCGAACCAAACTTCGTTTTCAAATAATACACTGCGCCAGCGATGCCCGTGAGTGGATTTCGCAAGTCGTGGCCAACCATGGCTGCTACTTGGCCTATTGCTGCAAGTCGTTCGGCTTTAAGAAGTTGTTCTTGCGCTTCTTTCAATTGCTTCGTTCTTTTCTCCACCAACACTTCCAAAGTTTGAGAGTATTCCTCCAACTTAGTCATCATCTGCTTCCGTTCAGTAACATCTCTAATAATCGCCAAAAAACCAGCAGGAAGCGCACCCTTACGAAGCGTGGAAACGTTCACCTCGAGAAACCTCTTCTTACCGTCCTTACTCTTTATCGCAAGCTCAAAACCCGAAGCTGGTTTGCCCATCATTCGGCTTTTCAATCGGCTCATAATTTTCGGTACGTCTTTCGGGCTGACGAGCCCCAGTTTCCAAAAATGTTTCCCTACAATTTCCTCTCTTTTTACTCCGGCCACTTCCTCTCCCTTTCGGTTAATGCCTAAGATTCTACCAGTAGAATCGCCGTACACAATCGCGTCGTTGGCGCCTTCAAAAATATTCCTAAACTTTTCTTCAGACTCCCTTAACTCTTCCATCATTTGTTTTCTTTCAGTCACGTCCTTGTATACTCCAACATACCCTATAAGCCGACCTTCAACAACTATGGGCGCCGCAGATATGGAGACAGGAACCAGAGAACCATCTTTTCTCCTCCTAACTGTGTCATGATAAACGTAGCCTTCCCCAGCCTTCTCATCCAACGCGCGGGCCTCATCCTTCAAATTCCTCGGCACCAACACATCATTAATATGCTTACCCTTAATCTCATCCAATGAAAACCCAAACAACTCTTCAAAACGCGGATTAACATCCAAAACATGAAAACCGGGATCCACGTACACCGTTGCCTCCGGGTTTCCAGAAAAAAGCGCTTTAAATTTTTGTTGGCTCTCCAAAACTTTTTTCTCTGCCAGTTTCTGCTCAGTAATGTCTAAGGCTATGCCTATGCTGCCCGCGAAGCTTCCGTCCTCGTTCCACAAGGGCGACGCAGACACTTGAAAATAGCGGCGTTCACCATTTTTATGTCGCAAGGCCAACTCGTAACGCGTTGCTTTCCCTTTTCTTCTAAGTTCAGTCTGTTTTCTAATTTCTCTAAAAGCTTCATCATCAACAAGTTTTCGTATATTCATGCCAATAAGCTCATCTTCTTTATAACCCAACATCTCGGCAAAAGCTCGGTTCACGAAACAGAAGTTTTGTTCAGCGTCGACAATAGTAATTCCTTCCATCGCCGTTTCCAAAACGGTTTCCAGCCTTCTGTTGATGGCTTGCAATTTTTTCTCCATCAAAACACGTTCACTAATATCTCGCACAATCCCGAAAGTTCCCACAGTCTTTCCTTTCACAACCAGCGGTGTCGAAGTTAACTCCACCGGAACAACCTTGCCTTCCGCAGTTTTCAACCCCAACTCAAGCCGTATAGATTTACCTCCGGCAACGCTCAAGAATCCTTTAAACGCCTTGGACAAGTCTCTGGGTGATATAATATGCCTGAATGATTTCCCGACAAAGGCTTCCCGTTTGAACCCAGTTAATTCTTCGGCTTTACGGTTGACGGCTACAAAATTTCCCTTCAAGTCGAGAACGTAGATGGCGTCACTGGCATTTTCCAACAAGTATTCTAAAATTTCCGTGACGGATTCTGTCTGGAATAGTTTGCTCAGCCTTCCCTCTTCACTACATTCTCCCATCGAATCAGCCCCACGTTTTTCTCTCTGGCCCTCTGTTCTTCAAAGCATCGCCTAACAATAGCGACATACTCAACAAACGTCAAATCTTTAGCCTCATCCCAATTCAAACTGCCGTCCACCTTCTTGTAAAGCCGCTGCATAATCAAGATCTCCAGAAAGCCAGCGCCCAACCCGAAAATCTTCTTCATGGCGTCGTCGAACTCTTCGATTTTTTTGGGGATCTCGTCCTTTCTTATGTGGAAAGTCTTGGTGAGATGAAAATAGACCGCTTGCTTGGAAGATTCTCCCAAAGTTGAAAGTCCCTCATCCACCGCCTCGAGCACGAGTCTGTCAAAATCCTGCCTTTTCACGATCACACCTCGACACAAACTAACGCATAAAGATAGAACCCAGTCGATCAAAACAATATAAATCAATTATGAATCGATGATTTGGCTGTGTCCGAACATAGTTTAGAATCCGAAAAACAAAAAGCACAACAACAAAAGCCTAATGGTGCAGCGGGCAGGATTCGAACCTGCGAACCCCTACGGGAAAGGATCTTGAGTCCTTCGCCTTTGACCTGGCTCGGCGACCGCTGCAGTCAAAGAGTAAGATTTGCGTAAACGATAATTAAGGGTTACTTCAAACAGTGTTGCGAGAATTTATTTGTTCGTGTATGGATGATTATTTGCAGGGGCTATCATGAAGTCTTCGCTTGTGGTTAGACGCGAACGGTTGGCTGAGCAACCTTACAGCATAGTTGTTTGCCATCCAACGCCCACTGACGAAACCCTGCACAAGCGGCTGAAGGAACTGGAACAGTTGGGCGTAAGGGCTGTTGAATTTTCAGGCGGCAAACATGTATCCAACCTTCCGGTCTTGGGCAAAGGATGCGTCGGCGTAGTTGTAAAAGCTTTCACGAAAACTAGAACGGTTGCACTGAAAATCCGCCGAGTAGACGCTGACCGAAACAACATGCAACACGAAGCAAAAATGCTGACACTCGCAAACACGCTAAGCATAGGCCCCAGACTGCTGGATGTTACCGAAAACTTTCTCGTGATGAAATTCGTTGAAGGCAAACTCTTCCCAGAATGGCTCAGTTCCGTGAGGAGCAAACAGAGAATTCGCAATGTCTTAAAGCATGGTTTAGAGCAGTGCTGGCAACTAGACAAGGCGGGTCTAGACCACGGCGAACTGAGCAACGCACCTAAACATGTCATGATAAAACCCGACGACACGCCATGCATAGTGGATTTCGAAACCGCCAGCATCAACCGCCGACCCTCAAACGTAACCGCGCTGTGTCAATTCTTTTTTATCGGAGGCCACATCGCAAAACAAGTAGCCAAAAAACTCGGCAAAACCGAAGAAACCAAACTGAAACAAGCGTTAAAAAACTACAAAAAGGCGTCTACCCAAGAAAATTTTGAGGTTGTTCTACACGCCGTGGGCTTGTTGTGAAAAAAGATGAGGGGAGGCTTAGTAGTTTTCGCACCAAACTTCAAAGTAGCTCTGCGGATGCGCACAGACTGGGCATTTGTCGGGTACTGATGCGCCTTCGAAGACATACCCACAGTTTCTGCATTTCCATTTGATGGGTGTATCTCTCACAAACACATGTCCCTGCTCCACGTTTGCCAACAGTTTTCGGTAACGTCGCTCATGGTAACTTTCTACTTTAGCAACCATCCGAAACGTCTTCGCCGCTTCTTTGAAGCCTTCCTTTTCCGCAACATCGGCAAAGTTGGGATATAACGTTCCCCATTCAAGTTTCTCTCCCTCAGCGGCCGCCTTCAGGTTTTCCGCCGTTGTGCCTGTGACTCCAGCCGGGTAAGCAGCAGTTATTTCTACCATCCCGCCTTTGAGAAGATTAAAGAATAATTGTGCGTGTTCTTTCTCGTTGTCTGCGGTTTCCTGGAAAATCGCGGCTATCTGTTCGTATCCTTCTTTTCGGGCTACGCTTGCAAAGAACGTGTACCTATTCCTCGCTTGGGATTCACCGGCAAACGCTGCCAAAAGGTTCTTTTCAGTTTGGCTTCCTTTCAAATCCATATCACATGCTTCCTTTGACCATAATACCGCACAAGCAAAAATAAAACTATTTTGAAAAGTGTATGCCCATGTTGAAACGTGGCGCCTTGGCCGGGATTTGAACCCGGGTCCAGCGGGCGACAGCCGCTTATACTAGACCGGACTATACTACCAAGGCACACTGATTTTTTGACAGCAAAATCTTACAAAAGCATTGTTCTACTTAAACCTAACTAGTCACAACATCGCCTTAGCCTTGAAAGAGGCATCACAATTTTTTTGCTTGCATGCTTTTCAGCAACCTTGACGCTGTTTGAACAGTCCTTTTTTTGTGATGGCAATGCTATGCGAAACGGCGTCGGTTCATGAAAACTTGCCAAGAAGCAACAGAACCATCGTGTTGAGATAGATGACAGTTAGGCTTAGAATTATAGATTTGTCTAGACGAATTCCTTTTCCAAAAGAAAACGCCGCGGACAAAAGCAGTATCGTCCAGATTTGAAAAACAAAAAGTACGTACTGCATAAGCGTGAAGGGAACAAATAGGGTGATATACGGAAAAACCGCTAACGGCAAAGCAGCCAACCCAATACAACAGAAAAGTTGCATGTCTCCGCCGGCACGTTTGAAAAACACGTAAATCATCAATTCACTAAACAGAAACAACCCTATCCAGTTAGAAACAAAAAGAGCGATAGTTGCTTGAAAAGACAACGCGTCACCCGGCGCATAAAAAAACAACATAGGGTTCACTTCAGCAATCGCCGCGCCGAATCCGCCCAAAACCAAAATGCCCAGAGCGATGGGTAGAAATATTATGGTTTTGGATGTTTTTGCGAATATAGGTGAAAAAAACAGCCATTTTCCGACACGGTGGCTCAACGCCTCACCCATCTGCAACGCGGGCGGTAGGCTTCCTTCCTTTAAAGACGCATACAATAGTCGTCCACGGTCGTTCAAGGAGTATTTTCTTTCCCTGTCTTGGGTCAAGAACTCAGAAAGCATGTCTAAATGGTAATAAACAGTGCCCACGCCCAACCCTAGAGTCTGTTTTAACTCTTTAAACCCGATCTTACCTTGCTCGCCGAGAATTTCAATGATCTTTCTACGGGTAGGGTCGCGAAGCAAAGTATGATACCGTGATACGTCTCCCAAGGCATGGCACTCTCTTGTGAGTACGCAGACAGCGTTTTAATCGTTACGGTCGCTTCTAAAATCTTTTCCCTCCGCGCTTGCAGAAAATTTAAATATCACATGTGATATCGTGGTTGATATCAATGTTGATAAGAAGGCGAGAATTAATGTTTGAAGATGCTCCTGAATGGCGGTTTAAACACTTTATGAGGCATATGGCTTTTGTTCCTAAGGGGTTCGTAAGGTATTATGTGTTGCGGTTGCTTAGCGAGAAGCCTATGTCGGGGTCTGAGATAATTCAGCATGTTGAAGAAAAGAGTGAAGGTCGCTGGAGACCGAGCCCCGGCTCAGTCTATCCGTTGCTGGCTTGGCTGCAGGAGGAAAAATACATCAAAGAAGTTTCCGCCGAGGAAGCCGGCATAAAACGCTACACTCTCACGAATGAAGGAAAAAAATTTCTCGAAGCACATGAGAACAAAAGACGCAGAATCGAAGAACGGTTCAAATGCTTCGGTCCTCCTTTTCACGGCTTCTTTGAGCCTCCTTGGCTCAGTGCCCAGCCCGAACACGTAAAAGCCTTGATAAGGGTTGATTTTGAACTTCAAAAAGTCCTGTGGGAACTGAAAAAAACCATTCCTGAAAAAGAAGCAAAGGAAAACATTTCTAAGGCTATCGAAATCTTAAAAGAAGCCACCAGCAAAATCAAAGAGTTAACCAAAAAAGACTAGCCGCAAACGAGACGTGATGGAGGAAAAAGAAGATGGAAGAAATCATCCAGGTAGATAATTTGACCAAGGTGTTCAACAAATCCTTAACCGCTGTAGACCATGTGAGCTTCAGCGTAAAAGAAGGCGAGATTTTTGGTTTCCTCGGACCCAACGGTGCAGGAAAAACCACTACGATCAACATGCTAATCACCGTGCTCAAACCTACGTCGGGCACTGCTACAGTATGCGGGCATTCCATACAGAAAGACGCGAACGGCGTTAGAAACAGCATAGGCGTCGTGCCGCAAGAGTACACTGCCGACGAAGACCTCACCGGCATGGAAAACATACTACTCTGCGCAGATTTGTACGGCATCCCGAGAAGCGAATCAAAAAAACGCGCTCAAGAATTACTCGAACTAGTTGAACTAACCAAGTTTGCAGATAAACGGGTTCAAACTTACTCAGGCGGCATGCGGAGACGCCTCGAACTCGCGTGTGGCCTCATCAACCGGCCTCGCGTGCTTTTTCTCGACGAACCAACGTTGGGTTTGGACGTGCAAACGAGAGCTGCGACGTGGAGTTACATCAAAAGACTGAAGGAACAGTATAATATGACTATTTTCATGACGACGCATTATCTTGAAGAAGCAGACAACTTATGCGACAGAATAGCCATAATTGACCACGGCAAAATCATCAAACTTGACTCGCCAGACGCGTTGAAGGAAAGTATAGACGGAGACATTCTCACAGTCACCACAAAAGAAGACGACAACGATGTTTCAGGGTTGATCAGTAAGGTTCCAAAGGTGAAAGAAGTGAAAAAACAGAATTCCACGTACCGCGTCAAAGTGGAAAAGGGAGAAGAAACTGCTCCGCTTATTCTAAATGCACTGATGAAAAACGGCGTTACAATAACGAAACTTTCGCTTTCGAAGCCGACTTTGGATGAGGTTTATTTGGAGTACACTGGGAAAACCATTCGCGAAGAGGAAGGCACGGATATGTTTCGTCAAAGAATAACTTTAAGGAGGGCAAGACATTGACACAAGAAAATCACAACGCCAAAAGCATGTTCCACGGTTTCTGGGCGCTGACGAATCGAGACTTGAAAAAATGGTACAAAGAACCCATACTGTTATTCATGTCAATAATCCAGCCCGTGCTGTGGATGGGACTTTTCGGCAGAGCCATGAACATCGGCGCCATATTCACAAACAATAACGTACCGCCTGAGATTGCGAATCAACTTATGATACAAACTTTCGGCGTAGGTGATTATTTTTCGTTCATGGCGGTGGGTATGCTTTCGTTCGTGATAGTGTTCACGGCTATGTTCAGCGGGATGTCCATTGTTTGGGACAGACGTCTCGGTTTCCTTAACAAAGCACTAAGCACACCCGTTGCACGGGGCGCCATCATCATGTCGAAAGTGCTTTCTGCAGTGGTACGGTCGCTGATTCAAGCAGGCATCGTCATAGTGCTGGCTTGGTTGCTTGGGATGCAGTTCAGTTCGTCTTTCACCGTTCTTCATTTGCTGGGCACCTTCGCGGCTTTGTTCCTGATGTGTCTTGGGTTGGCCTCGTTGTTCATAGCCATAGCTATACGTTCAACACGGTGGGAAACGCAGATGGCCGTAGTTAACCTTCTAAACTTGCCGCTCATATTCACCAGCAATGCGCTTTTTCCATCAAACTTTATGCCCGACTGGCTTCAGACGATTTCAAGAATAAACCCTATAACTTACGGAACCGACGCTGCGAGACAGTTGCTTATTCTTTCTACGATTGATACCTCAAAATTAATCATGGATTTTGCGTTCTTAGGCGGTTTTGCTCTGGTCTTCGCTACGGCGGGCATTATATTGTCATGGAAATACTTGTCAAAATAAACCATCTTCTTTTTCTTGTTTGATAAGTCTAAACTGAGAATATCGTGCCCACGGAAATACTATCTTTATTTGTGAATCTGTACTTTCACTTTAGAGAAAGTGTGGAGAAGGCACATGACAGAGTTGAAACTGAAAGCAGTAGCCTTACTGGCGATTCTTGCCTTACTAGCGTCTTCTTTTAACGCTTCTGGCACGAATGCAACCGAATATATACTCGGCGACGTCAACCGCGATGGATTAGTGAACATGGACGATGTCATGTTGTTTAGACTTGCTTGGCAGTCACGAATCGGCGACGTTAACTTTGACCCCCGTTGCGACTTTCACAACGACGGAATAATCAACATCAAAGATGCAATATACATCGGGCTTAATTGGACGACTTATCTGAAAGCGCGCGTCTATATAATGCCTGAAACTCTAAACCTGAAAAGCAAAGGTAACTGGGTAATCGCCATCGTCATACTGCCAAAAGGCGTCAACGCCACCGACGTGGATGTTTCTTCAGTCAAGCTTAATGGCACCATCCCAGCGAGTTTGAAAATCAGCCTTTGCAGCGAGTTTCCTAACATTTTCGTAGTGAAGTTCAGCCGTCAAGCAGTCATTTCGTTGATTCGTGAAAAACTCAGCACAAAAGTATCAATGTCCTGCAAGGAATCTTACGTATTAACCTTAACCGTCAGCGGCAAAGTTGGAAGTCGATTGGCATTCTTGGGAAACGACACGATTCGAGTGATTCACCCTAAGAAGGGCTAACATAGGCACGTACGCAACGGAGGCTGCAACGCCACGACTACCGCCAGTTTGCGAAGAGAGAGACTGAAAAAACTAGAGTATTTAGTCGTCGTTTTGCCTTTTGTTTTAGCCTTTGCATCTTTGCTTTGGTTTCCTACGCTTACGGAGGGTTTGATTCGATTTGTGGGCTATACGCCTAACTTTAAGACCACGAGTGTTTTGTGGTTTGTCGCGGTCTGGTTTTTCTATATTTGGTACACGTTTTTGGCCATCGGAGTGGCAGGGTTTTTCGTCGCAGTCGCGTGGATAGTGAGACGGAGGAAAAAAAACACCAAGCCAAAGGCAAAGTTTTATCCGATGGTTTCTTTCGTCGTTCCATGTTTTAATGAAGGAAAACGTGTGGGGCGCTGTGTTTTGAGTTTGTTCGAGTGTGCCGCGCGATATGAGGGGCTCAGCGAAATCATTGTGGTTGATGACGGAAGCAGCGATTTGACGTATGAGGTTGCTTGGGGCGCAGTGGAAGTGGGAAGACGGCGTCATCCCAACGTGCGTGGAAAAGTCGTGCGTCACTCTGCGAATTTGGGCAAGGTTGAAGCCGTGAGAACGGGCGTGAACAAGGCTTTCGGCAGTTTAATCGCTGTTGTGGACGGGGATTCATGGTGGGCGCCTGACACTTTAGTCAAACTCGTGGATTACATGCTGGACAACGGAAAAGCCGCAGTAACAGGCTACGTTCATCCAAGCGATGGTGAAAGAGAAGTAAACTCATACTGCGCCCTGCAACAGTTAGAATACAGTCAAAGTCTAGGAGTTTTCCGATGCGCTCAAAGCGTGGGCAACTGCGTTACCGTGGTGCCCGGAGCAGTAGGTTTGTTTAGGGCTGATATACTTCGTGATATTTTGAACTCGCGTCGGCCACGGTCGGTTACTGAGGATTTAGAGATAACTCTAGAATTGCATAAACGAGGCTTAGGCGTAGGCTACGCAAGCGAAGCGTTCGGCGGGACAGTAGCACCCTTGAATTTGAACGGGTTTTTTGGACAAAGGCTGCGATGGTTTATTGGGTGGCTGGACAATTGTTTAGGTGTTCACAGAGATTTGTTGTTTAAACGAAAATGGCTTAGCGCGCTGTTGTGGTTTAGCCTCATAACCGAGTACGGCGGAGTGTTGATTGACACTGCGGCTTTGGTCGGTTTTCCGTTCTTATTCTGGTTTGCCCCTGACAGAATCTTTTTTGCGCTTAATTTCTTGTTGTTCTTAGTTTATGCCTTGGCGGTCGGCGTGGCGACGCAAGCGGTGACTTTGCGTTTTTGTTATGGTAGGCTTAATTGGGGCTGGTTGTTGGCGTATTCGCCGTTTTATTACGTTTTAAAGTTTTTGAACGGTGCTGCTCGGTTGGCTGGGGCAGCGAAGTTTTTGCTGTTGAAGGATAGGGGAAACTGGAAAAAATAGGTCTGGCCTACTGTTCCTCTTGCGGCGTTCGTATTTGATTAAAACGGAGTTCTTACCATAATTTGTCAACTTTAAGATGGGTAAAGTATCCTATCGCGCCGTAGATAGGAATGGACAAAACCTTTGCTATGTTGCCAATCGACAACGGAAAAGCGCCGAATCCGAGAAAACCCAAGCAGAATAGGAAGACGCTGTATATTGTTAGAGATTTGAGGTTATGGAAAGTTTCAGTAGTCTTCCATCCCAACTGCATTTCAGAAAACAGCGCCCAAATGAGAAGCGGCGTAAACAGTAAAAGAGCGTATTTCTTGTACCACGGTGCATCCCTAATTTCTTGTTGGTTTTTCGCTCTAAAGATTGACGGCAAGTCGGGAAGAAAACAACTGTAAAGGAATACGATTAGGCTCCAAAATGCGGAGTCCAGAGCGTTTGTGTTGAAAAATAAAAAATCAGCGCAAACGTAGATAATGCTCGCAGGGAGAATTACCCATTTGAAAACTTTGATTGTCAAGTAGACGTGTTCCGAGGTTTCTTCTTTCATTCGTAAGAACGGAAAAGTCGACAACACTTTGCGATTTAAACTTTTGAAAAAATGCAACACGAAGCCGTAAAGAGCCTCGTACAAACCACTAAGCAAGTCGTGGGTTCTTTTAAGAAATTTGCCAAGCTTGGACGCTTTCATAACTCGTTGCCATTTGTTGTTTTTTGGCGAGTTTAATGGGTTTACTTTTTTTCATGTTTATTGAGGGCAAAACTTTCAGATAAACTTTCATGGAATCAGTTTGCTGATCGGTGGGCTAGTAGGTGCGTAGGACTTGTTTTAGAGTTTCTCGGATTCTTTCGATGCATTCTTTTGCATCTTCTTCGGGAATTTTTTTGCAGAGTTCTTTTTCAACTCTGAAAGTACGGTTGTATTCGTCTATTTTTCTGTTGGTCTGCTCCACGACTTTCTTGATCCAGCCGAGTTTGTCTTCGATTTCGTTTTCAGTGGTCACGAGGCGAAGCTTGTCGCCCATCACGAAAATTTTTCTTTCCCAAAACTGCGTGCTTACTCTGCACTCGCGTTCAAAAATGTCTTGCCAAGCGTGATCTGGCGGAGCGTTCAGGGGAAGGTCGATTACGTAAGCGTTAGGAAAATAATAGTCTCTTTCAACCGTGATCTTTTCCACGTTTATTGGATTTAGAAAATCTACTTTACTCGCGATTTTCACATCTCACCCTCAAATATAACTTATCTTTTCCCAGTCTTAAAAAATATTCTATTCAGCGCGGTTGAATTTGTCGAACGAACCTTTTTTTCTTTAAAGCAACCACGATTGCCAGAAGTGTTGCTGCTATTGTTAGTGGCAGTGCGATTGTTGAGGGGTAGAATTCTGATGTCGCGTGTGTGCTTGTTATCTCTACTCTTTTTTTGCTGTGGGCGTACGTGAAGTAGATAAACGTGCGGGTTGTTTCAGTGACGTTGCGTTGCACTAGTTCGCCGTCAACTTTCACTGCCCACTGGTTACGGTCGTCGCACCACATGAGACCAAGCGGAATCGTTACTCGACAAAAGCCTAGGGTACCGTTCGTGCCTTCTACGTCAAAACTGAGTGTTTTGTTGGCTGGGGAGAAGTCGAAATTTGTCACGTTCGAAGGGCTTATGACTTCGACGTAAAAGGTTTCGTTGTTCCATGTGCCCACGTTGAAGACAGTTATAGGCGCAATCAACGGATAGTGATCCGTGTTGTTTGCGGCGACGTAATGTGGCGTGTCGCCTATGGTGTCGCCGTTAGCGTCTGCGCCTAAGTAATTGCTCCAGTAGTTGCCGCCTGAAGGATAGCCGTCATCCCAAACTTGGGGGTACTCGTCAAAGGTGAACGAGGTTTGATAGATGTTTTCTTTGAAGTTGTTGTGATAAAATTTGTTGCCGGAGGCTGCTCCGAACTCGACGCCCTCTAGGTTTCCCGCTATAGTGTTTCCATAGATGAGGTTGTTGGTGGCAGATTCGTATATGGAGAGGCCTGCCCAGTTGTATATTATGTTGTTTTCAGCGATGGTGTTGTTTTCTGAGAAGCCGCCGAGGAAAATGCCTTCTCCGATGTTTGAGATGTAGTTTTTGATGATTGTGTTGTTTGTGCAGTGTCTGAGCCAAATGCCTTCGGCGTTGTTTATGACGGTGTTGTTGCTTATTATCGAGTTTGACGTGTAAGCCATTAAAAGTCCTTATCCATTTCCGGTGAGGTTCGAGTCTTTAACGATTATACGTGTCGAGTTTATGAGCGCCAGCCACCCTATATCTGGGTAGGTGCTAGGGTCTATTGTCGTGTTCTGGAGGTTCATCAAATAATACACGGGTTTGCCGTTGACGAGGTTTGTTTGGTCAATCGAATGCGTAAAATCTACGAGCGCTTCTCCCCAGACCTCAAGGCTTTTTTGGTCGCTTCCTAAGAAACTATTAAGTGTAACGTTGCTGTGTTGAGAATAACCTATTGAGACGCCGTAGCCATTCTCGACTATGCTGTTTTGTGCGATGGTTGTGCGTGAGCAAAGGGCGGTTTCGATGCCTATCACTCCATTGCTTGTTATCTTGCATTTGCGTATAGTTACGTCGTTTGTGTGGGATAGGCTTATGCCGACTGAGAACCCCTTGACGGTTAGGTTTTGAATGGTTATGTTGTTTTGGTTTTCTATGATTATGCCTTGACCAGCGGCTAGTATTGGGCGCCGTTCGAGTGTGTATTTGTTTCCATCAAGAATTATGTTGCTTCTTTCGATGATGATTGTGCGGTTTATGATGCCGCTCGTAAACGTGTAGGTGACGTTATTGTCACTGTGAATGGGCGCTGTCGGAGGGTCGATGCTGCCGTCGAATTTTATGTAGATTTTGGGCAACGGCGGTATAGGCGCGTTTACTGGTTGGATGTTAGAAGCAAAGACCAACAAGTTACCAACGAGGATAACGCAAACTACACAGAAAAAACGTGCCCTCCTCATCTCTCATCATACTTAATCTATCTTTCATGTGGCTTAATTGTTTTTTGGGGACGACATTCTTCTTCCACAGTTAAGTTCTTATAGCCTTTGCTGGTTATTGTTCAAGGCAAAAAGTATTTAAAAACGAGCCGACGGTTAGAAGCGTCACGGAGCGTATCAAACCAGTGGCAAGAAAAGCGCGAATACGATTAACAAGTTCAGATTACACAAAACTGGAAGAAGTATGCAGCGAACTCAAGGCTATCGCTGAAAAAACAGGCGTAAAAATCACAGGCCCGATTCCCTTGCCCACGAAGAAACTTAAGGTGCCGGTTTTGAAGTCCCCGTGCGGCGAAGGCACGCAAACATGGGACAAGTGGGAACTGCGTATCCACAAACGCTTGATCGACATCGACGCCGAGGACCGCGTGATGCGGCGAATCATGCGCATCCGTGTACCAGAAGAAGTTTACGTGAGCATCGAGTTAATGTAGTTTTTTGGCTCAAACGTAGAGGATTGTAAAAAACATAAGCGCAATTGACGCGGAAAACGCCAGAGCCCAGACCAGTTTATTCCACCCAAAAACCTTGAAGCCGTCCATGATGCCAAAGGGTATGAGGTTGAACACGGCGAGGAAGGCGTTAATGAAAGCCGTATACGCAGTTATGGAGAAAACTAGAGGGTCAAACGTAAGGAAGGCAACAGTGCCGAGAATTGCGGCGAGGGTGATGTTGGTTAACGGTCCGGCGATGGCTGTTTTTCCCATGATTTTTCGGTCAACGAAACCGCCAGCAATCATCACTGCGCCGGGCGAGATTATTTTGAACAATGGCGAGATTATGGAGATTAGTGTGATGATGGCACCCCACAGTGTTAGACGGAACTCTGCCCAGAGACGGAAATGTTGCGCGGCGATTTTGTGGGCAAGTTCATGTAAGAGGAATGACGCGGTGAACAGCGCGGCAAGAATTAGGGCTGTGGAAATTTGGCTGTTGAATTCCAGCATGATGGAAAGCCCCACTGCCAACACCAGCGCTGTGCCGACGAGTAAGTGTTGTAGTTCTTTTTTGCTGAAGGTGACGAGTTTGGTTTTTCCGGCGGGTAGCATGGGTTGAAACGTAACCGTGTGTTCGTAAGCATCTCGGTTTTCTCGTTGAGTAAATACGGGTGATGGTGGTTGCGGCGTTTTTGCTTTCCATTGCTCGGGGCAGTTGTGATTTTCTGGGAGCCGGTGCTCGGCGCAGAAATAACCGTTGCAGTAGGGACAACGGAATGGCATGTAGGTTTCGACGTTGCACTGCTGGCATTTCAAATCTTTTTCACGTGGTTGGTGTTTGATGACAGTTTTGAATTATAAACGTTCTGCTTACGTGCGGGTGAGTAAGGATTTTATGGAAAAGTATATTTGTGCGTGTTTTGTCTTGAGCGTAGAGCAACACGAGCGTGTTAATGATTGCCGATTACAGACCCGACTAAGAAAACCATCGCACAGAAGCGGAGGCTCTATTTCAAAATCTGCCGCGCATGCGGCGTAAGGAATGCTTCTTCTGCGATAAAATGCCGAAAATGCCACAGTAAGAATTTGCGGTGGAAGAAGCGGGAAATCGTAAAGTAGTCGCCTTTCATTATTCGCGCCGTTCTTCAGATGCGCCCAATTCTTCTTCTTTGCTTAAGAAAGCGCGTTTTTGCTGAAAAAGCGTGATGCTTAAGTGCTTATATAACGCTTTATCGTTATTCTACAACCTCACATTCACCTCTTTGGAGAAAACCGTCATGACCAACGAGGAACCTAAAATCGGCGTTTACATCTGCCACTGTGGAGGCAACATCAGCGACACCGTGGATGTCGAAAAAGTCCGTGAAGCCGTGTCCAAACTAGACGGTGTTACGGTTGCCGTAAACTACGAATACGTCTGCAGCGACCCGGGGCAGGAAATGATAGTGAAGGGTATAAAAGAGAACGGCTTAAACCGCATCGTAGTCGCCTCATGCTCTCCCCGTATGCACCTGGACACTTTTAGACGCACAGTACAATCTGCCGGGTTGAACCCGTATTATTTTGAGATGGTGAACCTTCGTGAACAAGTCAGTTGGGTGCATAGCGACAAGGAAAAAGCCACAATCAAGGCCATAGACCTTGTCCGAGGCGCCGTCAAACGTGCCCGAGAACTGCAACCGCTCGAGCAGAAATCAATGCCCGTAAAGAAAAGCGTCCTAGTCATCGGCGGAGGCGTCGCTGGCATAATGGCGTCCACGGAACTCGCCGACAAAGGCTTCCCAGTTTATCTCGTAGAAAAAAGCCCAAGCATCGGCGGACACATGGCACAACTCAGCAAAACCTTCCCAACCCTCGACTGCTCACAATGCATCCTCACGCCTAGGATGGTTTACGCTGCTCAGCACCCCAACATTAAAATCTTCACAAACGCCGAAGTTACGGCTATCGAGGGCACACCGGGCAACTACCGCGCCATCGTCACAAAGCATCCGCGGTACGTTGGTCCTGCATGTACTGCTTGCGGGGAGTGTGCAAAGAAATGTCCAGTTAAGGTTGCCAGCGAATTCGAAGCGGCGACGCAGCAAAGAAAAGCCATTTACACGCCGTTTAGGCAAGCGGTGCCCCGCACTTACATCATCGACAAAGAGCACTGTTTGTTCTTCCAAAAGGGCATCTGCCGAGTCTGCGAAAAATTCTGTAAAGCCCACGCTGTCAACTTCGACCAGAAAGACGAAACAATTGAATTAGATATTGGAGCCATCGTGACCGCGACGGGCTTTGAGCAGATTGACCCAAAAATCTTCGAAGAATACAGTTACGGCTTGCACCCCAATATTGTCACGAACCTGCAGTTTGAACGCCTAATGCTGCAAGGCTTCCGTCGACCTTCGGACAACAAGATGCCCAAGAAGGTTGCCTTCGTTCTTTGCGTAGGTAGCCGCATGCTCAACAAAGGCAAAGGCGTGGAACACTGCTGCAAAATCGGATGTATGGCGGCGATTAAGCAGGCTTTGTTGTTGCAGAAAGCCGTGCCCGATGCTGAGCCGTGGATTTTCTACATTGACATTAGGGCTGATGGTAAGGGGTATGAAGAGTTTTACGCTAAGGCTTTGGATCACCAAGTCAAGTTTGTTAGGGGCAGGGTTTCAGAGATAATTCCGCAGCCTGATGGACAACTTTTAGTTAGGGCAGAAGACACGTTTCTCGGCAGAGACATAGAAGGCACATTCGACCTTGTTATCCTCAGCGCAGGAATTACTCCGCCGCTTGGGCTTCCAGAACTTGCCAAGAAAATCGGCGCATCGGTCGGCGCGGATGGTTTCCTCGTCGAGAGACACTACAAGCTCAAACCAGTAGACAGCCAGAAAGAAGGAATATTCGCGTGTGGATGCGTTCTAAGCCCCAAAGACGTCAGAGAGACAACGCTCGAAGCCATGGCAACGGCTTCCCGAGTTGCAACTTTTGTTGGAAAAGGCGAAATCCCAGTCTCACCCGAAATCGCATACATCATGCCAGAAAAATGCAACAATTGTGGCGTTTGTATGCAAGTTTGCCCAGTCGGTGCGGTCACGAAGACTGACAAGGGATATTCGATTAACCCCGTGTCGTGTGTAGGCTGCGGTATCTGCGTGCCCCGTTGTCCTCAAAATGCTATTGAACTCAACCATTGTACGGACGCTCAGTTGATGGCGCAGATTGAAGGCGTAAGCCAAGGAGGCGTTTCGCCAAAAATAATCGCGTTCATCGAAGGCGCCACGGCTTACGGGTCTGCGGATTTGGCGGGACAAACACGGACCAACTACACGCCTAACGTGGAAATCATCAGCGTCCCCAGCACGGGACGAGTCGGCTTGAAACATGTGTTGCATGCGTTCGCGTCAGGCGCGGATGGTGTAATCTTCGTGGAGGGCGACGATAGTGTGTTCAAGGAAGACGCACAGCGGGAATACGTGAACCAGATGAAGAAAGAACTCCGCAACTACGGCGTCGACTCGCTGAGGTTAATGTCCATAGCCACCACACTGCCACAATATGATAAGATAATCAATATTTTCGAAACAACCGCCCAAAGAATCCAGAAAATAGGACCGCTAAAACCAGAGGTTAGAGCGAAGATAAAAGAGAAACTAGCCTCCACGACGGTTCAATAAGCGCTCAAGAACCATCACAACTTGACCGCTTGCTTTTTCGACTTCTTTGCTCAAGCCTTGATTAAGTTCTGTTTGCTTAGGTTGAATTCCCAGCAAAGCCATCTTCGGGTTTATGGCGTGTTTCAAATAATCCGTCAGCATTGAAAGCGGAGCGTTGTGTGTGGAAACTGGTAATCCAGCGATTTTTGTGGCGGGGAAAAGCCTGACGGCGCCTGCTTCTTCATTCATTTCAGCGGAGTCTATGATAAGCACGTGGGTGGGGTTGAACTTTATGATTTTGCTTGTGAAGTTTTCGGGCACAGTTTCGCACGGTATAAGGTTCACGTGATTTGGCACTTTGCCTTGCAGTTGCCGTAAAATTTGCGTACCCACTGCGTCGTCTCCGCGGAGTGGGTTGCCTACGCCGAGGATTACAATGTTCTTGCTATGGCGTAACCACGTTTCCAGTTGGCTGAGCAACGTCAATTTTTATCCTTCTTTCCACTATATACAATATTTACCTAGTTGGCTCCATCTCTCGAAAACTCTAAATAAGGCTTTCTACTCCATATGATGCTTCTAAAACTATAAAAAAGTAAACCAAAAATTGAGGGGCAACAATGTCAAAACAAGCTACTGCACAACAGAAAGTTTTGCTTTATGACCCGCAAAAATGCACATGTTGTCGGTACTGCGAAATCGCCTGCTCGTTCTTTCATTTCAACCAGATAGACTTCAACAAGGCACATTTACACGTTGTCTTCGACCAAAACAACGGCGCGTTAGAAGCCATCTACTGTCAACACTGTGATGAACCCGTCTGCGTCGCATCGTGCCCAAAAGAAGCCATAATAAAGGACGAAAAAACTGGGCTGGTGCGGATAAATCAGATGAAATGCATTGGTTGTCAAACATGCACGGTATCTTGTCCTCTGGGCGTGCCATGGTTCAACAAAGACTACAGAATCTCCATGAAATGCGACTTCTGCAACGGCGAACCGCAATGCGCCAAATTCTGTTCACCCCAAGCAATCCGCGTAGCAAAACGAGAAGAAGCATGGGAATTCAACAGGAAAAACTACCCATAGGAGTGAAGAAACATGGTAAATGAACAAGAAATAATCAAAGACATGAAACAAACCCTAGCCAACGACGTTTTTGAAGCAGAATCTCCAAAAAAACACCGTGTCTTCCTACGAATCAGGCCCGAAGCGCTGAGAAAAGCCGTGAAAACCCTTACGCAAAAGTATGAAACAAGACTCATCACCGTCTCTGCTGTGGATCACGGTTTAGACCTAGAATTCCTACACCACTTCCACGTCGGCGGCAATGTCGTTACATTTAGAACCGTAAAACCCAAAGAAGACAACACAATAGACTCAATAGTCGACATCGTTCCAGCCGCAAACTTCATAGAAAGAGAAATCTCAGACCTTTTCGGCGCCAAATTCACCAACCACCACCAACCTCAACCACTGATTCTTCCAGCAAATTGGCCGAACGATAAAAGACCATTACGAGAACCGCATGGAGTCGATTTGCCTTCACAAGCCAAAGCCTCAGCCGAGGCACTGATATCTTCAGGCTGCGTGTTTTCAGTATCATCGTTCATCGAAAAGAAACGCGTCGAAGCAGGACTACCGCGCACTCCGCCTTTGACTTTCACTGATGAAAAAGCCATGAAAGAATTCCAGAGTCTGATGGAAGAGTCTGGGTTCGCAGAGAAAGTTGGCTATGACATGGAAAAGAAACGGTTGCGCTACAAAGTAGGAGGAGAGTGAAAACAAGCATGGTTAAGTATGTTTCATTCCTCGGCTGCATGATTCCTCTGCGGCTTCCGAGCATAGAAATTGCGGCAAAAAAAGTGTTCGAAAAAACAGGCATAGAAGCAGTCGACTTGGAGGGCTACACATGCTGCCCAGAACCCGTCATCTCCCGCCTAATCGACCAAAAGGCTTGGCTTGCAGCAGCAGCAAGAAACCTCGCAATGGCTGAAGAAAAGGGCTTGGACCTTATGACTCTGTGCAACGGTTGCTACGAGACACTTATCGAGGCGAATGAAACGCTGAAGCACGACCCGAAGATGCTGAAAGAAACCAACCAACTTCTCCGCGAGTTTGGAAAGCAGTACAAGGGCACGATAGACGTGAAACACGCCGTCGAGGTGCTCGCCGAAGACATAGGCTTCGCCAAGTTAAAAGGACTCGTCAAGAAACCTCAGAAAATCAAAGTAGCCATGCATTACGGCTGCCACCTTTACCGAGGCCACGAGGGCGAAGACATGATGCGGAAACCTAACATGATGAAACAAATCGCCCAAGTCACCGGCGCAACAGTGGTTGACTATGGACTAGAAAAACTGTGCTGTGGTTATCCAGGCATGCAAGCAGACGAAGAATTCTCGCTTAAAGAAAGACTTGCGCTTAAACTGAAACGCATGGAAGACATGGGCGCAGAAGCAGTCGTCCTAACATGCCCCGCATGCACCGTGCAGTTTGAAACCGGCCAAGTGATGCTCAGAAGATACGGCATACGACACAACTTGCCCTGCATTAACATCATGGAACTGCTCGCTTTATCGTTCGGTGTGCCCTCTAAAGAACTAAGCCTAGACTTCCACCGAAGCCCAGTTCTTCAACTTGCGCAGAAAATGGAGGCGATTTAAAAATGCCAGAAATAGTCCAAATCGGCCCGTTCCGTCCACAACTCGTGGAGCCAGAAAAATTCACCTTGACAGTGGAAAACAATAAAATCATCGACGCCGACATCGAACTCGGCTACGTGCACCGCGGAATCGAAAAACTGTTCACAACCAAGACTTATCTACAAAACCTCGCGTTAGCCGAACGCATCTGCGGCATCTGCTCAGGCATCCACACGCTCGCTTACGCGCAGACCACTGAAGGCGTCATTGACGTGCAAGTCCCGGACCGTGCAAGGTACCTACGAACCATCTACATGGAAATCGAACGGTTACACAGCCATTACCTGTGGTTCGGTGTGCTGGCGCATAGCTTGCATGATACTGAGGCTTTCCTTAAGATTATGGGTGAACGGGAAAAAGTCCAAGACTTGCTGGAGTTTCTCACGGGCAACCGTATGAACTACCTAATCAACACTATCGGCGGGGTTCGTAGAGACCTTAACGAGAAGAAGATACAGCGAATTCGAAGCGTGCTGAAAGACATGAAACCATTGTCAGACCACATAATGACGCTGTTGGATGATAATGGACGCTTTACGAAGAAGACGAAGGGTGTGGGAATTCTCAGAAAAGAACGTGCCTTGGCAGTCGGAGCCGTTGGGCCTGTGCTTCGCGGTTCTGGCATAAAAAGCGACGCGAGAAAGGATGATCCCTACGCTGCGTACGGCGAACTCGACTGGGAAGTTATAACTGAAAAAGACTGCGACGTCCGCGCCAAATCGCTCGTCCGTGCACGAGAAACGTACGAAAGCATGAAAATGATAAACCAAGCAATAGACAACTTGCCGAAAGGCGACATCGTCGGAGAACTCGGCGACCCGCTTGTAACAGAGTCCATCGGCCGAGTCGAAGCACCACGTGGCGAACTATTCTACTACATCAAATCAAACGGCACCAACATTCCAGAAAGAGTCAAAGTGCGCACACCGTCATTTGCCAACGACTTTACGATTATCGAAATGATGCGCGGCGACTATCTACAAAACGCCCGACTAATCATCGAAAGCATCGACCCATGCTTCGCCTGCACTGACCGAGTGACGATAATCAACGCGAAAACGGGCAAGAAACGCCTTGCCAAGCTGGAGTGATGGAAAGGAGGGAACATGAAAAATGGCACAACCAAAAATCTCTGTCTACAGGTTTATGGCAGCCGGATGCAACGGATGCGACGTACAAATACTGGAATGTCTTGTTCCAAGGTATAAGCTTGCAGACCTCGGAGTGGGAGTGGTATTTACGCCTGAGGAAGCAAACGTCTTAGCCGTCACTGGCGGCGTCAACATAAAAACGATGGAAGAACTAAAGAGCATCTACGAGAAACTTCAACCGCCAAAACTCGTGGTCGCCGTCGGCAATTGTGCTTTGACAAAAGAAATCTTCGACAAAGGCTACTCGATGGTGGGACCACCCGACAAAATCATACCCGTCAACTTTTATATCAGCGGCTGTCCCCCACGTCCACAGGCAATCGTAACCTCGATTGCGAAGGCTTTAGGCGCCAAGTTGGAAGAGAAAGAAGACTATTGGGCAACGCCTGAAGAATACCGAGGAAGACATGAATTCGACAGCGAAAAATGTATAGGCTGTGGTGCGTGTGCTCAGGTTTGCAGCTCTGACGCCATCGAACTCACAGAGAACAACGGCAAACGCACCGTGAAAGTCGATTATGGTCACTGCTCATACTGTGCGTTCTGTCAAGATGAATGCCCAGAAGACGCGATAAAACTCACCCGCGAATACCACTTGGTTTTCACCGACCGCAAACAAGCCAGCGTCACCACCGACGTGGACATGCAGAAATGCAGTTCGTGTGGAGCCTACTTCATGCCGCAGCGACAACTGAAACGAGCCTTGGAGCGAACTGAAGAAAAAGTCGCCGAATACAAGAGGTATCATGACTACTTGAAAGAAACGATTGGCGTATGCTTGAGTTGCAGAAGAAAAATATCGAACATTAAAAAAGCCAAACAATTACTGTCTCGGCTTTCCGTAACTGCTCTGCAAAAATAAACCTCTTTTTTTCCTTACATCCGCAAGTCTTCCTTTTTTATGGATAATCTTGATGCTCTCCAGAATTGTGGTTGTTTTTGTTGAAATTGTGGAAACTTTATGTAAGAGTTGTTCCATTCTTAAGTTTCTCCATCACAGCCTCGTGAACCCAAAATGCCCAAAAAACGCGCGCTGAAAACGAGTTTACACCAATTTTACAGGAGTGACGATGCATGACCGAAGCCAAAACTGAGTTTGAACCAAAAATCGTTGCTTTCCTCTGCAACTGGTGCGCATACGCGGGTGCAGACCTTGCAGGCGTGAGTCGAATTCAATATCCGCCGACCGTGCGAATCATCCGGGTCATGTGCAGTGGTCGCGTGGATCCCGTGTTTATTCTTGAAGCCTTCAAAGACGGAGCCGACGGTGTACTCGTTGCGGGTTGTCATCTCCCCAGCGACTGCCATTATTTGACGGGTAACTTCAAAGCACAAAGAAGAGTGCTTCTTTTGAAGGAGGTTCTTAAACAGTTCGGCATCGAGCCGGAAAGGCTACGACTGGAATGGGTCTCGGCGTCCGAGGGTGACCGTTTCGCAACCGTTATTAAGGACATGACGAACGAAATTAAAAAACTCGGCCCTAACTCGTTAAGAACAGAAGGAGGCAACTAACAAAGATGCCACAAACACGCAGAAAGAAAAAAACCAAAACAGTAACATCGGCAAAAACGAGAAAAAGGGCGAAAAAACAGCCCAAATTTAAGACAGAAGCAAAATCAAAACCAACAGAAGAAACACCGCCGAAGATAGAAGAAAAAGAAGCCAAACCAACAGAACAGCCCATCATAGAAAAACCGCAAGAAACCGAAGCGCCCCCACAAATAGTGGTCAAAATGGAGACGCCACCGCCAACTCCTCAACCAATCTTGCCGCCACCCATGCCGACACCTTCTCCACCCATACCCACAGTTGAAAAGAAAGAAATGCCCCAAAAAACCGTGCTCAAAATCACGCCCGAAAGCGCTCGTTTCAAGTACGAAGTCAAGAAAATTCCCGGCGCAGAACGGCTTATGCTGTGTTTCCAATGTGGCACATGCACTGCAGATTGTCCCGTAGCAAGATTCAACGAGGAATACCGCCCACGCAAGATTTTGAGAATGACCCAGTTAGGAATAAAAGACCAAGTTTTAAAAAGCGACTCGATATGGCTTTGCGCTGCCTGCTACACGTGCGTTGACAGATGCCCACAAGGCGTGGAGATTTCCAGCGTCCTCCGGGCTCTGCGGCACTTGGCAGTAAAAGAGGGATATATGCCTCCATTGTTCAAAGAATTGGGCACAGCCATCTTGCAGACGGGTTACGCGTTCAAGATTCCAGAATTAAGAATAAAGAAGCGAGGAGACATAGGCTTGCCGCCCCTACCAAAAGGGAACACGGAAGACATCGCCAAACTGTTCAACGCCACCGGCTTCTCCAAACTTCTTGAAACAAGCAAGAGGAGTTAAAAATGGCACAAGCAACGGAAAAGAAAGAAGAACCAAAAGTCGTAAAATACCTGCTCTTCTTAGGCTGCAACATACCGTACCGCGAAGGCTCATACGAGGTTTCCGCGAGAAAAGTGCTTCCGAAACTCGGCGTAGAACTCGTTGAGATGCCCGAATTCAACTGTTGCGGCTTACCCATCGACCCAGTCAGCCACGAAACGATGCTTGCACTCGCAGCGCGAAACCTCTGCCTAGCCGAACAGAAAGGGCTAAACATAACCGCACTTTGTCCCGGATGCGCCGGCATGCTACGCAAAGTGAACAAGACATTGAAAGAAGACAAGAAAACAAGAGAAGAAGTCAACCATTACCTGAAAGAAATAGGCATGGAATTCAAAGGCACCATCGACGTTAAACACATAACACGAGTCCTCATCGAAGACGTCGGCTTGGACAAAATCAAAGCAGCCATAACCAAACCCCTCAAAAACGTTTGTGTTGCAGAACACAGCGGATGCCACATGCTACGTCCCGCGAAGTACATAGGCTTCGACGACCCAGAAGACCCGCAGAGCCTGAAAAACCTCATCAAAGCCACGGGAGCAAAAATCGTATCCTACCAAGACGAAACCGCATGTTGCGGCGCACCGATCGTGGGCATCAATCAAGACATCACCCTCAACTTGACTAAAGAAAAACTGTTACACATGAAAGAAGCCGGCGCGCAAGCCGTAATCACCGTGTGTCCGTCTTGCCACATGATGTTCGACACGAACCAACCACGCATAGAGCGCACCTTCAACGTAACCTTCGGCATCCCCGCCATCCATTACACACAACTCCTAGGCTTGGCCATGGGCTTCACACCTGAAGAACTAGGAATGAAAGAACTCCGAGTAGACGCCTCAAAAATAATCGCGCTGGTAACATAAAAAAAAGGAGAAGAAAAAAATGGAGAAACTAAAATTTGCCTTCTACTGGGCAGCAAGTTGCGGCGGCTGCGAGATAGCCGTGCTGGACATTAACGAGAAAATATTGGACGTGACTAAGCAGGCGGACATTGTTTTTTGGCCGGTGGCGATGGACGTGAAGTATAAGGATGTCGAAGCCATGCCGGACAAGAGCATAGACGTGTGCTTCTTCAACGGTTCCGTACGGAACTCGGAAAACGAGAAAATGGCGAAGCTTCTGCGGAAAAAATCAAAAATCCTCGTCGCCTTCGGTTCGTGTGCTCATGAGGGCTGCATTCCTGGGTTGGCTAACTTGCATGATAGGCAGGAGGTTTTTCGGAAGGTTTACATGGATTGTCCGTCTGTCAAGAACGAGTCGCACGCCGTGCCTGCGCCTTCGGTTAAGGTGAAGGAGGGCGAGTTGCATCTTCCGGAGTTTTATGACACGGTGAAGACGCTGGGTCAGACGGTCGAAGTTGACTATGTTCTGCCGGGGTGTCCTCCGCCGGTGGATTTGATAGTGAAAGCGGTTGAAGCCATCGCGACGAATAAGTTGCCTCCGAAGGGTTCGGTTTTGGCGCCCAACAAGTCAGTATGTGACGAGTGTCCGAGGAAGAGGGAGAAGAAGCGGATTTCTAAGGTTTATCGTGTTTATGAGAAGCCGCCCGAGCCAGAGTTGTGCCTTCTTGAGCAGGGAATCTTGTGCATGGGTCCGGCGACGCGTGCTGGGTGCGGTGCGCAGTGTTTGAAGGTGGATATGCCTTGTACGGGTTGTGGTGGTTCTTGTCCGGGTGAGATGGAGCAAGGTGCGGCTATGATGAGCGCGTTGGCTTCGATTCTGGGTGTGGACGAGGAGAAGCAAGAGGGTTATGACCCGCAGAAGTTGATTAGTCAGGTTAAGGACCCTGTGGGTACGTTTTATCGTTATTCGCTTCCTGCGTCGATTCTGCGTAGGAGGGTGAAAAAAGAATGAGGCAGATTACTATCGATCCGATTACGAGGCTCGAGGGTCACGGCAGGATTGATATTTTCTTGAATGATGCTGGCGACGTGGAGAACGCGTACTTTTCTATTCCTGAATTGCGTGGGTTTGAGAAGTTTTGTGAGGGCAGGAAAGCCGAGGACATGCCGCAGTTGACCACTCGTATTTGTGGCGTTTGTCCTGTTGCGCATCATTTTGCGGCGACGAAGGCTTTGGACGCGGCGTTTCATGCGGATCCGCCTGTTGCGGCGAAGAAGCTTCGGGAGCTGATGTACTGTGGCTATATCATCTACGATCATATTCTGCATTTTTACTTTTTAGGCGGTCCGGATTTTGTGGTTGGTCCTGAGGCGCCTGTTGCGGAGCGGAATATTTTGGGCGTGATTAGTAAAGTGGGCTTGGATGTGGGTAGGCAGGTGATTAAGTTTCGTGCGTACGGGCAGAAGATTACTGCTATTATTGGTGGGAAGGCTACGCATCCGGTGTGTGGTTTGCCGGGTGGGATTTCTAAGCCCTTGAGCGAGGCGGACAGGGCGGAGATTGAGCGGATGGCGGCTGAGACTGTTGATTTTGCGCAGTTTAGTCTTAAGTTGTTTCATGATGTGGTTTTGAAGAGTGAGCGGTACTTGGGTTTGATTAAGTCGGGTTCTTACGTGCATAGGACTTATTATATGGGTTTGGTGGACAAGCGTAACCGTGTCAACTTTTACGACGGCGACGTGCGTGTGGTGGATCCTGATGGGCGGGAGTTTGTGAAGTTTGAGCCGCGGGATTATTTGAGTCACATTGAGGAGCATGTGGAGCCGTGGTCTTACGTGAAGTTTCCGTACCTGAAGCGGGTGGGTTGGAAGGGGTTCGTGGACGGTGCTGGAAGCGGCGTGTATCGTGTGGGTCCGTTGGGGCGTTTGAACGCGGCTGATGGGATGGCTACGCCTTTGGCTGATGCTGAGTACAAGCGTATGTATGAAGCGTTGGGCGGTAAGCCTGTGCATAATACTTTGGCGTTTCATTGGGCAAGGTTGATTGAGTTGTTGTATGCTGCTGAGCGGGCGGTCGAGTTGGCGCGGGACGCCGAGATTACGAGCAAAGAAGTGCGGCGTCCGGTGGGCGAGCCGGGTGAAGGCGTGGGCATCGTGGAGGCTGCGCGGGGAACGTTGATTCATCATTACAAGTTGGATAAGGACGCGTTGGTGGAGAAGGTGAACCTGATCGTGGCGACGACGAATAACAGTGCGGCGATTAACATGTCTGTGCGGGATGCGGCGAAGGGCTTAATCAAGGGCGGAAAAGTTGATGATGGGCTGCTGAATATGGTGGAGATGGCGTTCAGGGCCTACGACCCATGCAACGCTTGCGCAACACACTTCGCCATTGGGCAGATGCCGTTGAAAGCTAACGTTTACGACAAAGACCACAAACTAATAAAAACAATAAAACGATAAAAACAAAACAAGTGACAATAGCCCAAACAAACCAAGCATGAAAACATTATCATAGCAAGACGTTATTGACTAAAGAGGCTCGTGAATAAGTTATTGAACCAAATTATTCTAACGAATATTTTTTTTAAGTAGCAGACCATATGCTGATTTATGCCTACTGTTGCATTAGATGATATTGTCTTCGAAAGACGCGGTCTAGTCGGCACTTTCAGAGCCCCAATGGGGGTTGCTATCACTATCAAGGACGAGAAGAAATTTTTAAAGGCGTATGATAAAATTCTGGATAGTCTTTTCACAAAATATGAAAATGAAAGAAAAAAGAGAATTTACAAGGCTGCACATCTTGTTAACCAGATTCTGGATGCAAGTGTGACTTCATTGAAGATTTCTTGGAGGAAATTTCAGATTATATCGTACGAATTGATGTCTTTTACAGTTACTTTCCCAGTAATCTTGTTTCAAGAATCTACGTTTAAAAAGACACTCATCCAAGATGGTATGATGCAGATTGCTTTATCAGTCTTATAGAGAACTCTTACGTTCACATTTGCGCTTGGAGATACTTGAAACTGCATCCAGATTGTAAGAAATACGATTTTCATTGCGATTACTTCGAGGGACGTGTAACGCCTGCTTGGGAAAGCATTCGAGATATGAGTAACTTGCACCTCTACAATAGTGGTGGCGAATGCAACTGCTTTATCTCGACTGCAGATTTGATATTGAGGCACATTCAGAACAAACTACAAGGAAATTTAATTCAACAGAATGTTCGGAAGTGTTTTGACACAATAGTAAATGGAACGCATGTAGATGCGCATTGGTTAGGTCCAAAGAAAGAGTTCCTTAATAACATCGCACCGAACAAGGACATAAGTGCTGATGTAAGACCAAGGATTAAACATCCTGTATTTGTTGTTGCTTGGCAGAATCCCACTAGTCGAAGTTCTGAAAAAGATGCTTTTGAATGGTCACCAGTATATTCTAAAACAATGGAAAGAGCTTTTGAAGCAAACGGTTGCGTCAGATTTTGGGATCCTAAAAACGGACCCCACTTTATAAAAGAAGACGAAGATATTGTGATTGTTGCCAACGAACAGGCAAAAACTATGGTTGAATCAATTAGGTCAGTTTTTCCAAGAATAAAAGTAGATGATAGGTTAAAACAATAAAGCGCTATTGCGCATATGCATATCCTTTGGGCTTAGGATATGCAATTCAATACTTGTAAGTTACAATTTATAAGGGTTTTGAATTTATGTTCTATTTTGCTAAAGAAGAACGAGGAATTACTATGAGGATTACTATTCCGAATAGAGAGTTGAAGGAAGCGCTGGAAGATACGTTGAAGTTACGAAGCAGTTGCTGAAAGGTTCATCGGATACCTAGAAATGGATTTGCCTCAACGGATGAATGACAACGTCAAATCCTTTGTTACAAAACTTGCAGAAGAAGGATTAATCTGACACTGCATAGACTAACGCCCTCTTTATTGTGCTATGCAGAAACGATACTTAGACGAGGGAAAGGCGTGTGCGTTTTAAGAAAGAAACTCGCCCGCAACACGACGACACACCCGCAACACAACAACACATCACAACATCAAAACCATATTTGCCGTATATTTGGAGCCTAATAGGATCATATATGGAAGAGGGTCTAGAAACGCATCACACGGCACACAACCACAACACAGAACTATCGCACTACAAGCACCGGGCAATGAGCATGATGAACAACGCTCTCAGTTACACTCCCCAACAAAAACCGCTTAATCCCCGTTCTACCCTTTGACCCCATAACGATCAAATCACATTCAGACTTCAGCGCAAAATCAATAATCGCATCTGGAACTGAAGGCTGACGCTCAATTATCGCCGTCTCAGCACTAACGCCCGCCTTCTCAGCCATTTCTTTCACCTTCCTCACAAGATTTTCTGCAGCCTTCTTTTCTTCCTCAAAAACCGATGCTGGCAAAGCCCGAGGCAAAGTAACACCTGAAGCCCCTTCGATCGATGGATAAGCAAACACGTACGAAGGCAGATGCAAAACATGCAAAACAACCAACTTCGCCTTCACTATCTTCGCAAAATCCACCGCATACTCAGCAGCCTTTAACGCGTACTCAGAACCGTCAACAGGAACTAAGATCTTACCAATCACGTGCCGAGACAAACCACTACACCCTAAACTTTTCTATACACAACGTTGCTTAAAAAGACATCACACGGCAAACAACATGCACCCACAAGAAACATTTTTAGAAAATGAGAAAGTTTATATTTTAATGCTTTTCTTTTTAGTCAACGCACCAACAAGGAGGTAGTCGAAAATTGTCATCTCAATTAGCAGGAACACCCGTGCTGATTTTACGCGAAGGCTCAAGTAGATCCAAAGGCAAAGAAGCCCAACACGCAAACATTCTAGCCGCAAGGATCGTAGCCGAATCCATCAAAAGCGCACTTGGACCAAAAGGCATGGACAAAATGCTGGTGGACAACTTCGGCGATGTCACTATAACGAGCGACGGACGCACAATCCTTGACGAAATGGACATTCAGCATCCAGCCGCAAAAATGATGGTCGAAGTTGCAAAGACGCAAGACAATGAAGTAGGCGACGGCACCACCACCGCAGTAATAATCGCAGGCGAACTCCTAAACAAAGCAGAGGAACTCGTCGAAAAAAACATTCACCCAACAGTAATAATCGACGGCTACAAAAAAGCATCCGAAAAAGCCCTCGAAACGCTCGAAAAAATTGCCATCTCGGTAGAGCCGGACAAAAAGAAAGAAATACTAAAAAAAGTCTGCATGACATCGATGGCCAGCAAACTCGTGGCAGAACACCGAGAATACCTAGCCGAACTTACCGCCACAGCGATACTCTCAGTGGCAGAGCAAACAAAAGACGGCTTCAAAGTAGACCTCGACGACGTCAAAGTTGAGAAAAAACCCGGAGAATCAACAACCGACACCAAACTAATCAACGGCATAGTCCTCGACAAAGAAGTAGTGCATTCAGGAATGCCTAAAAGAGTTGAAAACGCCAAAATAGCCCTTCTTGATGCCGCGCTCGAAATTGAAAAAACAGAATTCGACGCCAAAATAAACATCGAAAGCCCAGAGCAAATGGACAAATTCCTTAAACAAGAAGAAACCATGCTGAGCGACATGGTCGAAAAAATCGCTGCTACAGGAGCAAACGTTGTTATCTGTCAAAAGGGCATCGACGACATGGCGCAACATTTCTTCGCCAGAAAAGGCATTCTAGCGGTCAGAAGAGCCAAAAAATCCGACATGGAAGGACTAGCAAAAGCAACAGGCGGAAAAATAATCACCAACCTAGACGACATGACCAAGGCAGATTTAGGATATGCAGCATTGGTGGAAGAAAGAAAAATCGGCGATGACAAAATGACCTTTATCGAAGGCTGTAAACATCCCAAGGCGGTTACAATCCTAATACGAGGCGGCACACAACGCATAGTAGACGAAGCCGAAAGATCAATTCACGACGCACTCTGCGTGGCAAGAGACGTTGTTGAAGAACCAAAAATCGTTGCCGGCGGAGGCGCCCCAGAACTCGAAATAGCACGAACGTTAAGAAAATACGCTGAACAACTACCAGGCCGAGAACAACTTGCAGTCATGAGTTTTGCCGATGCCATGGAAGTCATACCCCTTACACTAGCAGAAAACGCAGGATTGGATCCGATCGACGTGATTTCGGAACTTCGCGCAAGACATGAAAAAGACGAAATTTGGGCAGGCATCGAAGTTCTTTCAGGCAAGCCAAAAGACATGAGCAAAGCAAACGTGTTTGAACCTCAAGCGGTGAAAAAACAAATAGTAAAATCAGCAACCGAAGCAGCAACTATGATACTCAAAATCGACGACGTTATCGCCGCAGGCAAAACAAAGATGCCACCAACTCCGCCGAGAGGACCATCAGAAGCAGGCGGCATGGGCGGAATGGAAGGCATGGGAGAGTACTAACATCACAACTCTAGAAAAAGAACCCAAAATCAAAATTGGTCCACCAAAACTAACCCGATTTGAACGGGCAAGAATAGTAGGCGCTAGAGCTCTTCAAATCGCCATGGGTGCACCGATACTCGTGGAACCTTCAACGAAGCTCTCCAGCCCCATTGACATTGGTTTGGAAGAACTTAAGAATGGCATACTGCCAATAACCATTCGCCGGACACTGCCAGACGGGACATACCAAGATGTACCGCTAAAGTGGCTTCTCCAAACCAACCCCTAAACATTTTTTTTCTTAGTGAAACCGTTGTCACAAGAAACCGTTGAAAGCCAAAGTTTACTTCTTGCAACAATTATTATGGTGCTAATCGCGATCGTGATATTTTTTGTTCAACATTTTCTGGTTCAAGTTTTCGACACAGCAGTTGAATTCTTTATTTTTTACATCCCCGCGACAATGCTGGTTATGCTTTACTTGAAACACAAATTGCGAAAATCTTCTCGTTAATCTTTTATGTTGCTTAATTTCTTTGCTGCTTCTAAAGTTTTAGTGATTCTTTTCCAATGTGCACCGCGCCAATAAATTTGCCCACATTTTTGGCATTCCCAAAACTCGTTGTAGTACGCGTATGTGGTTTTCGGAATTTTCTCTGCGGCTGCGTCTTTTGAAACTAATTTAATTTCTGAGTTGCACTTGGGGCAACGGGAAACCGTAACATCGATTTCCAACGGGAAACCATACTTTTTCGCCATGCACGCGATTCTTTCAACTTCCGTTCTGCCTTCCACAAGAAAAACGTCAATTCCTCGAGCGTTGGCTTGCTGAAAAAGTTCCAAGTCTTGCGTTAAAAGAATTCTTTTTTCCTTTTTAGCAATCGCCATTAATTTTTTGTCCTCGACATCATTCGCATATTCAACATCGTGCCCAAGCAGTCGCAACCACCTGGTGAGTTTGCCCAGCATGCCGTCGGTTATAAATTTCAACGCTTCCATCCAACTATTTTGCCAATTCCCGGCTTCGCGATTATTTCGCCATCTTCCACGACTAAACATCCATTAACGAAAGTTTTTATTGGCTTGCCATTGGCTTTCCATCCATCAAAAGGAGAGTATTTTGCTTTTGAATAAAATTTTGAAGCATCGATTTTATGTTCTCTGTGCATGTCGACAACTGTGATATCCGCGGAATATCCTTGTGCGAGGCGGCCTTTTCCGTTTAGGTGAAAGATTTCTGCAGGTTTTTCTGCCATCGATCGAATTAGATCAGAAATTCGTATGTGCCCTTCGTTGATTTGTGTTAGAAGTAAAGGAATGATGGTTTCAAGGCCGGGAAAACCTGGTTTCACCTCCCAAACAACGTCTTTCTTTTTTTCTTCCAACAAATGGGGAGCATGATCAGAGGCGATTATGTCGATTAATCCTTGGTTTAAAGCATTCCAGAGTGCTTCGCGGTTTTTATCATTTCTAACCGGAGGATCAGAGAGCGCAATGGGTCCGTAACGTTTTAGATGATTGGATGATAAAAGCAAATGATGCGGCGTCACTTCACAACTTAGAGGCAGCCCAGATGCTTTCCCTTCTAAAACGGCGTCTAGCCCCTGCCTTGAGCTAATGTGACAGAAGTGCACGTGAGTTTGGGTTTTTTCAATCATTTTCACGATTCGATTTACTGCTTTTTCTTCAACTTCAGGCGAATGGGCTTTAAGATAAGCGTCGATGTTGTTGTGGTTGGTTCGTCTCAGCTCTTCAGTTGTGTTTTCTAACATATTCTTGTCTTCTGCATGAACGGCAACTGGAACATTGCTTTGTTTAGCCTGTAGAAAAGCGGCCTCTAGCGCTTCGTCATCTTCAATGTCTACGCCTCCGATCTGCTTTGTCAAGAACAACTTGAAGGCCACGGCGCCATCTTTCACCAATCGAGAAATTTCAGCCAACTCTTTTGGAAAAGCCGAGTAAAAGGCAACATTAACTAGCAACTTGTTAGCCGCAACATGCATACGTTCTTTTAAAGATCGAGAATCCATAGTCACAGGCTCGTTATTGGGCATGTCAAGGCAAAGAGTAATACCCCCGGCAGCGGCAGCGGAAGTGCCAGTAAAAAAATCTTCCTCGTACGATTGACGCTGGTCACGAAGATGAGTATGCACATCAATTAAGCCAGGAAGAATAAAGCATTCTTTTGCGTCGATAATTGCTACTGCTGATGGCAGATTTGTTTTTTTGGCTATTTTTATGATTTTCCCTTCTTCTACAGCCAACCCAGCAGTTATGAACGTGTCGTTTATGCAGATTTTGCCGTTATAAAGAACAAGATCGACAGGCAAATTTTCGCCTCATAATCCGATGCTAAGTGATGGTTTTGAAGAAATCACGTTCAGTGATTATGCCCACTAATTTGTTGTCTTCTACTACTATGAGAGCGCCGATTTTGTTTTCTTGCATCAGTTTTGCGGCGTATCCTAAGTCTTTTTCCGGGTCAATTGTAATAACGTTTTTTGTGGCAATTTCCATGATCGACGTTTGAAGTACTTGTGTTATGGTGCCCGAACGTAGGTTTTGAAAGACGCCGCCAACAGTGAAGTACCGCATAACATCCATAACAGTGAGTATGCCAACGAGTTTTTTATCCGAGGCAATGGGTAATCGTCGAAATCCCTGCGTCGTCATAATTTTCACGGCTTCATAAATCGATGTTTCTGGCTTCGCTGTGACCAAGTCCTTTGACATAACTTCCTTGACTTTGACGCCGCTAATTTTGTCCTTGAGGAGGTTAACGATGTCTCTTTCGGTCACAATAGCCCAGATTCTTCTTTTATCGTCAACAATGGGCAAACCGCCCACTTTGTTCTCGGTCATCAACCGAATGGCATCTGCAATTTTAGCCGTAGTTTGGATTGAAACAATTTCCCGCGTCATAATGGTTTTAATGGGTTCATTTATGGCTTTGAAAAAGTTGCCAGCGTATTTTTGCTGTATTATCTGGAATTTGTCGCCTCCGCCAAAATAATCTACGATGTCTGTGGCCGTGATTATTCCTTCAAGCTTTTTTGTGCCAGGATCTGCTATAGGAATGCGGCGGAAGCCTTGTTTTACCATGATTTGAACTGCATCATAAATGGGCGTTGTGGGCGCCATCGTGACAATCGGACTTCGTGCAATGCTCATTATTTCTCCTTCACGTTTCTTGGCTGGATGTTCCTTCAGCGACTTCAGTGAACGAGCGCCTTTATCCTTTATAGAACGACGAAACGTTTCATGCCTTCCACTTCTTCTTGCCAAATCGATTCCTCCAAACTATAACAAAGCCTTTACGATATCTTCTCGGTCGACTATGCCTATAAGCACTCCCCTATCGTCAACTACAGGTAGTCGTCCGAAATTTTTTTCGACAATTATCCTCGCAGCCTCTTTTAGCGTGGCGGTTTTTTTTAATGTTGTTACTGAAGTTTTCATTAAAGATGCGATTTTTGCAGGGGCCTTGAAGCGACCCTTCCTTGATTCAAACGTGGGAAAATCTGCGCCACTTTCTAGTAGATTCTTCTCGGTTACAATGCCTACAAGTTTGTCTCTTTCTGTAACAGGTAGTCCACGCACAGATTTCTCCTGCATTAACCGCCACACGTTGTCTATTTCATCTTCCGGCGAACACGTAATAACGTCAGTTGTCATGATTTCAGATACGGGTTTCATAAGTTTTGGTGATTCTTTTTTCAGCAACGCTTGAATAAAGTTTTCAAGACCTAATACACCAGCATAAACATTGTCTTGTACAGATTTTATAACTGGTGCGTACCAATAATCGAGTTTAATCATCTCTTGTACGGTTCGAGCCGCTTCAGCGTCCGTTGTTGCGACGTACCATGACGTGGACATTACACCTTTCACTCGTATTGGGGACTTTGACGAGGTTACAGCCATGACATCGCTACGAGAAACAACACCTAAAAGACGTCTTTCGTTATTGATTATTGGGAGAACCCTGACTCCTTGTTCTCGCATTATAGCACGTGCTTTTGTTACAAGTTCATCTTCATATAACGCTTGCCAACTGGAGTTCATGATGTCTTTAACGAGCAATGAGGTAACTCCAAGCTATTCTCCTTTAATTTCGGCACGGCAGTCTTCGCAGATAAACTGGCCTTCTATTTCCTTCAACGTATCGGACCACGCGCCGCAACGGTCACAGTATCCGGCAAGAGGTGTGGCTTCTGCTTCTTCCTCGGTTGCTTTTGCGTTTTCTAGGCGGGCTTTTTCTTGAATGGTTTCAATCAATTCAGGCGTGACGTTTAATATGTCTCTGCTGGAAATTATGCCCACCAAATTTCCCTTGTACATGACGCCTAATCTACGTATGTTAAGACGGCTCATAGTGCGTGCTGCTTCGCTTAACGTCAAGTCGGGGTTAACAGTAATTAGAGGAGTTGACATCACTTTTTTTGCTTTCAATTTGCTTGGAAGAACATTTTTCGCCAAAACTCTCGAAACCATATCCTTTTCTGTTATTACTCCTATCGCCTTTCCATCCTTACCAGTAACGATGATACAGCCAAATCCGTGTTTATCCATAAGTTGGGCTACTTTATCAACCGTGGTGTTTTCGTCTACCGTAAGGACCGGGCTAGTCATTGCATCTTTGACCAGCATTCTCGGCCTTATTCCAAGTTCCGCCATGCCGCATTCCTCATTACGTCAATTGCACAGTGTATTATTAAATGTTATTAAAAAAATAACTAAAAAACAGAAAGGAACTCTTTATGAAATAGCCTTTTTCATTGCGACACTTTACCCTTTCCTGGTGGAATAAATTTTTGGATTTCTTCCAGAGGAAGCGAAAGAACGGTCTCCTTTAGTTCCTTCGGAACCTTTTGAGAAAGTGACGCCCGAATCGTTTTCGCCAGCGCGCCGCTGGATAGTTCCCCAAGGGAGATCTCTACATAATAGTCTGTTTGTTTTGTAATGGCATCTTTTGGTCCGCCTACTACTTTGACTTTTCCCTCTCCCATTGGAACCACACCTATTGCTGTTCGCAGTAAAACCTTTCGAAGATAATTCTTTTTTCCGTAAATCATAAACGAACCTTTTGGCAAGAATTGCCCCGATGGTGGAGTTTTGCTTACTTGGTCTGGGCGAACCCAATAAACGTCTAAAGCGCCAAGCATTTCTCGCCAAGCCCTAGAAAACGTTGCAGCGAATTCCGCAGCTTCTTTTATTGTTTGCTCCGATGCTTCGCGTCCTTCAGTTTTGACGACTACAAAGGGCGCACCCGCGATATCTGCATGGAAGACAAGATCGTTTGGCTCCACGTATTTTTTGATGAGAATCTCATTAGTCGAAGCATCTTTCCCGCCGAGAACAAGAAACCCTTCAGAAGAGTAAAACCATCTGAATTTTTCGTACCATGTCCTTTTCTCTGGTTGCCGCAGTTCCGGTTTGCTGATTGCGGCGATTTTTTCGACACTTTTTTTCCTTATTTCTGCCATTTTTTGTATTGTTTGTTGTAAGGCTTTTTTTGCGCCTTCGCGTCTTTTTTGCGCCTTCTTTGCTTTTTCATAATACTCGGCGGCGTTTTCTTGAATGGACTTTCGAAGGTTTACAGGAAATGTTAGGCCATCAACTGAAAGGTATAAAATGGCGTTTTCAGAGTTAAATGAGCTAAAATACACTGCTGGAATTTCGCCGGCTTCTTTCTCTTTTTCAATGGTGGAAACAGTCTCCTCCCATGACTTTCCGTCACTTTTTGCGGTTATGAATTTCTGGAAAAGAAGTTGTAGTTCATTGAAGTGCGCGTAAATAATGTCGCCGATTTTCTTGTAATTCTTGATTTCGTTTTCGATTTCTTCGATGGTTTTTTGTTGTCTGAGCAGTATTCTTTCTTGTTGCGCCAATAATTGTTCTGCGTCCGTGGTTTCTGCGGTTTTTTCTTCTTCGATTGCTGTTTCGGTGTGAAATGTGTCTAAGGCATCGTTGAAAGTGGGATATGGTTTGCTGTGGAATGAGGCGTATTTTTCTAGTGAAACAGGTACTGCATCAATCATTCTACCTTTATCATTCATTATTATTGCCGGCGAAAGTTTTTCTGTTTCAATTAGTGATAGAAGGTCTTTCAGGGCTCTGAATATAGCGTCTAAATCAGCGTTGCCTAGAGAGTTGCAAGGAGTGTTTTTGTCAACTTGCGCGCGTAAGAGAATTTCTTCAGTGTAGAAGCCGCCCATTCCGAGGAAACGTGCAAGTGCTTTTACTGTTTCCAATCCATCAAAACTTCTTATTTCGTCCAAGTCCTTTCTTTCGATTTTAAACGGATTTTTTCCGCTCGGTGGCGGGTATTGAAATTTTTCGTTTCTGAGAATGTTCCGGTCGCGCATTTTTCTATAGGTTAAGGCTTGTAGGATTTTGTTTTCTTTGTTTACTACGATGATGTTTCCGTCGCCGAATAGTTCGGTGATGAAAGTAAGTTCTTCTTGTTTCGCTTTTATTTTCATTATAACTATCCTTTCGAACTCGTGTTGCTCGATTGCTTGAATTTTGCCGTTTCGCAAGAATTTCCGTAGTCCCATGCAGAACCCTGAAGGTTTTGAAGGTTTTGCTATCGAAAAACGGGTAAGGTGAAGTCGACTTCCTGCCTCAATAACAAGATGTTGTGTTGCTTGATCGGGTTTGTGGAGTTTGAATATTAGGGTTTTGAAGTTGGATTGATAAATGTTGACTATCCATGCGTCTACAATTCGTTTTTTTAGTTCTGTTATGATTGCGGCAACGTCGAGACTTGTTATTTCTCTTTTCAAAGGTTTCGCCAGCACACATGCAGATTGAGGTTTTGGGGTTATTTTTTGTTTGCGTCATCCTTAAATGTTGAAGTCTTTAATGTAGAATAGCAAGGTGTCGTGTTTGATGAAACCCGCTGAGATGCTTTACTGGAGCAGAGCTGGCTTAGGCGTTGCTATGGGCGTCATAAACGCGTTATACGATTACTCCACAGGAGTGCTTAGTAGAGAGTTAAGCCAGCCTTCTATCAACGATTTTCTCACTGGCTTATCCTTTGCCCTACTGTTTTTCCTCATAACTTATTACATTCTAAAAATCTATTTCGTCAACAAGGTTGAAAAGAAAACTAAGATACTTTCAACGGGCATAGGCGCCTACTTCTTTTTATGGCTAGTTATTTGGGTTTTGTTACGTTCTATATTGATAACAACCTTATAATGTTGGCTCTGCATTCTCAACTCGTGTTTGTTTTTCTTGCCAGTTAGCCAGTGAAGTTTGGGCTGGAGAATTTGCGTCTGATGTCGGTGGTTGAGCATGAGTGATTATTTGGGCAGGTGTAGGCTTGGTTACTGAGATTGGCATGGCGGTTCTTTGCATTTTAATCAGCACTCGCATGTATTCTGCCCATGCAGAGAAATAACCTCTGTCGTAATCGGCGTAAAGTCGGCTTTCTGACCGTTCTTGAAAGTCTTTTCGAGCATTATTGATCGTTTGTTTGTCGTTGTGGTCTAACGATGTAAAAAAAGAATATTGGTCGTTGTTGTTGCGCCTTGTAAGTAGCATTCCTTGAAGAGCACGGTAGTAGCCGTGGTTCCATTCTGTTCTCTCTATTTTCTCCTTTATCCTCTGCAGTTCGCGTTCGGCTTCGGCGAGTTGTTTTGCGGTCACGAGTTGAAAGAAGCGGATAACGTAGGCTTTTCTTACAGGCGCTCTCATTAGCGTTTTCCCCTTTCTGAACTATCTTCTTCAGTAACGTCTTCTATACCGTTCACTGTGATTTTGAACGCCACCTCGCCTTCTGGCAATTGAGGGCTACTGACGAGTCTTGCAATACGTACGGGTCCTCTTGAAGCCTTTCGCAGGTAAAACCTAGTGTGGCTTGTGTGAGCGATTATGTGGCCGCCGACTGGGTGAACTGCGTCGCCAAAGAAAACATCTGGTTTGGCCATGACCTGGTTCGTTACTACGGCGACTGCGTTGAAGGCTTGGGCTAGACGAATAAGCCTGTGCATGTGCTTGTTTATTTTTTGTTGTCTTTCTGCGAGTGTTTCTCGACCTACGTATTCGCTGCGGAAATGAGCGGTTAAAGAGTCAATTATGATAAGGCGAATGTTGTTTTCCTTTATGATTTCGTCAGCGTTGTCGAGGAGGAAGATTTGGTGATCGCTATTATAAGCCTCAGCAAATATTATGTTGCGCACTGTCTCGTTTGGGTCTAGACCTAAATGTTCCGCCATTTTCACGATACGCTCTGTGCGGAAGGTGTTTTCTGTGTCAATGTACAGTGCTCCACCGGCCAAGCCGCCTCGTTCTGGAGGCAATTGCACATTTACGCAAAGTTGATGGCAGATTTGGCTTTTGCCGCTTCCGAATTCGCCGAAAAATTCTATTATTGTTTGTGTTTCCAAGCCGCCTTCCAATAGATTATCGATGGCTTTGCTTCCTGTGGTTAATCGAAGAACGTTTTGTCGCATTCTCATAAGTTCATCTGCACGAATAAAAGAGAGTTCCATACCGCTTCGCGCGGCGCGGATAACTTCTAACGCTTTTTTCTCGCCAACTCCTGCGGCTTCAAGTTCTCTTGTTGTCGCAGTTGCGAGTGATTCTATCGTGTGGAAGCCTAGTTCGCGTAACCGTTGAGCAGTTGTGGGACCTATGCCGGGTAAGTCTTCTAGGATTTCGTAGTGCTTTTTTGTTTTAGTTTCTTCCGTTGTCATGATTTTTGCATCTCTTTCGCGTTGATTTGGTTAGTGAGAGCATGACTTTAAACGGTTTGTTAGTATTTAAGAGATGCGAATGTATAGAAATAAAACTTACCCAGAGGTGACTGAAAGTGAACCTTAAAAGATAATAGTTGTTAAGGTTTGGAACCTAGGTTTTGTTTCAATTTTGGCAACAGTTCGCTTTGCAACGTTTTGATGCCCATGGTTGAAATCTTGTACGCATCATTCATCTTAACCACGTACCCTTTTCGGCAAAGTTCTCCAAGTCGCGTGCTGATGATTTTTGCGTTTTTCCCCAAGCCTTTTTGTAATGAATCTTTGGCGATTAAATCTGTTTTCAGCACGCCAATCTTGTATCCTACATAGCAGGCTAGCAAGTGAAGCATAATGGCTTCATTGTCCGTTAATAGTCCTTTCGAGATGAGTATAACGGTACCTTCTGGAGTAATTGCTACAATGTCCTTGCAGTCTTCCATAAGTTTCTGCATGTCTACGGTAAGCAAGAGTTTGCGCACTATTTTTAGGTTGGGAACTGTCTCGCTGAAGAATTTGTTGATCAGATACCAAACGTCGTTAACGTCGCCTTCGAATTTTTGTTCGATGTCCTTGAATTTTATGTTAACCGAAATCTTTTCCGAAGCATCTCCAGCGTTCACTTTTCGCCCTCTTTCAGTTTAGGCAAAATCGTGTCTTCGACCCATCTTACGCCTTGCGTGGTAAGCTTGAATTCTGGGCGTGATGGAGTAGGTTTAAAGACGATTCCGCGTCTTGTCATTTCATTCAACCGCGCAGGCACCATGGATTTTATGCCGCTTGATTGCAGGAGTTTTTGAATTTGTGCTGCTGTGCCTGTTTTGTTTTCGAGGGCATAAAGAATTAAACTAATAGTTTCGTAGTGAGTGAGCGATTTATGTGTGGTTATTACTGGTCCCTCATCTGTGAACTCCACAATCCCTTCGAGGCGCGGTTTGATGGATGTAGCCAGTTTCGACGAGATCCTGCTCGAAACTTCGGCAGTAAAATTTTGCGGTATGGCTTGTAGCATGTTCAATACTTCGGTTGCTGTTTCACCTTCGATGATTATTTCGCCGAATGATGTCTTTATGTGTACTTGCATTTTGCTGGGCAGTTATTTTGCCTCCTTTTCTGCAAGGATGTACACGTAACCTTCGTCGGTTTTCCAGCGTCTGACTTTGCCTTTTTTCACCAACCAGTTCAGCACGCCGGAAAGCGTTGTAGCCGGATAATGGATAGCGTTTACTCTTAATGCCTCAATTATTTCGGGCAGTGTTCTCGGTTTCCATCGTCCCCAATCTGTTTCCAACAAACTGAGAACAGCTTGGTTGCACTGTTGTGTGTGGGGAATTGACGGAATCGGGATGGAAGTTATGGCTCCAGCGGTAGATTGAGAGTTTGAGGATGGGGCGATGCGTACGGTTAATGGTTTGGCGGTGACACTGGTACCTTTGATTTTTGATTCTTCAAAGGCTTTAGACACTTTTTCGACGAGGGTTGGCAGGTCCTTTATTGTGTCGAGAACTTCTTGTTTGGTGCCGTTGAGTTCTACTTCATATTCGCCGAATCTCACACGAAACGAAAATGGCATTCTAAATCTCCCTTCAAGCGTTCTACGTTTGATATTATAAATATTAGAGAACGGCTTAAAGCATTTACCCCAAAAATTTAGTGTCTTCTTTTGTAAACGATTTTGCCATCAACAATTGTCATGCTCACACGTATGTCTTTTATTTTGTGTGGATGTACTTTATACGGGTCTTGTGCAAGGACTGTTAAATCGGCAAGTTTTCCCTCTTCAATTGTGCCTTTTATTTTTTCTTCGAAGGACGCGAATGCAGCATTGATAGTGTACATTCGTATTGCCTGGTCTATTGAGATTCTTTCTTGAGGCGAGATTTCTCGAGTCACGGATGCCCAAACGCCGAGTAATGGGCTAATTGGCTCTACGGGGCAATCTGAGCCTGCACAAACACGTATTCCCGAAGTTAGCAGAGTTCTGAACTGGTACGTCCATCTTGCTCGCTTTTTGCCTAGCCGTTTTGTTACCCAGAAATCTGAGGCAACGAAGTGTGGTTGGACTGAAATGATTATTTTGAGTTTTCGTATGCGTTCGATTAATTTTTCGTTCAACACGGATGCGTGTTCTATGCGGTGCCGGTGATTTTTTTTGGTGATTTCTTTTTGGGCGTGTTCTAATGCGTCTAAAACTGTTTTTATGGCTCTGTCACCTATTGCGTGGATGGCTGTTTGGAAGCCGTTTTTTTGTGATTTTTTGATGAGTTTTTCCAGTTTGGTCTTCGAGTTTACGAGGAGCCCCCGAGTTGTTTTGTTATCCGTGTATGGTGATTGTAGAGCGGCTGTGGATGCTCCGAGTGAGCCGTCAGCGAAGATTTTTACGCATCCAATTTTTATTTGGTCGTCGCCGAAGCCTGTGTAAAGGCCGTTTTCTGTTAACTTGTCGATGTCTTCGATGGGGGTGATTAGGTAGGTTCGTATTGGAAGTTTCTTTTGTTTGTGGAGTTTTTGTATGAGTTGTATTTCTTTTGGGTTGCTGAGTATCCAGTGTATGCTGGTTAGCCCGTTTTCTGTTGCTTTTTTGCATGCTTGTTGGTATGATTTGAGTAGTTCTTCTTCGTTCGGGTCTGGAAGGTGTTCCATGATAAGTTGTTGGGCGTCTTCGAGGAGAATTCCGGTGGGTTCGCCTGTGTTGGGGTTTTTGCAGATTTTTGTGTTTTTTTCTGTTTTTGTGTGGTTGGTTATGTTTGCGATTTCTAGTGCTTTGCTGTTGGCTACGCTTAGGTGGCCGCATACGCGTGTTATTATTGTTGGATGATTGGGAACAGCTTTGTCGAGGTCGAATTTTGTTGGTAAGCGTTTTTCTTTGAATTTTTCGTGGTCGAATCCTCGGGCAATTATCCATGTGTTTTGTGGTTTTTTTGCGGCGGCTTGTTTGAGTTTTTGTTGTAACTGTGTGATGGAGGTGATGTTGCATAAGTTGATTTGTTGGAGTGAGTGTGCGAATGCTGACATGTGAACGTGGCAGTCAATTAAGCCTGGGATTACGGTTTCGCCTTTGAGGTTGATTATTTTTGTGTTTTTGGTTTTTAATTTGAGAATTTCTTGGTTTGTGCCTACCGCGGTTATTTTTTTGTCTTTTATGGCTATGGCTTGGGCTTTGGGTTTTTTCTTGTTTAGAGTATATATGTTGGCGTTGTAGAGAATTAGATCTGTGTTTTGCATGATTTTAATTCCAGAATAAAGTGTGATTAAAGTTTTGTTAGAGCCAGTTTTGTCCGCTTTTTCGTTGCAGGATTAGGCGTTTTTCATAGTTTCTGCGGGTGTGGATGCGTGGGGATGGCTTTTTTTTCTCGGTGGGGGCTATTTTTGGTGTTTGGCCTCGGACTTTTCCTGCTTTTGAGAGTGAGCCGTGTGTTGGCATGTTTTTTCACTTCTGTTTTGTAACTTTGGCGGATGGTTCTTTTAAACATTTTTGTGTGGGCTTTCGATTCGGTGTAGTGTGTGCGCCGTGTGATGCGTTTCTAGACCCTCTTCCATATATGATCCTATTAGGCTCCAAATATACGGCAAATATGGTTTTGATGTTGTGATGTGTTGTCGTGTTGCGGGTGAGTTTCTTTCCTAAAACGCATACGCCTTTCCCTCGTCTAAGTATCGTTTCTGCATAGCACAATGAAAGTTAGGGGTCTCCGTGTGAGCGTACGCTGTAGTTGACAGACTATTCTTGTAGGTTTCAATGTGGACAGAGAATTAGTGGTTAGACGTGTTTTTGCCAGTTCATGCCGATTATCGTGGCGTCTTTAATGTTTATTATGCCGTCCATGTTAAAATCCACATGCGCGTTATAATTCAAATTGTCTCGTCTGGATTGCCATGCTAATTCCACCATATCCGCATCAGACATGTTCACTGTATCATCATGATTATAATCGCCTGCGATGTACACGTTCACTAATGGGTAATTGTTTTGATTTTCTGCATTAAGCATATATGGAGTATCGCCTATCCCGTCATGATTTGCATCAACACCCGCGTAGTCGCTCCAGTAATTACTTTCGACACGGTTATTCCAAAACTCCCTACAGAGATTCGGAAACCTCACTGATGGAGTATTGTTTATGAAATTATGGTGGAACAAATTGTTTGAAGAACCGTGCAGCGATATGCTGTATTGCGTGCATGCCAACAAATAATTTCCATTTATGCTGTTATTGGATGACAAAGACATACCATGCCTTAATTGGTATTCACCATGCTGCTTTCTTCGATAAAATTCCTTGCAGAATCATAAACCAGAACGTTCCGCCCGCGGGATGAACTGAATCGAATCTAGCCAACGTTCGATTTGACGAGCATTTTGCGTCGGTTGTCTGGTTGTTGTGGTTTCAAGAGGTCTTCTACAAGTTTGAATTGTCGTTCGTAGATGTGGCAGTTTTTAGAGTGAAACACAAGTTTTCCTGTTTTTATGTTTAAGTTGCCTCGTCGGTTGATTTCTTCTACAAAAGCCTCATTAAACAACTGAATGCCCGCAATATTTGCTGGCAACCCCGCGTAAGCGTCCCATGACCTGAAGTAGCAGGTAAGGTTCATTTGTCCGTCCAAAATTTCTGTGTCAATCAGGCTCAGGCATGGTGGTTCGTGTTGACGGTTGTTTAAGGTTTTGTGGATGTCTTCAGGAAGCCTAATCACCATCGTTACCTGTCTGTCGCATTGTTCTTCCAGATACCGCCGTATCGCCATCTCCACCTGGTCCACGGGTGTTCTCAAGCGGCTGCCGTACGTGTAGGTTTCCTCTTCAATCTCGCCTGACCACAAATACTTCAACGCGTACCACTGCACATATTTCATGTCGCACGGTGCCTTCTCGTCGACTAGCGGGCGATTCTCGGGATGGCTAATCTCGATGGTTATGTTGAGTTTTTTAGTATTCGTGCATTCAGAACCATAACCGATTTTGAAGGATTCGCCTTGGTTCCAGATGGCGTTTAACGTTTTAAACCAAGCGTTGGGGCAGTCGAAAGCCTCGATTTTTATGTGCTTCAAGTTAGCGGGAGGACCTCCTTCCCTTCTAAGCCCTCCTACTATACCTACAGTCGGAGTATTAAACTGTTTTCTACAAAAATATCAAACAAAAATGACGGGCTAAATGTGCGAGTAGATGTTGTTGCTTGTAAATTTACCCGTCTCCATTTCTTTTTCAATCTCACGCAACAATAGTATTCGCTTATAGGTCGGCGGGTGAGTCGTGAACAACGTGTTCACCTTAACCCACGTGTTCTTCGCTTCCTTCTCCATAGCCAACTCCAACTCTCTTTCATCCAGCACACCGTCTCTGTCCAAATCATACTCTTGCTTTCGTGATATGATGCTTTGAAACTCTAATTTCGCCGTCGCAGGATCGCCGATGTAGAAGGTTCGCGCCCCGCTTGGAGGCTTGGGCGAAAGCGACAAGCCATAGGTAATCTTCGTCAACGCGCTTTGGAGTTGCCGCGGATCGCCAGTCAAATAGGCCGAATAAGCGTCAGCATAATGCTCCCTTAAACGGCTCAATCCCAAAACGCAAAGTTGCGTAATAATGTAAACGATGTATGAAATGAAAGCCGCAGCGATTATTGCCACCCAAATGACTCCGCTGTCTTTCCGGTTGCGTCCAATAGTCCCGAAACGCATAGCCTCAAAACTTACGCGGGCAATGAGATAAGCGATTAACGGAACCGCCGAAAGTGCAGTCATCACCAGATAATCCTTATGTCTAAGGTGACCCAACTCGTGCCCAATCACGCCTTCCACTTCTTCCTTAGTCAACTGCTTAAGTAAACCTTCATGCAACGCCAAAGTCGCGCTGCTCGCCGTTCTGCCAAAAACAAAAGCGTTGGGCGTCTCGTCAGGCACGATGGCTAATTTAGGCATTGGCAGTCCGCTTTTTTCCGCGTATTTTTTAACGGTCTCTTCAAGCCAAGGGTTTTCATTAGGCTTCAAGTAACGCAGGCGTGTGGCGGCTCTGACGACTGCTGGTCCGATGAGGTACTGGATAAAGATAAAGAACCCAGCACCTATGATGGCTATTGCGTACATCCCAAGCGGCGGCACTTCCCAGAAAAGGCTGACCACGTACATCAGCACCGCAAGGAAAACAGCGAAGATTATTCCCACTAAGAGAATCGCCATGGTCATAGACATCTTAAGCCTAGATAAACGCGCCATTTGTTTGCCTCACCCTTTTTTATTCAATTATCACACAGTTTTCAACAGAAAGAATTAAACTTTCTCTTTGCCGGGTTAAAGAAAACTTATGTCTCTCAGTTGCTTAATAGGTTGGACGAGGTTTCACAAATGTCGGTGGTGAAAGAGATACAATGCGCCCATTGTGGTGCACCAATCAAGTTCAACCCGGGCGAAATCATTGCAACATGCCCATACTGCGGCTTTACGCAAGTCATCGAGACGGGGAAGGCATTCGTGTTCGAACATTCCATGATGCTGAACAAGTACGACGCTACAACCGTAGAAACACCCATAAGAGAATGGATGAAATCCGGTTTTCTGAAACCCGGCGACCTCGCAAAATCGAAGATTCTCGAAAAAAACCTAGTTTATCTACCGTTCTGGATTGTTCCCGCAAAAGCCACGACCAGTTACAAAGGTGTTTTTGAAAGGATAACGCCGCCCGTAGTTAAGGAGGGAAAGATTGAAAAGGAGTATAATTGGCTGGTGTTGGCGAGGAAGGCAACCCAATTCCCGACTCGTGAATACGAGGTGCCCTTGGAGGCAAAAATTCCGTACGACTTCAGACGAATCGAGGGCTTCGCCAAAGTCTTTAACAGCGAACGCCCACAGCACGAAGCCATAGAAATCGCCAAACAAGAAATCGAGAGTTTGCATCAGTTTTTGATGAAGGAAGACGTGGACAAAATCATAGAAGCAAAAACAGAGTTCAAGGTCGGCGACGTGGTCTATCTTCACGCCCCCGTGTGGTTCATCACTTACGAGTATAAACGTGAACATTACAGCCTCTTCTTGGACGGCGCCACGGGCACCGTAATAAAAGGCGACATTCCATCGATAAAACTCGGAATCTTCTAAAACACACGCCAAGTTTCTTTCCTCCTATTTCTACCGCGTAAAGAATCAGCAAAGCCTATTTTTTGGCAAAAATTCTAAAGGCAGTAAATCAATTACTCAAAACAAGCGTTGTGGTTTACAGTCATGTGGGAAAATTATTACTCGACGCTGAAAACATTGCCAAACAGGCTAAGGGAACTCGCACCGTTCATAGTTAAGGCTTTACCCACTTTCAACCGCATCAAAGCGAAGACCGTGCTCGACTTGGGCTGCGGAGCAGGCAGGCACACCATATACTTGGCCACTCACGGCTTCAACGTCATCGCTCTTGACATCTCAAAAAACGCATTGAAAATCGTAGAAAAGTGGGCTCGAAAAGAAAAACTTGATAATGTCGCACTAGTTCGAGCGTCAATGACCCGCTTGCCTTTCCACGACGACAGCGTTGACGCCGTCATAAGCGTCAGCACTATACATCACGGACTAAGAAAAGACATGGTAAAAACCATAAACGAAACCCGCCGAATTCTCAAGAAAAAAGGCTTGTTCCTCGTAAACATCGCCTCAGACAAAGACCCACGGTACGGAGAGGGCAAACAAATCGAAAACGGCACTTTTCTTGTTTTAGAGGATTTTGAAGGAACCCAGTTTGAAGAAATCCACCATTTCTGCACGAAAAACGAAGTGCTAGACATGTTTTCGAGTTTTGCCGAAAAAGAATTGAAACTTGAGAAAAGCGGATTCCGCTATTGGGAAATAGGGGCTTTCAAGTGAAAACACGCTCAAAACACGCTGCAGTCTGTCTTGTTAAACTTTAAAAGCAACTCTCCACTTTCACTATACGATTGTACAAAAAGAAGGGAAATGTTTGACTGAGAAGAAAGGGTTGTATGAAAAAGCAAAAGACGAGATGAGGCTTTCTGAGAGAATTCTCGCCGCGCTCCCAGGGTTTAGGGGATATAAAGAGAAAGAACTTCGCAGAGAATCTGACAGACTAATCCGAAACCATCTTTACGGAAAATTGCAGAAGGCAAGAAGTGACTTGAAGGAAGTTTTCCAGAGACTCTCACAAGAACGTCGCCACGAGGTTTTAAACGATATGGACCAGCTTGTCACAAAATACGACCGTGTGGCAGAAAAAATCAACCATGCTTCATACGGTTACGCTGGCTTTTATAACGTTGTGAAGGTTGAGGAAGACAAGTTGGATAAGATGATTGAGTTCGACAGTCAACTTATCGACGAAGTAGAAACAGTCGCCGCCGCTGCCAGCAACTTCAAGAAAGAAATCGGAAAACGAGGGTTCGAAAAAGCAAAGGACCACATCCAGAAAGTAACCGATGCACTGGAGGCTTTAGAAGACACGTTTGACCAGAGAGAAGAAGTGATTCTAGGAGTGAAGTAAAATGCCACAAGTTATCGAATGGAAAAACCCGGCTGAAAACGCTCTGGTGTGGCGGTATCCAGACGAGAACATTACTTGGGGCGCCCAACTTATAGTTCATGAATACGAAGTGGCAGTTTTCTTCCGAGACGGCAAGGCATACGACGTTTTTGGCCCGGGAAGACACACGCTAACCACGCTGAATTTACCATTGTTAACGGGCATTCTTTCGCGCATCGCAGGTTTCGGCGAAAAACCCTTCAAAGCCACAGTTATCTTCGTATCTACCAAAGTAAACGCTGGCAAGTATGGCACACGGGCTCAGACTACTGAGCTTGCGCCGTTGCAGGTTTATGGCAGTTTCTGGTTCAAGGTTGAAAATCCACAGTTGTTCGTTATGGAAGTCGTGGGTGGACAGAACGCTTACTCTACAGAACAAGTTGACAACTATCTTAGGGGCTTTATAAACGAAAAAATCATCGACGAACTCTCCCGATACGACTTGCTCACCGTGTTCACTCGACTGGACGAAACTTCGGTCTTGGTCAAAAATGCCATTCTCGAATCGTTCAGACGAATCGGCTTAGACCTAACCGACCTACGCTTCGAAGGCATAGACACCACGTCCGAATACCGCGAACGACTCTTCTGGCTTAGGACAGGACGCGCCACGCCGGAAGAGGTCCTGCGAATGGAAACAGTCAAAAAAGCCGCCGAAGAACTCGGCAAATCTCCAGGCGCAGGCTTGGGCACGGGTATGGTACTGATTCCACAAGTAATGACGCCGTCAGGACCAGCACAAGCGCCTGCAGCAGCGTTAATTATATGTCCGAAATGTAGCGCTCGAATCCCAGCGACCTCAAAATTCTGTCCAGACTGCGGAACCGAAATCGCACAGCCGGAGGCAACGAAAAAATGCTCCAAGTGTGGTCACCCCGTATTAGCCACGGCCAAGTTCTGCCCTGAATGTGGAGCGAAAATCGAGTAAAAAGGAGGAAAACATGTGTCGAACCAGCGAATGGGTCTCCTAACTCTCGGTGCCTTCATAATAATCATTGCAATCGTCATCGTCGCGTACGCGGCAGGACAACTAACTTGGCAAGAAATCGTTCCGTTAATCGTTGCCCTTTATGGTTGCTGGCTTGTGATAGAATCTGGCGTTAGATGGAAAAACCCATCAAAATACGCACGCAGCGCCTTCAGCGTTTTCGGGTGGGGAATACTCTTAGCCGCTATTGGCTTTGGGTTAGACTTAAACCTTCGAGGCGTAGACTTACTCTATACAATAGCCGTAATTCTGTTGCTGCTGGGCATATTAGCAATCGTTACAGCGTTAAAGACCACAAGCAAAAAGCCTAATCCCTAACTTTTTTTTAAACTATTTCATGTTTTTACTGCTTCCACTTCTTCAAGAGTCGGAAAAGCCGAAGAAGCACCGATTCGGGAGCATGTAATACAAGCGGCCACTTGTCCAAAAGCAACTGCCTTTTTCAACGTCCAACCTCCAAGCAATCCTTTAATCAGCCCCGCCGAAAAACTGTCTCCTGCACCAGTCGGGTCAACAACCTCAAACTTGTCACGTAGACCTAAGGGAACCATCATTGCAAAATGCCCCCTTTTCGTGTACACGTCGCAACCCTCAGCGCCCTTTGTTACAATCACTTCTGTCGGCCCGAACTTGATTAAATCAGCAGGCGTTTTAACCGAGTTCTTCGAAAAATTCTGCAGTACATCCCAGCCCACCTTGTTTAGGATGAACATGTTTGTGTGCTTAAGTATATCCCCCAGTTTTTCAACACCTAAACACATGTAGGGCACGCCCGGGCGGTAAACAACCAACTTATCCTTGCTTTTTGCGTAGCTGGCGATCGTAGCGGCGATTTCGGTGAAAACTTCACCGATGTATACTATTTTGCATTGATCCAGTAATTTCCAATCGATTTCGGATGGCGAAGTGATGGACATGGCATGGTCAGGTGAACCTAAAGCGAAAAGCCAGCGGGTCTGTTTTTTGTCACGAAAGATTAAGGTTCGTAAAGACCGCTGAGAGGTTACGTTAACGTTCGAGATGCCCACGCCGTTTTTGCGGAGACCATCCAGCAATACTCTTCCCACAAAGTCACTGCCGATTCTTCCCACAAAACTCACTGGAACCCCCAACCTCGCCAGAGCCACCGCAACGTTCGCTCCCATGCCGCCAGCATACCTACCCACTTCTTCCACGTACACCGTCTCTTCCGCTTTTGGAAGAGTTTCCAAATTTCCATAAATATCCAACGCGGCGCTTCCGTAGACCACAACCTTGGGCTTGATTTTTTCTGCTTTGGCAGTCGCTGCACGCAAGTAGTGTTCATCAAAGACCTGTTGGAACGAGTCTATGTTCAAACCGTATTTTTCGCAGACTTCTACGATGCTGGAGGAGTAAACCCTGAAAAGTTCTTCAATCGTGCGTTTCGCCAACTCGGGACGAATTTCTTCGGGCGGTGTCAAAAAGAGAATAAACCATTTTCCAAGGCTGCTCGGCGTGTACCACTTCATCCACACCGTCTTGCCTTTTTCTTTAAAACCCTCAACCCCATGTTCAAGAATGCCCGCGTTTGCCATTTGTTTTAGGTATTTGATGATTGATTTGTTCGAGTAGGGCAACTGCACGATTAGGTCGTGTTGAAACGTGCGCTCGTCAAGTTTCATACGGGTCAAAATACTCATACCAACACGAGACTGCAAAATAGCCCAGATCAATTTACGTTTCTTTACCTCGAGCGGAAACGGAAGAACATAAGGCCAAACACGGTTTTCCTTCAACACTGAACGCGCCCCGATTGTAATTTGAACAAGCCGTATATTAAGTTGAAACAAACCGAACCACAAAAACATGAAACATTTTTTATCTACGCTCGTACGCACTAATAATGGCGAAACATGTCAGAAGAAATAATCGGTCACGGCACATGGTACGACAAAACTGCGGCCACACTCGTAAAAAGAGAGCGAAAGCTCGGCAGAAGCCTTGACATGCTCAGAACCGAAATGGGCATAGGAATTTCCGGCATACCGCACATCGGTCACATCGGAGACTCGTCAAGGTCTTACGCCGTCACGCTTGCCTTGAGAGCACAAGGATACAATTCGGAATTAATCGCGTTCGCCGACGATAAAGACGGGCTACGCAAGGTTCCCGTAGGGCTTCCTGAATCGTTGAATAAATACTTAGGGTTCCCTGTCCGAGATATTCCCGACCCGTTCAAGTGCCACGATAACTTTGCTGAGCACATGATTAGACTTTTTCTCGAAGCGCTTGAGGCTTGCGGAATAGAGTATAGGCTTGTATCAGCATACGAATCTTACGGAAAGGGCATTTTCAATAACGAAATCGAAACAATACTCGCGAACGCTAAATGCGTGGGCGAGCTTATCAAAGAAACGATTGGACAGGAAAAGTTTGAAGAGAAACTACCATACTTCGCCGTGTGTAGCAATTGCGGACGAATCTACACCACTACTGCTTACGAGTACATCCCGAAGGAAAAAAAGGTGCTTTACCGATGTGAAGGCATGGAAGTCAAGGGCCAATGGTTCAAGGGCTGTGGACACGAAGGCGAAGCCGACTACACAAAAGGCGAGGGCAAACTTGTCTGGAAAGTCGAATTCGCAGCACGGTGGAAGGCGCTTGACATTCGGTTTGAGCCTTACGGAAAAGACATCGCCGATTCTGTCAAGATTAACGATCGTATTTGCCGGGAAATTTTGAACTTTGAGCCACCTATGCACGCGCAGTATGAGATGTTTTTAGACAAAAGCGGAAAGAAAATCTCCAAAAGCGCCGGCAACGTGTTCACGCCGCAGGTTTGGTTCCGTTATGGTTCACCTCAGTCGCTTCTTCTGCTTATGCTGAAACGGTTCGTGGGTACACGTTCGGTTTCGGTTACGGACATCCCAAAGTACATGAACGAGTTGGACGAACTGGAGGACATTTACTTCGGCAGGAAGCAGATTCCAGACCAACGTGAATTGACAAAATTGAAAGGCTTGTACGAGTATGTTTGGGTGTCGAAACCCCCAAAAACCCCCAGCGTTCATGTGCCCTATAATTTGCTCGTGTTCTTGGCTAAAGTTGCGCCGAAGGGCTCCGAAAAAGATTACATCGCACAAAAATTGCGAGAATACGGCTACGTGAAAGACGGTTTGCCAAAAGACTTTGAGCCGAGAATACAGTACGCCTACAACTGGATTAGAGATTTTGAAGAAATAACCGAGACCGCCATTGAACTCGGTCAAAAAGAAATCAACGCTATAAAACAACTTATTCAAACCCTAGAGAAAACAGACGACGAAAACCAGATACAAGCCGCAATATTCACAACAGCAAGGGAAAACGACATAAAACCCGCACATTTCTTCAAAACCCTTTACACAATCCTCATCGGCGCGCCACAAGGTCCCAGACTCGGTCCATACATAATCAGCATGGGAAAACAAAACGTCATACAAGCCCTAAACCGTGCAGTTCAACGTTAAATGAATGAAATGCTTTTAATCGGCAATGCTAAATGTGTTCTGTGCAGACAACAGAGGGCCCGTAGTCTAGCATGGATTAGGACACTGGCCTGCGGAGCCGGAGATCTTGGGTTCAAATCCCAACGGGCCCGCTTCATCGAATAAAATAGACCTAGAAAGCTTCATCGAGAAGGCGCCTGAATCCAGCATACTTAGCGTAATAGAAGCCATAATATCCGCATGTCAGAGCCGCTTCATAAAGCGCGTATCAAAGGAATGAATTTCAGCGTCAATCTCCAGTAAAATTGCACTGTTTATGCTTAGTGAGGCTTCGAATTTTTGGGCTAAAATAAAGCCATGTGTGTGAACTTCAAACTCTTGCTAGAATGGCGTGCACATGGGGTGTTTAAGCTTACGTTCAATTGAACAGAATGTAGCAGGACCAAAAGAACATAAAAGTCATAAAAAGGGGGATTGAGGGTTTTTCTCTAAACTTTGACGATGATGTTGTTTCCTTCTATGACGAAGAGGAAGCCTATCGCTTTAATGCTTGGCGGCAATGCTTGAAACCGTAGGTCTATCGATTGGCTTGTTCCGTTGTTCAAATTTGCCCCTAGAAGGTCTGTTTTCCAATCGTCGCTAGAAAGTAGCTGCGGCAGCACATTGCCATACTTGGAGTGAAGAGCCGAGATTAAGGGCAATTCTATCATCGTTTTGTCGGGCAATACAGCGAAGAGCTTAACCTGATCGATGTAAGAGTGGGTTTGTGGATGCTCAACCAGCCGAAGCTGATACATGCCCCCAACTCGTTTAGGCGCAGTAATTAATGTGTGATTTGTAATCACATCTACGCCGTCGGGATTGTGTATGTCTAGCAAGCCCTCGCAAACGTATTCTTTTCCATCATAAACGTATAGGAATGGGCATCCGCCTCCGCCAGGCCAATACACAGACACGTAGAAGGAGTATTGTGCTTCGCCGCTGTATATGTAGATTCTCGCTCTCCAGTAGCCGCTTGAATCCGCAGTGTAGGAGATGCTGTCCGTGTAGCCAGCTCCTAGATAAGACCCAGCCTTTAGAGTCCCAGCAGGGTTGTAGAGTTGGAGATCAAAGTCAATGCCAGCTGGTGGCGTCATGCTGACGTATATGCTTTGACCGCTTTCAGCATAGAATTTATAGTAATCGTTTCCGTTATCTGACTCAGAATTGCATAGTATACCCTTATATGATCCTGAATTTATAGAGGTTGCAGCGCTGAAAGTGTTGCCTGCGTCTCCACCTGTGCCAGCATCATTTTGGGTCGGGTTTGGCGCTGGTAAGGCGTCAGTTCTTCCGTATATCCATCCACCCGGATAGCTTGAAGTTCCTTGATAGTAAATGGCAACGTCTCGGTTGTAGACATATTCATCGTTTCTAACGGTAGCTAGGTCTGGATTGTTTCCGTAATACCCTTGTCTAAGGACCCACATCACAGGGTTATCTGCAGCATACGGATCTATTTGAATATATTCGGTGTGGTCTAAGTCTCTAATGTTGAGAAGCACATTACCCGAAATCTTTCTTTCAATTAAAACCGTCTCACTTGTCGATGGCAAGTATGGATAGTTTGTGGTGTCCCACACATCAGGATCTATGTATATCAGTGTTTTCCATGACGACCCGCCATAATATTGTAACCAGAGCCAAATTTCATTAACATAAGTATACCAGTAATACATTACGCGCACATTGCCCACCTGATACCAAGCTCGCATTCTAATATAGCCGCCGCCCCTTTCGTATATGCGCGGTCCGCTGAACAGGTATCTGTGCATGTTAACACCAAGATCATAGTATGTTCCATCTATCCAAACGTGTCGCGCACTCAACTGCCATATGAGCCTATAATCAGTGTTCCCCCAGCCCAATGGATGTCTGTAATGATAGTCAATGCTCGTTAAGCTGATGCCGAAAGTTGTTGAAGGCCGTTGAACATGGAACGTCAAATAATCATAGCACCACCATCCAAGATCACGACCGGGCGTTGATCCGCTCCACGAATCGTACATCTGACCTATATTGATGTTGCCTACGTTTTGCGCCAGCTGAACAGCAGCGAAAGCGTCAATTATTCCATGACCTCTATCGTTTATAGTCCAGCCGTTTAAGTTGGTATTTAGTCTTGCTGTTTGCCTCAATATCGCCTTAACTTGGGCTGGTGTAAGATTTGGATTGGCATGGAGTATCAAAGCAACCGTGCCAGCAACATGAGGAGCAGCCATACTCGTACCGCTCAGTTCACCGTAAAAACCGTCTGCTGTAACGTCTTCATAATTGTTTGCTGGAGAATTTGCTAACCTACATGACCAGATGTGCACTCCAGGTGCAACAACGTCGGGTTTAGGTCGTCCATCTCCTGTTGGACCTCTGCTACTTCCCCATGCGGGATAGGATCTCCCTTTGTATGTATAGCCATTAGGGTAATGAGCGAACTCGTCATCACTTATGTCAGGCGTATCCATATCATTAGTAGCACCAACAGTTATTATGTTAAACGCATTACCAGGGCTTGTTATAGTTCCGGAACCTTGATGACTCAAATTCCCAGCTGATTTGATCGCCACGATGCCATTTTCTATAGCATCGTCCATAGCGATACTGGCTGGACTTTCTAGCCCGTCACCGCCGGGTGGAACATTGACAAGACGCATGCTCATGGTTATTACACGGATGTTGTGTTGAGCACGGTTATTTATGATCCAGCGAATGGCTGGTTCAAAATGTGCATCTTGTAAAGCTCTAACGATAACTAATCCTGCATCAGGAGCGACTCCTCTGAAAGCAGGGTTACGTACACCACGTCCGGCTACAATTCCAGCGACATGTGTTCCATGTCCATCTGTATCTTGCACATTGTTGGTGCCATCAGGAATATTTATCTGGGCAACTATGGCATTGACAAAATCGGGGTGATTTAAATCTATTCCAGTGTCAATTACAGCTACGTTCACACCTCCGCCTCTGTTCCCAGTGGCCCAAACGTCAGTAGCCCGGATCGCAGAAGTGCTTATGTTTAAAGCTTGAACGGAAGGTGTTATTTGCGAGATGAAGGTTAATGATAGAACGATGGTAACAAGAAATACTCGTATGTTTTTCTTCGTTTTCTTTTCAGACATCGCAATGTTAGGAAATGCAAACCCTAAGAAAGCGATTAACCCATATAGATAAAGATTGATGCTGTCTTTTGTTTTGCCGAAGCCATATAAACTCGCTGTATTATCAACTCCCTCCAAGATCACAGGACCGTTAAGGAAAAGCCTCTTTACAAAGGGATTCTCCGTAACTCTCACTATGTTTTCAGCTGGAAGAGCAGTTAAAAGAGTATGAGAACTCTCATAATAATCCATTAGGAGACTGCCTCCCACATGCTCTATCGCAATTGTCATGTTATGAACTATTTCGTTGGTAATGGTTTGGTCGTTGCCAACTAATTTCTCGGATAGATCAGAAGGATTTTGCATCCATACAATAACTGCAGAGTCCCGTTGTATTGCATGGCCCTATCTATAGCTTCATGAAAACCATGAGATAGTTTAGAGCTTACAGGGGGTTCGTTGCCTAAACCACCGACTCTAACCAGCGCCATATCAAAGACCCAAGGTATCCTTAGCATCTCTTCAACACTTTGCGCTTGGACCTCAGCTAAACACCAGAAAAGTTTGCTTCCCTCCATGTCTGGAGCGAAAGTTATAATTGTCCACTTAATTCCATAAAGTGATGGGTCTGCAGGCAAATAATGACCGCCAAAGCGATCCCCAGTCGCATTAATGTCAATCCATACAAGTATTTTGTCGTCTGGCTGCAGAGCTCTAACAACTTCGAGAAGTTTCAAGTGCGAGTTTCCTTTGGCTCCAGCTTCTATTAAGGGCTGCGAAGCGTTGGTTGTTGCGAATGGCAAGCTAAGAGACAACAGAAAGGAAACTAGAACAACCATTGTAATAATATATCCAGCTCTCATAAAGACAACTTCCATTTCTATTTCCGCATCTTTTTGACATAAAAGCTTTTTTTTTACTTTTCTATGTTAAAATTACAAAATTAAAATATTGCTTTTCAAATGTTAAGATACAGAATTTCGGATTCTTTTCCGAATTTGGAACGAACATGAGTGTTTTTATCAATTCTGTTAATTTGGACGGTGATGTTCTACTATTTAGAATATTATGTT